>DVED01000127.1 GCA_015295945.1 Oscillatoriales cyanobacterium M59_W2019_021 | reverse complement strand
GCTTTCGGGGTAGATGATAGATTCGGAGAGGAGGGGTCGAACCATAGGATCGATCGAGAATGGCGTTACCCTAATTATCGTAATTATCGTACTGTTTTAGATCGAACGATCGAGGAGAAAGCCGTGACTCGAATTGCGATAACCTTGGGCGATCCGGCGGGAATTGGACCGGAAGTGGTGTTGAAAGCGTTGGGCGATCGCGCGATCGCTTCTATCTGTCCGATGACAATTGTGGGCAGTCGCTCGGTCTTGGTACAAACTTATAGGCAACTGCGCGATCGAGGACAGGGAGTTGCGAACCCCGACGATTTGGAGATTCTTGAGGTCGAAACTGGGGACAGTTGCTTCACGCCGGGTATCGGAAATTCCCAAAGTGGGGCGTCAAGTTTTGCATATTTAGAAACGGCAATTGCGCGAACCTTAGCGGGAGAATTTCAAGGCATTGTTACCGGACCGATCGCTAAATCTCTATGGAAATTGGCGGGACATGAATATCCGGGTCAAACGGAATTGTTAGCCGAAAAAGCGGGGGTAGAAAAGTTCGGGATGCTATTCGTTGCTCGATCGCCCCATACGGGTTGGACGTTGCGAACTTTGCTAGCAACTACCCACATTCCTCTCGTTAAAGTTTCTACTACGCTAACCCCAGAATTGATGACCCGAAAACTCAATTTGTTATTGGATTGTTTGCAGAAAAATTTCGGGATCGATCGACCCAAAATCGCGATCGCCGGATTGAATCCTCACAGTGGAGAAGAGGGACAATTAGGAACGGAGGAAAAAGAGTGGTTGACGGATTGGTTGATCGCACAACGCGATCGGCTTCCTCACGTCCAAATCGACGGTTTAATTCCTCCGGATACGATGTGGGTGAAACCGGGTCAAGCCTGGTTTGGTGGCAATGCTTCAGCGCACGATGGCTATTTGGCATTGTATCACGATCAGGGGTTAATTCCAGTTAAATTAATGGCGTTCGATCGGGCGGTGAATACGACGATCGGTTTGCCTTTTATTCGCACTTCCCCCGATCACGGCACGGCATTTGATATTGCCGGAAAAGGCATTGCCGATGCCTCGAGTATGAAAGCAGCAATTTCCTTAGCGGCAGAGTTGACAAAAATTCGAGCTAAAACTTAACCAATATCTAATAACCTTTTTTCGAACGAATCCTGGGTTCAATATTTTTCAAACTAACTAATAATTTATGGCCTCAATTCTTCACCTTTACTCATGATCTATAACCGAAACTCATTCTCATGACCTATACTCCTTCCCAACTTCTTACGTTTGAAACCTTTGTTCGGCAATACGGCGATCGTTCGCGCTACGAACTCGCAGATGGAGAACTTATCGATATGGAACCTACGGGACCTCATGAAGCCGTTGCTGGAAAACTGGCGAGTAAACTCAGTTTAGAAATCGATCGGCAAAACTTACCATTTCTGATTCCCAAAAGCTGTATCTTGCGTCCCGATCTCAATGCTGCTACTGCCCGCCGTCCCGATGTTATCGTTCTCGACGAACGTGCCTTAATTGACGAACCTTATTGGTCTCGAGAACCTGTTATTTTGCGCGGACAATCTATTAAGCTAGTTGTCGAGGTTGTCAGCACGAACTGGGAAAATGACTACGCTCGCAAAGTTGAAGAATATGCGTTGATGGGAATTCCTGAATATTGGATTGTTGACTTTCGGGGATTGGGGGGAATTCGCTTCATTGGCGATCCCAAACAGCCTACTTTTACGGTGAATGACCTCCAGGGAAAGTTATACGAACAGCAGCAATATCGATCGGGCGATCGTATTCATTCACTTTTATTCCCGGATTTAGACCTGAAACTCGATGATGTCATGCCGAGATTGATCTAAAAAAATATCGATCAATTGAGGAATTTAAAGTAATTAACTATAGAGCGATATTTTAAGAATTGTTAATTTAGGAGTAACTTGGTCATGGCTACTTTATATGGAACGGTCAACAACGATTCTATTTCTGGAAATTGGGGCGGATCTTCTGCTACAGATACAGCTATTCACTACGGCAGTGATTGGGTTGGTTTAGTGTTAGATCGCACTACTTTTTCATCTCGAAATTTTAGATTTGTTTGATGACCTAATTTGGGAAAAATGGCTAGTCCAGCCTTGAACTAAAGTTCAAGACTGGATCGACACGCTATCTATCTTTTTATAAGGGAAAAAGTTATAATATTTGGGATACGAATCCAAGCGGATATGCAGCCAAGACACTCCACCACCTGCCGTACTCAACCAAATGGGTCGATCGTTCAATCGTTTTTCCATTACTCGTCCTACGTGTTGCCACAGTGCGTGATTTTGGGATAGAGAAGCATTGCGGACAAAAGCAGCTAAATGACCGTAAGCAGTCGCTTCGCTTCGGGGAGAAGGAACCACGAGAAACGCATCATTTCCCAGATTGGGAAAGGCTACAATTCCATTGGTGGTTTGGGTATCGAAATAACTGGCAAAGGGTTGGGGGTCGGGGGTGCGATCGAGTCCCGGATCGTTAACCAGGACGAACTCAAAATCGCGGTTAGCGGTAGCAGCAGTCAGGGGTGGTGTTTCCCAGCGATAGGCATCAAAGGGAACCTCTGTGAGAATTGAGAGGAAGAATGATCGAAATTTGGCATCATTTTGCCATAATTTCAAGACGCGATCGTATTTGAGGCGATCACCCTTTTCAAAAAGATAAAACTGGCGAACGTAACCCTGATTCAAAATTTCGGTTTTTGACTCAAACATCATTGGTAACTCGCGATCAAATTTTCAAATAGTTACTGTTAAGAATCAAATAGAAGCAAATTATATCGCGGTAATATTCGAGCCTGACACAGAAACGTTCTTTCGCCATCCGGGAAGAGTCTTCAGCCGAGAACAACTGCTCGATCGAGTTTGGGGGTACGATTACGATCCCGGTTCTAATATTGTCGATGTTTATGTTGGGTATCTCCGGGTATCTCCGCAAAAAACTGGGAAACAAACGGATCGAAACCGTTAGGAGTATAGGTTATCGATTGAAAGTGTGAACCCGTTGATGTCCAAATCGCACCGTTAAGGAGTTGTCGAAATCGAGAGCGTATAAGGATGTCCGGCTCTAGCGCGATCGCCAACGAAGATTTCGTAAGTCCCTTTGGGCCAGTAGCCGGATTGTTGGGGATCTCGCGGGGCGCAAAATTCGCTATCGGAACCGCGAACCAGGAGGGTTAAGCCTTCTGCATCTGTGACAGCCACGCGCAAGTAGTCGAAGTCCTCGGACAGAATGAGTTGGTGGTTGGGGGTGTTAGAGATATACCCACAATTTCCAGTATCGATCGCCCCGCCAGAGGTTCCCGTCGTGGTTTCGAGTCCGGCAAAGTCGGGGGAGAGTTCGATGGTTTCGGCAACGGCAGCACCGACACTCAGCGATACGAGTCCGAGGGCGATCGGTAAAACCAGCCAGCACGTCAAGGTTTTCATAAATTGTGCCTCCTATGGGGTAACAAATTCGAGTTTTCGTAGCTGATGAGTTGAGACTTCTACTTCTATTGTCGGTTTTTTTCAGAAAACACGCGATCGCCCTATGCCAGTTTTCGCTGTCATGGGTCATGGGTCATGGGTCATTTGGGGTTGGTTACTAGACATCTGGGAAAAAGATTTATACCTAACCCCCCAGCCCTTACAAGGCAATGTTTTTAGATTCCGGTGGATCTGAGCAGGGGGAGCTGTCTTGAGCAAAACCCTTGAATTTTCACTGACACTTGACAAGCAATTCTCCTTTGGAGACGCTTCGCGAACGGAGCAATTGTGAAAAGCATTCCCTTGTAAGCTTCTCTACCTCTCAATACAAGCAAATTGGCAATGCCGTTCCTGTAAATATGGCGTATCATATTGGCAAATGCGCGATCGCCATGTTGGAATGCAACAAGAAGCCTATTCAGCAAACTTTGCCCAATTTAACAGGGGCAAAATTCGATCGAGAATTTACGCAATTCCAAGACTAGAAATCGGGGTTTAAATTGCAAATCGTTTGGGAGAATGTTAATAGATGATTCTCAGTATTGTCGGCGACAAGTTTATTATTGAGTGGGAGTGGTTCGAGCAACTTTGGGGGTGTACCTGGGAGAAAACTCTAGAAATTCCCTTGGCGCATATCCGGCAAGCGAGCAACGAAGAACCTCCGAGTAGCTGGATGGAACTGCGCGCGCCGGGAACCTTCATCCCCCGAGTCATCAAAGCCGGAACTTACTATACCTCTCGAGGAAAAGAATTTTGGTACGTCACCCGCGATCGCGACTACTTGGTGTTAGAACTCGAAGACGAACCCTACAACAAAATCGTTTTAACCGTCGATGGCAGCCAATCCTGGTTAGAGCGAATCAACGTTAACTAAAATGCGGGTTATCCCCTTCAGGGCTGCGATCGCACCCCTACAAACCCCAAACCTCTATACTTTTTATACAATTTATACAATTTTTCAGTATACTATTTTTATACGAAGTCGTTATGAGTTCAGTAAAGATGAGTAGCCCAGCCGTCGAAAACTTAGTCATTATCGGATCGGGACCTGCGGGATACACAGCCGCGATCTATGCCGGACGCGCCAACCTCAAACCCGTCGTCTTTGAAGGGTATCAGATGGGGGGCATTCCCGGCGGTCAGCTAATGACCACCACCGAAGTGGAAAACTTCCCCGGTTTCCCCGAAGGCATTACCGGACCGCAACTGATGGATCGGATGAAGGCACAGGCGGCGCGGTGGGGAGCCGAACTCATCACCGAAGACGTAACTTCCGTAGACCTGAGTCAGCGTCCGTTTACCGTCCGTTCCCAAGAAAGAGAAATTAAAACCCACAGCATCGTTATCGCCACGGGAGCCACGGCGAAGCGGTTGAACTTACCCGGCGAAGCGGAATATTGGAACCAGGGAATTTCCGCCTGTGCCATTTGCGACGGTGCGACCCCCATCTTCAAAAACGTCGAACTGGCAGTGATTGGCGGCGGCGACACCGCAGCCGAAGAAGCCGTTTACCTGACCAAATACGGTTCCCACGTTCACCTGCTGGTTCGCAGCGACAAAATGCGCGCCAGTAAAGCCATGCAGGAAAGAGTCCTCAACCACCCGAAAATTACCGTTCATTGGCATACGGAAGCCACTGCCGCGTATGGGGAAGGTGGATTCCTGCGGGGCCTGAAAATCAAGAACAACATCACGGGAGAAGCCGGGGATTTAGCGGTGAACGGGCTATTTTATGCGATCGGTCATACCCCCAATACCCAAATTTTCCAGGGTCAAATCGATCTCGATCCCGTGGGTTACGTTGCCGTCCAACCCGGTTCCGTAGAAACCAGCGTGGAAGGGGTGTACGCCGCCGGAGACGTGCAAGACCATGAATTTCGCCAAGCGATTACGGCTGCCGGAACCGGATGTATGGCAGCGATGCTTGCCGAACGCTGGTTGTCGGCGAACGGGTTGGCGCGGGAATATACCCAAGCGGAATCGGAACAACCCCCCGTGGAAACCGAAACCGAAACACCGAAAGCGGACACCGAAGCCACTTTCGATGCCAATTCGATGCGCCATCGCGGCAGCTACGCCCTGCGGAAACTGTATCACGACAGCGATCGCCTATTGGTGGTCAAATACGTTTCTCCCACCTGCGGGCCGTGCCATATGCTCAAGCCGATTTTAGATAAAGTGGTCGATGAGTTTGAGGGTCAGATTCACTTTATCGAAATTGATATCGAAGAAGATCCCGAAATTGCCGAATCCGCCGGGGTCATCGGTACGCCTACCCTGCAACTGTTCAAAAATAAAGCCAAAGTTGGGGAACTGCGCGGCGTCAAGCCAAAAAGTCAATATCGGCAACTGATTTCCGAGAACTTGGGTTAATCCCAATTTTTCAAAAATCGCGATGCTCGCAGAGCGGTCTTCGACCATTGATTCAGTCCATTGTAACGGAGTTGGGCTATTAGCCTGGAACTTAAGTTCCAGGCTGTATTTGAGGCTGAGTTGACCGAATCACCGCTCCTTAAGGAGCGGTGATTCTTAACACTTCACTGGGTCGTTTCTATAGCAACAGCCACTCGAGTTAGGACATGGCGATTGGGCGAAGACTAAACTCGCGCATTTGCATAAACTTTGTCGGTTAGCGGACAAGACAATCGAGTAAATGCTAAGCCCTTACCCAAATTTGTGCGAACGGGTATAGCGACTGCTATATCTTGCCTAGCGATCTAGGGATAAAGTAGTGAGTAGCGTTGACTGCCTGTTTCGATCTACACTTTAAGTTTCCTGGCATCGGATAGCGCGATCGCCCAACAGACAAGACATCGTGTCGGGAAAAAACGGTATTGGCGATCGATCGGGGATTCCGCACCGAGGGGCGGCGGCGTCAGCGTTTCGTCAACCCCTTTAACGGGTGCGTCTCGGCTAAAATCTGGGGTCGGTCGTCAGGGCTACTTCCCCGACTCGTATCTTTCTCCCAATTCTTTAGAATAGACGCTGCAAATTCAGTGCGCTCCAAGCGAGCGACACAAAGTAAAAATCCGATCGCGATAAAATTGAAACAAGATCTCGCATTTCCAGTTCGGGCAAGTCTGCCAAGTTGGGTAAAGATGACAGAGCAAGATTTATCGAGAGAAAAGCTGATTGAAAAATTAGCCGATTTGCATCAAGAAATCACGAAGCTAAAAGTGACAGAACGGGTTTTTCACGCTCAAAACGAGTTGCTGAGAAGCTTTGTTACCATCTCGAAAACGGCAACGGGTTCTTTAATGCTACGATCGTTAGCCCAACAAATTTTAAATACCGCATCGAACTTGACGCAAGCTGACGAAAGCAACTTATTCTTAGTCGCTCCAGACGGTACGGTGAGCGAGAGCATCGGGACGCGCATGACATCGCTGCTGCCTCCCACCAACGCCCTAGTGGGCAAATCTATCGACGGCGGAATTGCCGGCTGGGTGCAGCAAAACCGCCAAATTGGTTTGATTTCCGATACCACCCACGACGAGCGCTGGAAACCTTTTCCGGGTTATTCCCACACCACTCGTTCCGTGCTTTGCGTTCCCATTTTTCGCGGTCATACGCTCCTTGCCATTCTCACTTTAATGCACTCCCATCCCGCCCATTTTCGCTACGATGCCGCTCATGTTATGAAGTTACTGGCAGACCCAATTGCCTCTATTCTCGAAAGTGCAACTCTGCTGGTCAAACACCAAAGTTCTCATACCAGTTCGAGTGCCAATTCCTCAGCTCATCTGTTCCCGAAAGCGAGAGAGAAAACATCGATCAATTCGAGCGAATCAGCAGCAACGATCGAACGAAATTTATCTTCTCAGCCCAACCCAAACCCGAAAGAACCCATCGATCAATTTTCGAATTTAGGACTTTATATTATTCGTCGAGAAGGGAAGTTTTTATACGTCAATCACCAATTAGCAACGCTTTTTGGTTACTCATTTGAAGAATTGTTAGAACTCGAATCAATTTTAGCTTTGGTTGAAAAAGAAGACTTTGATCGCTTGTTCGATACCATCGAGCAGTGCATTCGCGGACAAAGCAAAAATATTTCCTGTCACTTTCAAGGACAACACAAGGACGGTCGATCGATTTCCGTAGAAATGTGCGGTTCGAGGACGAAGTTTTATGGAAAATCGGCGATCGTTGGGGCGATCGGGATTAAGTAATAAGTAATAAGGGAATGGGTAATTGGAATTCACGAATAACGAACAACCAACACCAAACCCCTAATGACGAATGACCGATGACCGAGGACAAAAACTGATATAGTAATCGGAAAATCGCGTGGAGTGGGTAGAGATGACGAAAGTCCGGGTAGGGCTGTTGTTCGGCGGTCGATCGGGAGAACACGAAGTGTCCATCAGTTCGGCAAGGGCGATCGCTGCTGCCTTGGCTGCTGACTCGAACGGCGACACATACGAAGTCTATCCTTTCTACATTCGCAAAGACGGTATCTGGCAAACCCCCGAAATTGCCCGA
Organism: Oscillatoriales cyanobacterium M59_W2019_021; assembly: GCA_015295945.1. Classification (GTDB taxonomy): domain Bacteria; phylum Cyanobacteriota; class Cyanobacteriia; order Cyanobacteriales; family Geitlerinemataceae; genus DVED01. The sequence goes on along the minus strand of DVED01000127.1, from coordinate 30,079 downwards.
GAGGTGCTAGCCTCGGGAACGCCGTTACAAGTCGAAACCCCTGAACCCCAAAAACTCTGGCAATTTCCGCCCGAAGTTACCGAGATCGATGTCTGGTTTCCCATCCTCCACGGACCCAACGGCGAGGATGGTACGGTTCAGGGGTTGTTGAGTTTGATGCAAGTGCCGTTCGTGGGGACAGGCGTTCTCGGTTCGGCGGCAGGGATGGATAAGCTGGCGATGAAAACCCTGTTCGCGGCGGCGGGACTGCCTCAAGTCAAGTATATGGAAGTGCGGCGCCCCGATGTGCGATCGAATGCCAACCTCGCTGGGATTTGTGACGAGATCGAAACCCATTTGGGCTATCCCTGTTTCGTCAAACCCGCCAATCTGGGATCGTCGGTGGGAATTGCCAAGGTGCGATCGCAATCCGAACTCGAAGCTGCCCTCCACAACGCCGCCAGTTACGATCGCCGCATCATCGTCGAAGCGGGGGTCATCGCTCGGGAAATCGAATGCGCCGTATTGGGGAACGACGATCCCCAAGCCTCCGCGATCGGCGAAATTACCTTCCAAAGCGACTTCTACGACTACGAAACCAAATATACCGAAGGCTTAGCCGATTTGCACATTCCCGCATCCATCCCCGAATCGATTGCCGCTACCGTTCGGGAAATGGCAATTCGGGCATTTCTTGCCGTTGATGGGGCAGGTCTAGCTAGGGTAGACTTCTTCTATGTCGAAGCGACCGGGGAGGTCTTAATTAACGAAATTAATACCCTTCCCGGCTTTACCGCCACGAGTATGTATCCCCAACTGTGGGCGGCAACGGGAATTCCTTTCCCAGAACTCGTCGATCGGTTGGTGTGCTTAGCGCGGGAACGTCACTCGGCATAGTCCCCAATTTCTAACGCGGACTGTTTTTTGGCTTGCCATCTACCCTGCTCTACTCCCGAAAGCCACCGATGGTTGAATCTCCACCCCCCAACTTTAACGACGATCGACACCGAGAGCAGTTACAGCGGCTAACACCGCCTCAAGAACGCCAACTCTATCGGTTGCAAAGCTTTGTCGAACCCCCGTCCAAACCCGAACCTCGGCTCGTCGAAACGCAACCGAGTCCGCCCCCAAAATGGCTGCCTTACGCTCTCGTCGGGTTTTTAATCGTTTTGGGAATTGCCTTCAGCGTCGGCGGGACAGTTGCCTATGTCTCCCTCGTCGATCCCAATTCCGTGAAAATAGAAACGCCCCCAACGGAAGCCAAGTTTTCTAGATGGACGGTGGTAACGATCGTCCTCAGTTGTACCGTCGGTTCGATCTTAATCGCCCGACAACTCGAACGAGATCGATCGCTTTAGCTGTCGGTCATTCGTCATTGGTCATTCGTCATTTGGGATTTGGATTTGGGAGTTTGGGGTTCGTAAAGTTTGAATTTTTCCTTCTCTTCCTCTCCCGAACTCCTGCAACTCCTGAACTTCTGAACTCCTTCTCAATGAAAAGAATTCTCGCGCAGAAAAATCGGCTCTTTTGGATGGCGGCACTGATTGCCATCGTCTTCGATCGGCTGACCAAGTTTTGGATCGTCCAAGCGTTCGCCCTCAGCCAAACCTTACCGTTATGGCGCGATGTCTTTCACCTGACCTACGTCACCAACACCGGAGCGGCATTTAGCTTATTTGCAGGCAGCGGTTGGTTGCGCTGGCTGTCCCTGATTGTCAGTTTGGGATTGGTCGCCCTAGCGGTGTGGGGACCCAAGCTCAACCTCTGGGAACAAGCCGGATATGGTCTAATTTTAGGAGGGGCGATCGGTAATGGCATCGATCGATTTGCCACCGGAGAAGTCATCGACTTTCTCGATTTTCGGTTAATTCGATTTCCGATATTTAACTTTGCCGATGTGTTTATCAATATTGGGATAATTTGTCTGTTGACTGCCATTTGGCGTCAAACCTCTCGCTCTTGAGAGTCATTAGTCATCAGTCATCGGTCATTGGCAAGAAATTACTAGCCAAAGCGCCACTAGCTACTAGCCACTAGCCAAGAACTCAAACCATGTCTTCACCGCAACCGCCGCACAAACCCAATCCGAATTCCCCGGAGACCCAACCGCCAAAAACTTTCCTGCGAGCAGTGACGCAGGTGTTCCAACAGGCGCGAGCCAAGGTAGACTTTAACCGCATTGCCTTGCGACCCAATGCCCGCGTTCCGGAATTGTTGGTGCAGGAAGCCGGGGAAACAAGCGCGAAAGTGTATCCATTGTTGGGAGAGCGTTACAAGCTGGGGCGATCGTCCTCTCGCAACGATATTGTCGTTCGCTCCCCCGTCGTCAGTCAAACTCATCTCTCCCTCTCTCGGGATACCAAAAAGCGCCGTCCCAGGTTCGTGATGCGGGATGAAAACTCCACCAACGGGATCTATCGCGGCAAGCGGCGGATTGCGGAAATCGAGTTACACCATAACGATATTTTCACCCTCGGACCGCCGGAACTCGCCGACGGAGTGCGGTTGCAATTTCTCGATCCGCCGCCGTGGTACGTCAAGGCGTTCCGGTGGGGATTGTACGGCGGTACTGGAGTCGTTGGTTTAGTCGCGTTATGGGTCGGATTTGAGTGGACGAAGTTTGCGGTCAATCCCCTGCCGCGATCGATCACGGGTCCCGTGGTAGTCTACTCTCGCGACGGCGAAAAACCCCTGCGCGATCCGATTAAAACCTCTCACTTAGAAAAGAAACGCCTCAAAGAATTTTCTCCCTATCTTGCTAAAGCGGTTATCGCTTCGGAAGACAGTCGATATAATTGGCATCTGGGGGTCGATCCCCTGGGAGTCTTGCGGGCACTGCTGACCAACCTGCGAGGCGGCGGCATCCGCGAAGGGGGCAGCACCATTACCCAGCAACTCGCCCGCAGTCTGTTCCGGGATTATGTAGGGACGGAAGACTCGGCAGGGCGGAAGTTGCGCGAGGCGGCAGTGGCGTTGAAGTTGGAGACCTTTTACAGCAAGGACGAGTTGTTGTTGCTGTACCTCAACCGCGTGTTTTTGGGGTTGGATTTGTACGGGTTCGAGGATGCGGCGCAGTTTTATTTCGGCAAATCCGCATCGGATTTGAGTTTGTCGGAAGCGGCGACCCTGGTGGGAATTTTGCCCGCACCCAATAGTTTTAACCCCATTCAAAATTATCAATTAGCGGTGGAATATCGCGATCGGGTCATCGAACGGATGCGAGCGCTGGGGATGATTTCCCAGGACGAAGCCAACCGGGCGCGACGATCGCGCATCGAAATTAACCCGAAAGCCAGAGAAGTTCTCGAAAGTACGATCGCCCCTTATTTTTACGACTATATCTTTTCGGAATTGGAATCTTTATTGGGGGAAGAACTGGCTCGAGAAGGCAATTTTATCGTAGAAACAGGGTTGGATCCCCAGTTGCAAGCTTTAGCGGATAATGCCCTTTCCAGTGGTGTCGATTCCCTCGATGGCGGGGCAAATTTTTCTCAAGGGGCGATCGTCACCTTAGACTCGAGTAGCGGGGAAATTCTGGCAATGACGGGGGGAGTTAGCTACGCCGACAGCCAGTTTAACCGAGTCACGCAAGCCCTGCGGCAACCGGGATCGACGTTTAAGGTGTTTGCTTATGCAGCGGCGATCGAACAAGGCATCCCGCCAGGAACCCCTTTTTCTTGCGAACCCCTGACTTGGCGGGGACAATCCTACAGCGGTTGCGAGCGCACCAGCGGCAGTGCGACGATGTATCAGGGGTTAGCTCAGTCGGAAAACTCGATCGCCCTGCGGGTTGCCCAGGAAGTCGGGATCGATCGGGTGGTACAAATGGCGCGCAAGTTAGGCATTAAGTCAGAACTCAACCCCGTCCCCGGTTTGGTGTTGGGACAAAGCGAAGTCACGCCCCTGGAACTAACAGGCGCTTATGCCGTCCTCGCCAACGGCGGCATCTACAACCCTCCCCACGCCATCCGCCGCGTTCTCGACAGCAGCGACTGCCAAAACCCCAACGACTTCAGCACGTGTCGGGTGATTTACGATTACCAGCAAGATAGCGGCGGCAACCGCCAAGTCATCAATCCCGATGTGGCTTACACCATGACGGAACTCCTGCGCGGTGTCATTCAGGGAGGAACCGGAAGTGGCGCGGCATTAGGTCTCGACGAAGCGGGGAAGACGGGAACCACCAACGACGGTGTAGATTTGTGGTTTGTCGGTTACGTCCCCAGTCGGGCGATCGTTTCCGGCGTCTGGTTGGGCAACGACGACAATACCCCCACCTACGGCAGCAGCGCCCAAGCCGCCCAAATTTGGAAAAATTATATGGGACAAGCCGTTCGTTAATCCAGAAAATGCGGAAATTGCCCTGTATTTGCCAATATGCCTTAATCTGTAAAATCGGACAAGCCAAAGCTGAGGACATCCGTGCTAGATCTCAAACAAATTCGCGAAAACCCCCAAGCCGTCCGGGAACGGCTGAACCTGCGCGGCGGTGACGCCGATATCGAACCCATTCTCGCATTAGACCGAAAACAGCGAGATCTCGAAACCCAACGTTCCCAACTGCAAGCGCGTAGCAACGAAATTGGCAAACTCGTCGGGCAGAAAATGAAATCCGGCGCCAAGCCTCAAGATGCAGAAATCCTCGCCCTCAAAGAGGAAGGCAACCAAGTGAAAGCGCAATTGGCACAGTTGGAACCTCGGGAACGGGAACTGAAAGCGGAGTTAGACGCGCTGCTGCTGATGATGCCGAATTTGCCTAGCGAGTCTACTCCGGTGGGCAAAAATGAAGAGGAAAACGTGGAAGTGCGCCGCTGGGGCGATGAATATTTACCGGAAAATCCTAACATTTTACCCCACTGGGAAATCGGGGAAAAGTTGGGAATTTTATCGTTCGATCGGGCGGTGAAAATTGCGCAAAGTCGGTTTGTGGCGCTGATCGGGGCGGGGGCGGCATTGGAACGGTCATTGATTAATTTCATGCTCGATCGGCAAATTCAAGCCGGATATATTGAAGTCATGCCTCCGGTTTTAATTAACAGCAACTCGCTGCAAGGGACGGGGCAATTGCCAAAATTTGCCGAAGAAAGTTTCAAATGCTATGCCGATGATTTATGGCTGGCTCCCACAGCTGAAGTTCCCGTTACCAATTTGTACGCGGGAGAAACGCTTTCGGCGGAAGATTTACCGATTTATCACTGCGCCTACACCCCCTGCTTCCGGCGGGAAGCGGGCAGTTACGGCAAAGATACGCGAGGGCTAATTCGCCTGCACCAATTCAATAAAGTGGAATTGGTGAAACTCGTTCGTCCGGAAACTTCGGAAGCAGAACACGAAGCATTAGTTCAAAATGCCGAAGCGATTTTACAAGCTTTGAAATTGCCCTATCGCGTTCTGGAATTGTGTACGGGAGATTTGGGTTTTGGGGCGAATAAATGCTACGACTTAGAAGTGTGGTTGCCATCTTCTGGGAAATATCGGGAAATTTCCAGTTGCTCTAATTTTGGGGATTTCCAAGCGCGACGGGCGAATATTCGCTTTAAAGAAGCTGGGAAGAAAGGTACGCAATTCGTGCATACTTTAAATGGTTCGGGTTTGGCGATCGGTCGGACGATGGCGGCAATTTTAGAGAACTACCAACAACTCGATGGTACTATTGCTATTCCCGAGGTTTTACAACCCTATTTAGGCAGAGAAACGTTGTAATGGGTAATGGGTAATGGGTAAAGAGTTAGCTGATTTTCCCGGTCAAGCGCGGTTGGTGGGATACGCGCTGTATCGGGTCGATTTTCGCGCCGATATTCCCTGGCATCGGGTGATTAATGCTAAAGGCGAAATTTCGCAATCGCCGTGGCGGCGGGGGACGGACGAACTCCAACGATCGCTCTTAGCTGGGGAAGGGGTGCAATTCGACGCTAACGGTAAAATTAGCTGATCTCGCCATCGGTGGCAATCCGAAACGTCACTCGATTTAACCCGCTACAGGGAAAATAAGAGTCAAACAAACTCCGATCAGGAGAATTAACTCGGTTGAGATTGGCTTTGGATTCTACGGGACTGACGGGGCTCGAACCCGCAACTTCCGCCGTGACAGGGCGGTGCTCTAACCAATTGAACTACAGTCCCTTAATTGGCGCAATTTCTATTGTGCCGACAATTTGCGAATTTGTCAACTCTTTGGCAAAAATTTCTCGATCGAGTGGCGAGGGGAAGGAAATAGCGCCCCCTCGCACTCTCGCGGAAGAGATTAGCTTCCAGAGCGTTGCAGTTCGCCCGTGCGTACTCGCAGTGATTGGGTGCGATCGCCCCGTTGGACCTCGAATTGTAAGGTATTACCGACGCCGCTATTTTCGACGATGCGCTGCAACTGTTCGGCGTTGGTCACGGCTTGACCGTCGATCTTGACGACAACATCGCCGCGTCGCAGTCCGGCTTCGGCTGCCGGAGAGTTGGTCAAAACCCGCACCACCAGAACGCCGTTGACTTCCGGCACGGGGAAGGGGGCGTTGGGGTCGCTGTTAATTTGGGCGGCAAACTCGGGGGTGAGGGTGCGCATTTCGATGCCGACGAAGGGATGGGCGACGGATTGTCCGGAGGCGAGGCGATCGGCGATCGGTTTGGCGGTATTGATGGGGATGGCAAACCCGATTCCCATGGCGTCGGCGCGAATGGCGGTATTAATGCCGATCACTTCTCCAGCGGAATCTAACAGCGGACCGCCGGAGTTACCGGGGTTGATTGCCGCGTCGGTTTGGATGAAATCCAAGCGTTTGTCGGGGATGCCCACTTGAGCACTCGATCGTTGCAAGGTGCTGATAATGCCCAAGGTAACGGTGTTATCGAGTCCTAGGGGATTGCCCACGGCGATCGCCCAATCCCCCACCCGCACTTGAGAGGAGTCGCCCAGAGGCGCGACGGGTAAGTCGTTGCCGTCAATTTTCACCACCGCTAAATCCGTCACCGGATCGGTTCCTTTGACTTTTCCTTCCAGGGTGCGTCCGTCTTTGAGGGTGACGGTGACTTTATCGGCTTCGTTGACGACGTGAGCGTTGGTGAGGACGATCCCCGAGCGATCGATGATAAACCCCGACCCTTGACCGCGTTGAAGCTGTTCCCGAGGAATTTGCCCGAGGAGATCGTTGCCGAAAAATTGGCGCAAGAAGGGGTCGTCCAAAAATGGCTCGAAGTTACTGCTCACCGTGCGTTCGGTATCGATCCGCACCACCGCCGCCCCGACGCGATCGACCGCTGAGGTGACGAAACTGCGGGCAGAGAGTTCCGCCGGAGGCAGTTGGGCGAGGGTGACATCTGGGGCGATGGGAGCCGCTTGGGAAGGCAACGCTCTCACCGTGCCGAAGGTGAAGATCGCCCCCAGCATCAGGGCGAGTAAATGCGTCGCGAGGGGGCGATGGGGACGGAAAAATCGCAAGAACCGCATTATATTCATCGATCTGAGACGTTGTTGGAAAATTTTGAATCTTGGATACTATTTTGACAGTTTTTCGATCGGGTCTGGGGTTCGGATGACGTACCCTCGGCGATCCGGGTTTCCTTACCCTTTGGGTAATGGGTAATTGGGTAGTGAGTGTATAGATTGGTGATTCTTCACCCAGTTCCCACGAGGGAACGATCGCTTTCCGGACGAGCGAATCGAATTGACTGTCAGCTCTAAAAACTTTTACAAATCTTTTTAATACAATTTCCGGAAGTTGCTACACTATTTTTGATGTAAATATTCATCAAATCTAGAACGTCTCAATCTTAGCGTGATCGACGAATTGCGATCGTGCGATGGCGATATAGAATCGATCGCGTTGGCGACTCCCTTTGGGAGTATCGCCCGAATCGGGGTGAAGGCGATCAATCGGGTCTCGAATCTGAGCATTCGAGAGGCTTTTACAAGCTATTTCTTTCGGGGTCAGTCAAACAGCCAACTTCTCTGGGAACGGAATCGGGAAATCTTTCGTCATCCCGATTTTGACTCGAGGGAACGAAGCCGTGCGATCGAGTGACGCAAAATTTAGGTTGCATCTATCTGTATAGACCGATAGAAAGGACTTGAAACGACCGTGACTTCTTACACCATTTCCCAAAATTCTTCTCAACTGTACAAGAACTATTTAATCGTGACTCGTTTTGCGCGAGCTTGGTGGTGGGCGACGGTGATCGACCCATCTGGAATCGAATTGACCCAAGGCATTTTTTGTCACGCGGAAGGTCAATCTTCTCCTCGAGAAGCGATCGAACGAGCCCAACGAGATATCGATACCTTCGATCGCCATCAGGGGTTTTATAGCAGTGGTCATTAAAGTTGCGGCATTGCTCCTGTATTCTACAATGGCAGTTTAGAATTCGGGAAGGTTATCGGGATCGATGCCTTGCGATCGCAAATACTGGGCTAAGCGTTCGGCACGTTGTCGTTCGGTTTCGGCGTGTTCTCGTTCGATCCTCAACTGCTCCCGCATCTGCCGCATAGCAACTTCTGGCAGGGGATAGACGTTTCCCCCTTCATCGTACCAAGCCAGAATTTCTCGCTCGATGCCGCCGATTGTTTGTAACGATCGCCCCATTCCCAGACCCACCTCTGGCATCCAATAGGGTTCGCCAATCTGTTGCCGATATTCTCCGTCACTCAGTTGATACACTTCAAACGGTTGATGCCGGTCTCGCCGCCAAAATTCGGGGTTGTAAATAATGTAGTACAGCACCCCTAACCCGGCATATATTGCCATCTTCTCGTCGTACTCCCCGCCGGGTTGGTGAGACACCATTTCTAAGGCTAAAATCGGCACGATTTCGCGTTCTTCCCAAACAGCATAGCTGCGGCGAGATTTGCCCCCTTTTTGTCGCTCTACCCCCAAACTGAGAAATCCATCGGGAACGACCGGAACTTTGGGACTGATTCCCGTCGTGTGATAGACCGCCATATCTACCCCAAAGTACCAATCGAGACGCTGCGACCAAATGCTGTTTAAGACAAATAACAACAGGTTCGGCAACAGGTTCTGGTCTTCGTTATCCACGGGTGTATCGTCCGAACAGGGGAGATCTTCGGTGGAAGGCAAACTGGATTTGAGTTCTGGAGAAATCATGGGGTTTGACTCCCGATGGCAAAGGTTAACCTCATTATATGGTTTTGATTCGATTCTATCGCTTCAGCACGAATTAACTTTTTCTTCTCCCATTGGCGAATCAAATTGGCATTTTTTCTCAGACCTTACCCAATGAGGTGTTATTTCCGATTGAGCGTCCATTTATTCTCATCATATTGATCTGAACAAACTATAACAGGTGGACATTTTCGTTAATTTTAAATTGCCCACCCGACTGAACTACTTCAACCCTTCAACTAACTGAGACTTCGCCGCTGCCAAAGCCTCCGCCAACTTACTCGGATCGCGTCCCCCAGCTTGAGCTAAATTCGGGCGTCCGCCGCCGCCACCGCCGCAAATTTTGGCGATCGCACCGATAAATTTACCTGCTTGTAAGCCTTTAGCATTCACTTCTTTTCCGAACGCGGCAACCAGGCTAACTTTGCCGTCTTCGGGGACAGAACCCAACACCACTGCGGCTGCACCGAGTTTTTGCTGCAACCGTTCGGCAGCCGTTTTCAGGGATTCGGCGTCGGTTTCGCCCATTTGGGAAACCAGAATTTGGAACTCGCCGACGGATTCGGCGGCTGATAGTAACCCATCGGATTTCGCGACGGCTAATTCGGATTTTACGGCATCGAGTTCCTTCTGTGTAGTTTTGAGTTCGGTTTGTAACGTAGTAATCCGATCGCCGATTTCTTCGGGTTTGACTTTGAAGCGATCGCACAGATCTTTCACCACTCGATCGCGCAAATTCAGATAATCTAAAATTGCCGGTCCTGATACCGCTTCTATGCGACGAATTCCCGAAGCAATTCCCGTTTCCGAGATAATCTTAAACGCGCCAATTTCAGCCGTATTACTGACGTGAGTGCCGCCGCACAATTCCATCGAAACGCCGGGAAAATCGATAACGCGAACTTCGGCAGCGTATTTTTCTCCGAACATCGCCGTAGCCCCTTTGGCTTTGGCTTCTTCTAATGCCATCACCGCAATTTCTGCCGAATGCGCTTCGGCAATCCAGGTATTCACCCGATCTTCGATATCTTGAATTTCTTCAGCAGTTAAGGCACGAGGACAGTTGAAATCGAAACGAAGTCGATCAAAATCAACTAAAGATCCCGCCTGAGAAACGGAATCATCCACGATTAATTTTAGCGCGGCTTGTAATAAGTGAGTGGCGCTATGATTGGCTTGAGCGCGACGACGACAAGACCGATCGATCGAGGCTGTAATGCGATCGCCCTTCGCTACATTTCCCCGTTCGATGCGTCCGAAATGAACGAAAATATCGCCCTCTTTCTTCACATCTTCAACCCGAATCACTAATTCATCGCCGCTGAGATAACCGCGATCGCCAATTTGTCCTCCAGATTCGGCATAAAATGGGGTGCGATCGAGAACCACTTGGACTTCATCTCCGGCGGTTGCCGAATCGACTGTTTTTCCGCCAATTAATAATGCTTCAACTTGCGAAGTGGATTGCGTTTCGGCATAGCCGATAAACTCCGTCGATCGCACCGATTCTGCTAATTTATCCAAGCTTTCTTGGACGGTTAAATCGATGGTTTCGTGGGCATCTCGAGCGCGATCGCGCTGCGCTTCCATCTCCACTTCAAACCCATCGACATCTACCGTCAAACCCTGTTCTTCGGCAATTTCTTGGGTGAGTTCCAACGGGAAACCGTAGGTATCGTATAACTTAAACGCATCGGCTCCCGAGATTTGTTTCGGCTTTTTCTCCAGAATTTCTGCCAACAACTTCTCGCCCCGTTCCAAGGTTTTCAAGAACTGAGATTCTTCCCGTTGCAGTTCGTTTTTAATTGTGGTTTCTCGTTCCCGCACGTTGGGATAAGCCGCTTCCGAAAGAGCGATCGCCGTTTCTGCCACCTTTGCGGTAAACTCACCGCTAATACCAATTAACCGTCCGTGGCGTACCACCCGCCGAATTAACCGCCGCAAAACGTAGCCCCGTCCGATATTCGAGGCGGTAATGCCATCGGCAATTAAATGGACGACCGCGCGAACGTGATCGCCGATGACTTTGAGAGAAACTTTGGTTTTTTCATCGGATTTAGCGTAATCAATTCCCGCCACTTCCGCTGCCGTTTTAATAATCGGAAAAATGAGATCGGTTTCGTAGTTGTTGGGAACGCTTTGCAGGACTTGCGCCATCCGTTCCAATCCCATTCCGGTGTCGATATTTTTATTTTGCAATGGGGAAAGGTTGCCCTCTGCATCCCGGTTGTACTGCATGAACACCAGGTTATAGAGTTCGATGAAGCGGTTATCATCTTCTAAATCGATCGCCTTATCGCCCTTTTCTGGGTGGAAATCGTAGTAAATTTCCGAACACGGTCCGCACGGTCCGGTGGGTCCCGACGCCCAGAAATTATCCTCTTCTCCCATGCGTTGAATGCGGTGTTTGGGAATACCCATTTGCTCGTGCCAAATGTTAAACGCTTCGTCATCTTCTCGGAAGACGCTGACGATTAACCGATCGGCTGGCAAACCAAATACTTCCGTGACCAATTCCCAACCCCAAGCGATCGCTTTTTCCTTGAAATAATCGCCAAAACTGAAATTTCCCAACATTTCAAAAAAGGTGTGATGTCGGGCAGTCCGTCCCACATTTTCGATATCATTGGTACGGACGCATTTCTGAGACGTGGTGGCGCGGGGGAAATCCGGCGATCGATGTCCCAGGAAAATCGGCTTAAACGGCAGCATTCCGGCGATCGTCAGCAAAACAGTCGGATCTTCCGGAACTAGGGAGGCGCTGGGCAAAATTTGGTGTTGCCGTTCGGCAAAGAACTCGAGAAAGGTTTGGCGAATTTCGGAACCGCTGAGAAATTTGGGAGAAAAGGACATATTGAGTGCCAATGAATGAATCGTCGCGCTAAATTATCTCGTGACATCGGCGAGACTCCAACGAGTCGAGAACCGGACGTACGAGCAGTATTTTCCATTGTAAAATCTCCAACGGCGTCCGATCGATCCTCGCGTTTAGATGTTATGTCGAGATCGATCGCGCGTCGCATATCGTTACATGGCGATCGCTTTCCGGCGATCGGAAGTTGGTAGTAGATTGAGTTGAGTAGAAGTCGATCCGAACCTTAAGGAGTCCGCATGGCAATAAAACGTTTTCGGTTACAGCCGCGTGCATTGCTGTCAGTGGCGATCGCTGCTTTAGTGGCAATTGTCCTCCCTGCGGGAATTCAGCAATCGGCGCGAGTGTTATGCACCTGGGATGCCGGAATGGTGGGTTTCCTCGGACTGACGTGGTGGGTGATGTTGCGTGCCACCCCCAACTCCATGCGATCGTACGCTCGATCAGAAGATGAAGGACGATTGTTCATCCTCAGTACGATTACGGTTGCCGCCTGTGCCAGCTTGTTGGCGATCGGTTTTATGCTCAAAGAAACGAAAGGTTTACCCCCGTTGGTGTTAACTTGGCACATCATTCTCGCGGCTTTGACGATCGTTGCTTCCTGGCTGCTAGTACACACCATTTTCGCACTGCATTACGCCCACGGATACTATCAAACGAGCCAATTCTTAGAAAAAGATCGTGCGGGGGGTTTGGACTTTCCTAACACCGAAGAACCGGATTACTGGGATTTCCTCTATTTCTCCTTCGTCATCGGTATGACCAGTCAAGTTTCCGATGTGGCAATCACATCTCGTCCCATGCGCCGCCTCTCCCTTCTCCACGCAATTTTATCCTTTTTCTTCAATACTTCCCTACTAGCCTTGAGCATCAATATTATGGCGAGTTTGCTATAGTGAAACTTTCACACTTTATGAAAAGTGCAACCGGGTTAGGCACAGGGGCGCTGCTCCTACAGGTCTTCAGAATTGGTTTAGGTTCACTATCTATACAATAAATACACCACTATAACGGAGCGAAATTTTCCTATGGCTTATTTTCTAAAAGAGAGGTACATCAATCTTCTCACAGATTTGGGCTTCAAACGAGTCTTCGGCACGGAACCGAATAAAGCCTTACTCATCGACTTTTTGAATGCGCTCCTTCCCTCTCAGCATCGCCTTCGAGATGTCACCTACAAAAGTAACGAAAACTTAGGAAATACAGCCTTAGACTGCGAGGTGTTTTACGACAAGCTCAAGTTCATCTACATTGAGTTACCCAAATTTACCAAAACCTTAGAGCAGCTAGAAACGCATTTAGATAAGTGGTTGTTTTTGCTCAAGCATTTGCCAGATTTGACTGATATTCCTCCTCCCCTTCAAGAATCCATCTTTTCTCGATTATTTGAAGTAGCAGAGCTTGCCAATTTCTCTCCCCCAGAACGGGATAGCTACGAAAATAGTTTGAAGTATTACCGCGATTTGAATAATGTCGTGAATACGTCCAGGGAAGAGAGTCGCGAGGAGGGTCGTCGAGAGGGAACCCGAAGGGTCATCCTGCGGCTTCTGTCTCGGACTTTGGGAGAACTTCCCAGTCCCATCCCAGAACGAATCGATCGCCTGTCGGGGGAGCAATTAGAGGCTTTGAGCGAAGCGTTGCTAGATTTTTCGACGCTTCAGGATTTACAGGCTTGGTTGGAGGAAATTTCGGCAGAATTTTTAGAGGATGTCGATCGTTGATAGCTATCTCAAAAAATGCGTTTCGTGCCTCAACACACCCTACTCGCTACGAACCCATAACCAACAACGAATACAAATAACCAACCCCAAACCCCAAACCCAGTAAGATAGAGTGACCCATCCCATCAAGCGTGCCTCAAATCTTCTACGCTCATGTTCGAGATCGTCCTAATTTTGTTACTGATCGTTGCCAACGGGGTGTTTTCCGGTTCGGAAATCGCGATCGTCTCGTCTCGGAAAGTCCGCCTGGAACAACTCGCCAAAGACGGAAATGCCAAGGCACGGGTGGCGCTCAAACTGGCGAATTCTCCCAACAACCTGCTTTCCACCGTGCAAGTGGGAATTACCTTAATCGGTATCGTTAGCGGTGCGGTAGGCGGTGCGGCGGTGGCGAAACAGTTGCAACCCCTGTTAGATCGAGTGCCGTTCCTGCAACCCTACAGCCAACCCCTCAGTTTTGGGATTGTCGTCACGCTGATTACCTATTTATCCCTAGTGATTGGGGAATTGGTTCCGAAACGCTTGGCACTGAACAATCCCGAACCTATTGCTTGCGCGATCGCCCAACCCATGCGCTGGCTGTCGCGGGTTGCCTCCCCGTTGGTTCATTTACTCAGTTTTTCCACCGATAAACTATTAGAAATCGCTGGCGTGCGAGCGTCGGACGAACCGGATATTACGGAGGAAGAAATTCGCGCGCTGATCGGACAGGGAACCCAAGCCGGTTTGTTTGAAAAATCCGAGCAAGATATGGTCAGTCGCGTGTTTCGATTGGGCGATCGACCCGTTCAAGCCATTATGACGCCTCGCGTGGAAATCGACTGGCTCGATCTCGCCTCACCCTGGCAGGAAAATCAACGACTCATCCTCGAAAGTCCTCATTCTCGCTTTCCGGTTTGTCAGGAAGAATTGGACAATTGTCGGGGATTTATTCGCATTAAAGATGTGCTATCCGCGCATTGGACAGGGAAGCCGATCGACTTATCGACTATGTTACAAACTCCGGTTTACATTCCAGAAAATACAAGAGCTTTGCAGGTTTTGGAGATGTTTAAAGAGTTGGGAACGCACATGGCGATGGTGACGGATGAATATGGCGGAATCGCCGGACTCGTGACCCTCAACGACCTTACCGAAGCGATTTTCGGCGAGCTACCAACAACGGAAACCGAAGAAGAGCCGATGGTCATTGCACGCGAGGACGGATCGTGGTTGCTCGATGGCTTGCTGGCGATCGATGATTTCAAAGCCATCTTCGATTGCGAATCTCTCCCCGAAGAAGAATCGGGACTCTACCATACTTTAGCCGGATTTGTGATTCGATCGCTCGGACGAATTCCCCAATCTGGGGATTCTTTTATTTGGAACGAACTTCGGTTTGAAGTGGTGGATATGGATGGAATGCGAGTGGATAAAATTTTGGTGACTCCCATTCAGCAAGATTGAGCGATCGGCAATTTATCGCTCCAACTTTGCTCACACGCGCCGACACAATACCCATTGCAATCGAATCGGCGGATCTTCTTGTAAGGGGAACACATCCCGTCCGGTTGACCAAGTTTGAAACCATCCTGTGGGGGGCCAACCGTCGGCGGGAAGATGGGCTTTTTCGTAATCGTAAACTGAGGTTTCTTCGATGAATTGCAGGGGCAATCGATCCATCGCGTCTGAGAGTTCGGCGCGGGTAAAAATCGAGGAAAATGCCATCAATCCCCACTCGCGCACATCGTCGGTCAATTCATAACCGTCTGCGGTTAAAAATAGGTTGAAGAGTAACAGACCGCCGGGACAAAGGAAATCGCACATTTTCGCCAACAACAAGCGTAACTGGTCGCGATCGCGCAAATGAGAAATTACTTCCGAAATGAGGGCTAATTGATAGTGAGAGGGTTTCATGCGCACCAGAGGATCGAGAATATTGCCTTCTGTAACCGCGATCGGTAAGTTCTTTTCGGCGGCGGCATCGCGGATTTGTTGGGCAAAGGGAGGCGTCAGTTCCACCGCATCGACGGGATGTCCCAACTGCGCGAGGGGGATGGTATTGCGACCCGTTCCCGCACCGATATCTAAAATCGGCGTACTCTCTGGATTGCCCAGATTCTTCACCACTTCCATTAATTTGGCGTCGGGATATTTACCGAAGAGGGGAGGCTGTCTGGCACTCACCCAAGTATTGTATTGCTGAGCGACGGAAGAACTGGAAATACTGACTTGACAAATAAATCCCGTTTGGGGGGGTTGCGCGGGTTGGTAGCGGAACGTCACGTAAGAGTGAGGCGAGGCTTGAAATCCTTCCTCCATTCGCTTGACGAGCTGTTGGCGCAAATTCTCAACTTCGGATTGAGAAAAGGGTTTTTGCAGGGTGGTAAACAGTCCCGTAATTTTTTGAATATAACAATCGACGAAGTTAGGCAGACAGGGAAAAGTGAGTTCGCCTTTGGCAAAACTGCGCTGGTTGATTTTGTAGAGAACGGCGTTTTGCAGGGTGGTACGATCTGGAATTTTCGGAGACGGATCTTGAGAAAAAAGTGGCTCGGAAGTCATTCTTTTTAAATAGCTAACTTTAGAAATGAAGGAGTAAGTTTTAGCCGATTGCGGATGGCTGATAGCTATAAAGCTATAAATATCGCTGCAAAACTTCGACAGTGGCTTGTCCGGTTTTGCGCCAACTAAATTGACTGGCGCGATTTAAACCCCGATCGCGCAGGTGAGATCGGGCGGTAGAATCGGTGACAACGGTTTGCATTGCCGCCGCGATCGCCCCCACATTGTAGGGATCGACCAATAATGCCGCATCTTCGGCAACTTCCGGCAGGGAGGAAAGGTTGGAGGTAATGACAGGAGTTCCGCACGCCATCGCTTCGAGAACCGGAAGCCCGAACCCTTCCCAGAGGGAGGGAAACACCAGAGCGATCGCCCGATTTAACAAAATCGGCAGCTGCTCGTCATCGACATAATCCATAAATTGTACCCGGTCGCCGACCCCTAATTCGGCGGCTTGGGCTTGGAGTGCGGGGGTGTAGCGGCGATCGCGCGGTCCGGCAATGTGCAACTGACAGTCGAACTGGCGGGGTAATGCGGCAAATGCGGCGATCGTCCGGTGTAAGTTTTTATAAGGCTGATGGCGTCCGATGTAAAAAAAGTAGTTACCTTGTGGCAGGTTTAACGGTCGAAAGCGATGGTGATCGTAAGCCAGGGGAACCGGGGTAATTTTAGCAGCGGGGATACCCAGGAAATCGATCGCATCGTTAGCGGTGGCAACGGAATCGCAGACCAGATGTTGGCTTTGGTGCAGAACTTGCGGCAAGTAGTATTGCTGGTACGCCGTCAGGGGAGAAAAGCGACCGGGAAACCGCAGGGGAATTAAATCGTGGACGGTGATGATCGATCGACACCTGGTAAAAATGGGAGCTTCCGGTAGCGGGGAGAACAGCAAATTGGCTTTTAACTGCCGATAAATTCGCGGTAAGCTTAATTGCGTCCACAGCAAGCGACGCAAGTGTCCTTTCATCCCCTGGTCTGGGGTTTGTCCGGCGGGGATGGGATAACAGGTATAGTCGGTAAGTGATTCGGCAACCAGAAGCGTCGGATCGATCGGTTTGAGGAACGGCAGAAGATTTAAGGCGTAAGTGCTGATTCCTGTGGGTTGGCGAATGAGAAAGGATAAATTAACCAGCAATACAGCAGTCCTCGAGCGATCGCATCGTTCCGTAGAATATCATCTCCCGGTCGATCAACCGCGATTCCAAGCGGGATGAGGGGAGTATCAATGACTGAGAACGGTTCTGGCATCTCGTGCGGCTTGAAATAAATTCCCTCGCATCAGGGCGGTTGCACCTCGGAGGATGGGGAGTTCGGGGAAATTGGGGTCGAGGGCGGCGATCGTCTCGACTTCGCGTTGGGCGGCACCGGGGCGGAAATCGCAGAGGTTGAGGAAGGCGAGATAGGCGTGGGCGTTGGGGTTTTGCCCATCGAGTTCGACCACCCGATCGAAGGCGGAAAGGGCGTCTCCGACTCGTTTCTGCACCACTCTTGCCAAGCCCACAGCATACGCCCATTCCACATTTTGGGGTTCTTGTTGCAGGCGGTATTCTAAGGTGAGGGCAGCTTGTTCTAAGTAATCTTGAATCGGATCGTATTGGTTGATTCGAGCAATTTCTGCGAAGACGGTTTCTAAGGCGGGGACTCCTTCTGGTAAGGTTTTGGCGAACTCTCGCAGTTGGGTCACAAAATCTAACTCTTGGGCGGGAAGGGGAGCAGCTTTGGGATCGATCGTCAGCGAGGTTGCCAGCATGGGAATGGGATAGGTTTCGCCCGTTTCCCGGTTGAGATAGGTAGCTTCGAGGGTATAGATTCCCGGTGCGGCGTTGGCGGGGGGCAGCATTGCCGTGGCTTCCGTGACGATCGCCCGTTCGGGTACGGGTTGGGATGCGGGATCGACCAGGGTTCCCATGCCGAATGCTCGATCGTGCAACCATTGCGTCACTTGTTCGCCTTCAGTTTTGACGAAGGAGTCGGACGCCGGAGGAATCGCTTGACTTTGCAAAGATTGCTTCCAAGTCAGCAAAACTAAGCCCGATCGCAACGCTTCCCAATTGCCAGACCAAACGTAAGTCAGCGGAACCGGATAGCCGGGAGGAACGCGACCCGGAACGATCGCCCGATCGAGGCGAACGCCTTCGCCACCCGAATCCTTCAAGGGAGTGACGGTAACCAGGGGTGCTTTGCGGTGGTAGAGTTGCAGTTGCGATCGATCGGGTAACGACCAAGTTTCGTGTTGCTCAAATTCCGGGCTGGCGGTAACGGTTTGTACCATTTGTGCTTGGGACTCTGGAACCGAGCCTTGCTCCCCAGTTTTGGTGAGAAACCACGAGAGCGATCGCGCATCTTGCGTCACTTGGTCGTCGCGAACGCCGACTTGCCGTCCGTAAACCTGGAAGTTGGCTAAGCTGCCGTAGAAGCTGAAATTGTGTTGGTTGACCTCTGGGGTGGAGGGGAGAACGCCGAGGGTCGATCGCAAGTACGGTTCGGTCTTGACGATTTCGTCGATGATTTGCGTATGGGGAAAGGGCGCTCCTAAGTAAGCGGAATGGGGCGATCGCAACCCGACGGGTAGAGGAACGAACTCGATGGCGAAGATATTAATCATGCACAGAATAACTGCCACGATCGCCGTTAGCGTCCGCACTAGCGCTCCCCACTGCAACAACCCCCAAGCCAGGGCGATCGCCAGAACGGGTAAATAAGGCAAAACGTAGCGAAAATCCTTATTCACATTCAGGGACGACAGTAAGTATGCTCCCACCCAAAACACTGCCAGCCACAGAAACGATCGAGCGTTAAATTCCGGGAAACGCGGGGGGCGCATTTCTAAATTGTCGGGAGGGGAAGGATTGGGCGTGTCGATTTCGGGATTGGCTGGGAAGGGGTTCGCTGGGGAGTTTTCGCCTTGCCAATCTTCTGACGCATTGGGATTGTAAAAGTCGGCAAACCCTGAGATGTTATCGCTTTGTAAATCTTCGGGGAAGGGCGAAGCATTGGGATTGTCAATTTCGGGGTTTAACTGAGAGTTATCGCCCAAATGCTTCGCCCCTACGGATTTTCTGCGAATCCACGCCTTTGTAAAAATGTAGACCAAAAATCCGGCGATCGGAATCATTAATAAGGGTAAAGAAACCTGTTCCGGTAACTGTTCCCAATAGTACGTCCAAGCGGCGATCGAATTGAGCGGCGGATCGCCTTCTGCCATTGCCGAATCGATCGTTGCCCGTTTTCCGGAAGTGAGAATCAGCAGCCAATTGGCGCGATACCACCCCCCCCAAATCGGTACGGACACCAACAGCGCAAATACCAATTGCAACAAGCGTCCCCACGCCAAACGGCTTAAGATTTCCCCCGTCACCCACAACAACGGAACCCACAAAAACAGCAAGACCGTTTGCTTGACCATTAACGCCAATCCCAAGGAAATCCCAAAGGCGATCGCCCACAGCCAACTTTTGAGGGTATGTTTCCAGGTAAAATCCGCTTGGGGCAAACTGCGATCGCGCCACACCGTCAGACAAAAAAACGCCAGCGTTACCGCCGTTACCAGAGGATAGTCCAGCAGAAACTCCAAGCGAACGCGATAGAGTCCCGGTATCAACGCGCACAGTAAAGCTGCCCACAATCCCACGCGACGGTCGAATAAATGCTTGCCCAAACCGTATACAGACAACAGCAAAATGGCGCTAAACAACAAATTGACGCAAGTTGCCGCATCGAATCCCGTGCCGAACACCTCTAAAAACGGAGCGGTGGCAATGTAAGTTAGGGGAGGAATTTTGGACGACAACCGCCATAACCCATCCCACCAGTCCGGGGACAACCACTCGGGAGATTGCAGCACTCGCCAATAGTTCATCGCACCAATGAGGTAATCCGCCGAGTCCCAAGACGGCACCGATCGATCGATCGCAAACCACAGGCGATCGAGAATTGCCCCCACCAGCCAGATTGCGGCTAAAATCTGAAGGCTTTGAAATCGAGGTAATTTGCCGTTGTCCGAACGCGGTTTCATCGAATTAGTCATCGCGACTTCCCTATACTAAAGCCTAGGGGAGCGATCTCCTTCCATACATTTCGACACAGGAGCTTGATGAATCGTTTTATTGTATCGAGAGTTCGATCTTTGCTCTGGGTTCCCGCGAGCCTGACGGTACTGGCTTTCAGTCCCACCCGCACCCCAGCACAAACGATGTACAACCCGGTTCGCTTGCCTGTTGGCGGCGAAATTAGCGATACTTTATCCTCAAAAGATATTCCCACGGGTCAAGGGGGATTCGCGCGGGATTACCTGATTGACTTGAGTGCTAACGATCAGATGACGATCGATGTGACTTCCGACAGTTTCGACACGATCGTTTCGCTAATCGCACCGGATGGTTTGACCATTGCCGAAAATGACGATGGTCCCGACGGCAGTACCAATTCTCTCCTGTTTACTCGCATCACCAGTCCGGGAACTTATATCATTCGCGTCCGCGCTTTTGGCGAAACCGGAGTGGGTCCGTTTAACTTGAAAGTGACCCGATTGCGCCCCATTTAACCTCACGGGATCGGACAGCTTCCGGTGGAGGTGAGCAGGGGAAGTGGGGGAGTAGGGGGAGTAGGGGAAGAAAATTGTGAGGAGGTGAGGAAGTTAACGAACAACTAATAACCAACCCCAAACCCCAAATCCCAATCGCCCAGACGCTGCGCGATTAGTCATTTAGTCCATTTTAATGGAGTTGAGCTATTAGCCGGGAACTTAAGTTCCCGGCGAGCTTTAACCGCAATGCAAGATCTCAGAAAGATCGAAGACCGATCGCTTTTTCCCGATCGTTATACAATCGAAGAAAAACCAGGGGGATTTATGCCAACAACATCAACGAGTCCCGTGCGGTGGACGACGGAAGATTTAGTTTTGTTTGAGGGCGATCGGGCGAATCGGTATGAAATTATTGAAGGAGAGCTATTTGTGACCCGCGCACCAGATTGGAAACATCAAGCCGTGTGTGGCAACATCGTTACGGTTTTTAACAACTGCGCCGAACTCAGCACGGTGGGACAAGCGGCAGTCATGCCGGGAGTCATTTTTTGCGAAGCGAATAACGTCATTCCCGACGTAGTTTGGGCGAGTTTCGATCGCTTGGAACAATTGCTCGACGAAGCGGGACATTTGGTCGGAGCGCCGGAATTGGTGGTGGAAGTGCTATCTCCGGGAGAGAAGAACGAACGGCGGGATAGGGAAGCGAAATTGAAATTATATTCCGTTCAAGGCGTTCTCGAATATTGGATCGTCAATCGGTTCGATCGATCGGTTGCCGTCTATCGCCGCGAGGATGGCATCTTGAAACGGGTGGCGACGTTGTACGAAACCGATGACATTACCAGTCCGATTTTACTGGGTTTTCGCTGTTTAGTCAGTCAGTTCTTTTAATCCATAATTTCCATCGAAAAATCAAAACGCAGTGACAGAACTCTTTATTTCAAAATATATCGAAGGAAGCAGTTTTAATAAGGCGATCGAACTGTACAACCCGACGACACAACCGATCGATCTAGCTGCGGGTTCCTACAGTCTCGAACTCTATTCTAATGGGAGTGCAACTGCCAATAATTCTTTAAATTTAGTGGGGACGATCGCGCCGGGAGCGACATTTATTCTCGTACATGGAAACGCTAGTCCAACACTGTTAGCATTGGCGGATGTTACGAACAACTTTGTCATCAATTTTAACGGAGATGACGCGATCGTTCTCAAGAAAAATGGAGCGGTTATCGATGTCATCGGACAAGTCGGTTTCGATCCCGGAACGGAATGGGGAACCGGACTCATCTCCACGCAAGATAATACCCTACGCCGTCGATCGAACATTACAATGGGAGATCCCAATCCTAACGATGCTTTCGATCCTTCACTGGAGTGGGAAGGTTTTGCGATCGATACCTTTGACGGACTCGCTTCTCACACGATCGACGATACCATCGCTCCTACGGTTACTCTAGAACAAACCACCGGACAAACCGACCCCACTGCCGAGACAACGGTTCGTTTCACCGCCACCTTTAGCGAACCCGTCACCGGATTCGACGGCAGCGATATCGATCTCTCTCAAAGTACCGCCTCGGGGATGCTGGCGGCAACCATCACCGAAACGGGTGCGATGGACGGTACAACCTACGAGGTTGCCGTAACGGGAATGACAGGAAACGGGGATATCGTCGCTACCGTCAACGCCAACGCCGCCACCGATACTGCCGGAAACCCCAACACCGCCAGTACCAGTACCGACAATCGGATTACCTTTAGCAATACCGTCCCCACCGTTAGCAGTATTATTCGATCGAACCCAAACCCCACCTCCGCCGCTACCGTCAGTTACACTGTCCAATTCAGCGAAGCGGTGATGGGAGTCGATGCCGCAGATTTCGCTCTCGTCACCTCTGGGGTATCGGGTGCAACAATTGCCAGCGTTACGGGAACCGACGAGACCTACACCGTCGAAGTGACCACGGGAACGGGAGACGGCACAATTCAACTCAATTTAGTCGATGACGATAGCATTACCAATGGGTTGATGTTGCCGTTGGGGGGAATGGGGGTCAATAATGGCGATGCGGTGGGGGAAGTGTATGCGATTGATCGTACCCTTCCCAGTGCCACCACCGTACAGTTGACCGATATTACCGTTGCCGGGAGTAACCTCTATTCGTTTACCATCACCTACACCGATACCACCGGAATCGACCTCACTACCCTCGATAGTAACGATATTCGAGTCACGGGGGGAACTGGGTTCGATCGCCTTGCCACCTTTCTCAACACTACGACAACGGGAAATAGCGTCACGGCAACCTACCAATTCGCACCCCCCGGCGGGACTTGGGATCGATCGGACAACGGGACGTATACCCTTTCTTTAATTGCCGACCAAGTTCGCGATACCACGGGTCAAGCGGTATCTGGCGGCGAGTTAGGCAACTTTACCGTTAACATTCCGTTACCTCCAGGCGGCAACACGCCACCGCCAACGAATCCGCCGATCGATCCCCCAAATAACCCACCCACAAATCCCCCGAATAACCCACCAACTCCCAACCCTCCCGCCATCTACCCCAACTTCGACACCTGCCAACTCACCACCGTTCCCCCCGTTTTCCCCACCGCCGAACCGATAACCGATATCCGAACGGGGGATTTTCTCCTCGGCGACGACAATGCCAACCGCTTGGACGGTCGCACTCAAGTCAGTACGATATTTGCCGGATTTGAGGGAAACGATTTCTTGCAAGGCAGTCCTGGCGGGGATTGGTTGTTTGGCAATGGGGGAGACGATATCGTCGAAGGGGGGATGGGAGACGATTCTGTTTTTGGGGGTCGGGATGGGGATGCGTTGCGGGGAAATGAGGGAAACGATCACCTGTTCGGTAATTTCGAGAACGATTTGCTGTTCGGCGATGGGGGAGATGACCTGATTTTCGGGAATTCCGGTGTGGATTCTATTGATGGAGGAATTGGCAACGATTTGATTTTTGCTGGGAAAGAGGACGATCGCGCATTTGGTGGCGACGGCGGCGATGTGATATTAGGAAATATCGGGAACGATTGTCTTCACGGACAAACGGGAAATGACTTATTATTCGGCAATACAGAAAGCGATCGCCTCATCGGTAGCGACGGAAACGATACTTTATACGGCGGTCGAGATGGAGATATTTTATTTGGAGATGCGGGAATGGATGTATTGAGAGGCGATCGCGGCGACGATACGTTAACTGGGGGAACGGGTGGCGATCGCTTCGATTTCCGCATTGGCGACGGGAACAATTTCGTGACCGATTTTACCGATGGCGTGGATATTATCGGGTTGCGAGACGGGTTAACCTTTGCCGAATTAACGATCGTTCAGGTGGGAAACGATACCGTCATTACCGCCGCCGGTTTATCGATCGCCTTACAAGGGGTGAATATCGGTATCATTAGCGAAGCCGATTTTAGTGCAATTTTATTGTAAGTTGGGATATAAAATGAATGCCACTGTCACGGCGATCGCCAATTCTGGAATGATATCGATTTTATTTATCGTCATTGCTACCTTTTTAAGTGTTGCAATGGGATGGTTGGTAAAAGTTGGCAAATTACCGCTACGAGAAATGATGGCATTTGGCGATCGGCAATGGCAATTTCTCCGAATTTGGGTAAAAGTTGCGTTAGGAATTGGGGCGATCGTGCCGCTCATCCTATTAATTATATTATGGAACGAGCCAAATATTCGTCAATTTCTCCTGGTTTATCTCGTCGTTCTCATCATTCAACTGGCATCGGAAACGAGTTTAAGTCGTTTGCTCGTTCCCAGTGTGGTCGTTCCCATTGGGACGCTGTACACAATTTATCGGATTTGGCAACTTTGGGAAGGGTTACAGATTGCCGATTATCATCAACCTTGGTTGGGTTTATTGTGGTTAGTTTTACTGTTTTGGATTGCCAATATTATTATGTTACTTTTTATGGCGATTCCCAGTTTAATGCCCAAGATCGCATCAGGCAATCTTTCTTAAAAATTACGAATTTTATCGCTTGATCGCTGCTAACTCCTGTTGGCATTGCTGGAAAACATAGCGAACTGCCCCAAATAGGCGATCGAGATCGTAAATCGTATAAGCGGTAAAGTTTTTGGTAAATAACGTATCTTTCAGTTGACCGAATTCCCAAAATTTACCATTCGTGACAATCCCGAAAACTGTTAAATGTTCGCCATTTTCATTCATTTCTCGAACAGCTACCATTTCAGCCAAGCATTGCCCCCATCCTCGCCCGAAATCGTCTTGTTTGGCTTCCACCACAATCAAAAAAGGCTGTTCGAGCACTTCTCGACCCAGATCGGATCTTTTCGACAAGAGATAATCCGGCATTCCCGAAAGTCGATCGGTATATCGAATAAACTGATGGCTCCAGAGTGTAAACTCTGCGGTAAACTCTCGGTACACTTCTTTCAAAATCGGGTAAATTAAATTTTCACAAATCGCATACTCTGAGTTATCGAATACCAGTTCGTGCAAACAAAATTCGAGTTCTTCTCGAAAATAAGGGCGAATTTCGCAATCTATTTCAACGATATAATCCCTTTGAGTCGATCGAATTTGAAACTCTTGAAGTACCTCCCCAATGCTGGAATAAGCAGTAAATGGCATAAGAATTGCATCCCTCGATCGACTGCTAAACCTTTCAAAATCAGTCGGCTAAAAAGTTAGATTAGAGACCATTGACAAACTCTATTATTAAGAACGAGCTTTCCTCCCAATGCGGTGGGCAATGGCGGATTGGTAATGGATCTTGGGGGACACTCCTCACGCTTTCACCGCCATTGCCCACCCGACTAACTAACAAGTGGGCTTAAAGCCCATTTTCCAACACTTCCTGAATTTTAAACTCCGAGACGTAACCGTGGTAAAAATCGGCACAATTCAAGAAAACTTTGAGCGTATCCTCATCCATAGCCACTGCAACTTGAGACGAATCGTCAACTTGTTGAATGTAAATCATTTTCAAACCGTCTCGAACGGCTTTCCTGCCAAAATCATCGATACAAATCGACTCGATCGCCTCGGAAATTTTTCGCAATCCAAAACGTTCCAGCCGTTCCAAAGCCTCTTCGTCGCAGTTCGAGAAACTGTCCCAATTCACTTGCCATTCGATCGCCCCTCCCCCGGTCTCTTGCCGCAAGGCTGCCTCATACTTCGGCAAAACTTCGGCGTGCAATCGGTGAATGAGTCTCTTCTCCCGCAGTCCCATCGTCGATCGGTCTCCCCCATTTGATACAGTAGAGTTGCCTGTTTGCTTCAGAGCTAATCCTACCACTTCCGAAATGGCATCCACCCTCGCCCAGCTTAAAAATCGATTTGATCGCGCCTTAACCGCCGCATTTGGCACCCAACTGAGCGGAACCGACCCCCTGTTAGTCCCCACCAGCAACCCGAAATTCGGTGACTATCAGTCCAATGTGGCGATGTCCCTGGCAAAACCTCTCAAACAGGCACCGCGATCGATCGCCGCACAAATCGTCTCGCACCTCGAGATTGACGACTTGTGCGCACCTCCGGAAATTGCCAGACCCGGATTTATCAACCTCACCCTCAAACCCGCGTACTTGGAAACGCAACTGCAACGGATGCTACAAGGCGATCGGTTGGGAGTCGAACCCACGCCGCATCCCCAGCACGTTGTCGTCGATTTTTCCAGTCCCAACATTGCCAAAGAAATGCACGTCGGACACCTGCGATCGACCATTATCGGCGATAGCATTGCCCGAATTTTGGAGTTCCAAGGACACGATGTCCTCCGCCTCAACCACGTCGGGGATTGGGGGACGCAATTCGGGATGCTGATTACCTATTTGCGGGAAGTGTATCCGGATGCGCTAACCACGGCGGATGCGTTAGATATCGGCGATTTGGTGGCGTTTTATAAAAAGGCAAAACAACGATTCGATGAAGACGAAGACTTTAAGGAAGCGTCTCGGCAAGCGGTAGTAACGTTGCAAGCGGGAGACGAAACTGCGCGACGTGCATGGCAACTGCTGTGCGATCAGTCCCGGCGGGAATTTCAAAAGATTTACGACTTATTGGATATCCGACTCACGGAACGGGGAGAATCGTTCTACAATTCCCAGTTAGCGGATGTGGTTTCCGAATTAGATCGGTTGGGTTTGTTGGTGGAAGATGCGGGAGCAAAATGTGTTTTTGTCGAAGGATTTACCAATAAAGAAGGCAAACCCTTACCGCTGATCGTCCAGAAATCCGACGGGGGATATAACTACGCCACGACAGATTTAGCGGCACTGCGATATCGCATCGAAAAAGATAATGCCGATCGCCTGATTTACGTCGTCGATGCCGGACAGAGCAACCACTTTGCTCAAGTTTTCCAAGTGGCAAAACGCGCCGGATGGCTGCCGGAAAATGTGGAGGCGATTCACGTTCCTTTTGGATTGGTACAAGGAGAAGATGGCAAGAAATTAAAAACTCGTGCTGGGGAAACGGTGCGATTGCAAGATTTATTAGATGAGGCGATCGCCCGTTCTCGTGCGGATTTGGAAAAGCGATTGCAAACCGAAAACCGCCAAGAAACAGAAGAATTCATCGATCGGACTTCAAAAATTGTCGGTTTGAGTGCGGTCAAATACGCCGACTTGAGTCAAAATCGCACCAGTAACTATATCTTCAGTTATGATAAAATGCTGGCGCTACAAGGCAATACCGCGCCGTATTTACTGTATGCCTATGTGCGGGTTCAAGGAATTGCTCGCAAAGGTGGAATTGATTTCGAGAAAATCGCGGCTAATACACCCATTCAATTACAGGAAGAAACCGAATTAACCCTCGCCAAACACCTGATCGGCTTAAGCGAAATCCTCGACGATGTGGCTGCTGACTTATTACCCAATCGCTTGTGTCAGTATTTATTTGAACTCAGCCAAAAATTCAATCAATTCTACGACAAATGTCCGGTTCTGCAAGCCGAAGAACCGCTACGCACCTCTCGTTTAATTCTTTGCGATTTAAGTGCGAGGACGATTAAATTAGGATTATTCTTGTTGGGAATTCAAGTGTTAGAACGGATGTAAGAGCTGAAATTAATAAATGAAGGCAAAAAAATGACGCTTTTCAAAAACTTTTGTAAGTCTAAATTTAGATGAAAAATATAACAGAGTTGCCGAAAGACTTGCCCATTCCAATAGATGATGGTGCTTGCGATCATCTACTCGGGCAGTTTTTACCATCAACTGTTTTATTTTCAACTCATGGTAGACGTGTTGATTTGTCGGCAATTTCCGGTCATATTGTCATTTATTGTTATCCCATGACAGGTCAACCTGGGATTGCGCTACCTGATACATGGGACATGATTCCTGGAGCCCGGGGATGTACTCCACAATCATGCGCTTTTCGAGACCATTACCAAGAACTCAACGAGTTAAAAACGCAAGTATTTGGTCTGAGCACACAAACTACCGAATATCAAATGGAAGCGGTAAGCCGACTTCATTTACCCTTTGAACTGTTGAGCGATCGTGATTTTAAGTTTGCTGAGATGCTAAAGTTGCCAATGTTTGAAGTCGAAGGTAAAAAGCTGATAAAACGAGTGACACTTATTGCCGAAGCTGCTAAAATTCTCAAGTGTTTTTATCCAGTCTATCCGCCTGATAGAAATGCTGATGAAGTTATTGATTGGCTACGAAATAATATTGTGTAACTGGAATACGGTAAGTCCAAATATCCTTTTTTATACCGCCCTATCTCCTTTTAGAACGAGTGAATTTTGAATGGTTAACCTACGGACTTTTACTGCTACTGGGAATCCTCACAGGCTTAGCGTCGGGCGTGTTGGGAATTGGCGGCGGATTGTTGATGGTTCCGGCGTTGATGGTGTTCGGCGTTCCCATTTTGCCCGCAACCGCGACGAGCTTGGTGGGGGTATTGCTGAGTTCGGTTTCTGGAACATTACGGAATTGGCGAACCGGGGAATTACAGATGGAACTTTCCCTCTTGTTGGCGCTGGGAGGCATTCCCATGGCGCAATTGGGTGCAGTATTGGGCGATCGCCTTCCAGCGGCGATTTTGGTGTTTAGTTTTGCTGGATTGCAACTGGTTGCTATTTATTTGATGGGGTTGCGGCGTCAGTTGGGAGAACGAGAAGCGGAGAATGGGGAAGCGTTAACTGTCGATCGTCGCATCTATTTCTTCAAAATCCTGGGAATTGGAGTTATTGCAGGGTTCCTATCGGGATTGTTCGGTGTGGGAGGCGGTTTAGTTATCGTTCCGCTACAGATGTTGTTTTTATCCATACCCATCAAGCAAGCGGTTCGGAACAGTTTGGGGGCGATCGTTTTGATTGCCGCTTCGGGGTTAGCAAGACACGCTTACAACGGTAATGTGTTGTGGATACCGGGAGTTTGTCTGGGTATAGGGGGTATTATGGGAGCGCAGTTGGGAACGCGGGTGTTGCCGAAGTTACCCTCGCGGGTGGTGAACTTGTTGTTTCGGTTATTGTTACTGGGAATGGCGGGCTATACGATCGCCAAAGGACTTCAGGAAATTTAAGTTACGAAATCAAGTAAAGTCAAAGATTCCGTAATTTCACGAGTTTTTAAAGAGTTTTACTTGTATATACACAGTATCTTTAAGAAAATTTTAAATAACTCAAACGTTCGACACGTAGATGAGTTTACAAGATCTTAACAAATCAAGGATATGATTCAACGCCCTGAAAAGATTAGACGAAATCGCGTTCGCTCCGCAGTCTAAATGCTAACATTTCATCTACAAGTTGATGAGATCGATCGTTGCTTCCAGAACCTGTTAGTTAGATTCATTCATAGCTACGTAGGGTAAAATACGACATCCTCTCTAGGATAATGTTTAGCAAAATGTCTGCCGGATGTAAATAACACGAAACAGCTCTACTTTAGTGAACTTGATTTTAATTGATCGACTAATAGGGTTTTTTAAGGCTTTATTGAGTTAGACACGATTGTTAAAGGTGGCTCAAATACAGCTTGTTAAAGTTGTAAATCAGGCTAACATATTCTGACGCTTTGAATGTAGGAAATTCATAGAAAATGACTGATAATTTCTTTAAAATAACTCTCGAAACAAACGAAAACTTATTGGCGATCGACTCATACGGCAATCAAGATCGAAACTCGTCAATCTCATTTTCTGACGATCTCACCCAAGTCGATATTGTGGGAAATGGATGGAAAAAAGTCGATTTAGGAAATGGCTACACCATTACCGAAAATACCATCTTAGAATTTGACTTCCAAAGTACGGCAGAAGGAGAAATCCACGGTATCGGCTTCGATACGGATAATAGC
>DVED01000183.1 GCA_015295945.1 Oscillatoriales cyanobacterium M59_W2019_021 | reverse complement strand
GATAGGTGCTGAACAGGGAAAACGCAGCGGCAATGCCGGCTGAAATCCACCAACTCCAAGGAAAGGTTCTTGGGAGCGCGATCGGCAACGGGTAGAGAAAGTAGAGAATGTAGTTAATCCCGGCAAGCGCCATCAACCCAGAGGCGAGCAGTCGGTAGCGCGTACACCGATTGTAGGCGATCGCGCCAATTTTTTTCTCCAAGGCGACGGGTTTGGCACTTTTGAGTTCTAAGTACAACACGAGCAGTGTCGCCACCAGGAGAACGACGAAATTAATCCAAGCAATCATAGGTAACTTACCCCAAGTTTACATTTGAGGCAGATGAAAATCTGTCAGTTTGTCAACATCGAATTGAGGGGGAATGCGGGTTCCGAGGTCGCGCGGCGCTCGCACAGCGACTCATGAAGGAGTATCGCGTTGGCGTAGCGGGGGCAGCGGACTCTGTTGGCGTAGCCATACCTTCAGAGGGATGAAAAACCAAAACACAATCCCCACATTCCCAAATCCTTCCAACTCAATTTACGGGCTACTTTTTAAAGTATACTCGATCTTGGCTCTAAATTGTCAGCCAGAAATTGCAATTCTAATTCTTAATAAATTGGCGATCGAGTTCGAGCAAAAATGGCAACAGTTTCCCAAGATCGACCGGAGTTGTGCTAGTTTTGAAATGAGACAGGTTAACTATTTATTTTATTTTGTTAATTTTTGTTGCAAATTAAATATTTTCACGATCAGAGCGTAACTCATGTCCCGTTAAAAGTCGCGTCCCGCTTAATTTTGGCGCATTTCTAGCGAGATGAGACGAGATCGAGAGAGCGATCGCCCTCAAGATGAGATCGTCTGATTTCGATCTTTACTTTTTTTAACTTCAGGGTTGCAATTGCCATGAACGATTTACCTCAACGCTCGAATTTAATTTCTCAAAGAAAGTCTGATTTACAAACGCATCTCGACGCCGATCGGCAAACGATCTACAAGTTTTTTTTAACTGCGGTGAGAACCACTTCGTCTGACGAAGTATTAGCTCTCTTCCGTCGGTTGTTTGTCTTTGGCGACGCCGCCGATCGCGTAGCGACTCATGAAGGAGTATCGCCCGCGATTGTTTGAAGCTTTATACGAGATCGTTTTAAATCAAGACGAAGAGTTTTTTCACAATACCTTCAAGCGGAGTTGTTATATTTTAATCAATCACTGGTTTGCCTTCCGGCGATATAAGGTGATCGGGAAATTAATCAACATTTTAGAAAAAATCGAACAAATACCGCCTAGTGTCTCAGAAATTGTCGGCTGTTTGCGCTCTTGGATCGGCAACTTTCTCAAAAGCGAAGAGTATCAAGAACTCAAGTTCGATTTTAAGGCGGGCAAATTTGCGACGGGCAAATTTGCGTCATGCCCTCGTGCGCCACGTTCGGCTCGACGATGCCGACCTCAGCAACGCCAACCTCCACGGCACGAATTTTTTGGGGACGGATGTGCTACAGGCGAAGGGAATCGCGCCGGACGATCTCCATTTTTCTTTTCTTAAAACCCAGCACTGCTTTACCTTCTGCCTTCTGCTATAAAATAGAGATTCTGTGCTATCCATCCCCTTGCCACAATGACGATCGCCCCCGTACAAAACCTGCCAAATTGGAACGCTTTTGCCGATCGCGCCTTAGCGGGGGAACGACTGACCCGAGACGAAGCTCGCGCCGTCTTGACCGCATCCGACGAAACGCTACTCGATCGGCTGGCAGCGGCGTATCGCGTGCGGCGTCACTACTGGGGCAATCGCGTGCGACTGCACTTTCTCCTCAACGCCCAAAGCGGTCTGTGTCCGGAAGATTGCCACTACTGTTCCCAGTCAAAAATTTCCACTGCCGAGATTGAGAAGTATCCCCTCCTGGCACAAGATAAAATTCTGGCAGCCGCCGATCGCGCCGCCGAGTTGCAAGCGGGAACCTTCTGTTTGGTCACCTCGGGTCGATCGCCCTCCGAATCGGTATTTTCCAAAGTCTTAGACGCTGTTAAAGCCGTCAAAGCCAAGCACGACTTGAAAATTTGCGCCTGTTTGGGATTGCTCAGCGAAGACCAAACCCGCCGCCTTGCCGAAGCTGGGGTCGATCGCGTCAACCACAACCTCAACACCTCCGAAAACCACCACGAAGACATCTGCACCACCCACACCTACAGCGATCGCGTTGCCACCCTCCGCAACGTCCAAGCGGCAGGCATCACCACCTGCTCCGGCGGGATCCTGGGCATGGGAGAATCCGACGACGACATCATCGATATGGCGTTTTCCCTGCGGGAGTTGCAAGTCACGAGCGTCCCCCTCAATTTCCTGATCCCCATTCCCGGAACGCCGCTAGCCGAGCGGAACGAACTGACACCCCAGCGGTGTTTGTCGATTTTGTGCCTGTTTCGGTTAATTTTACCCAGCCAAGAAATTCGCATCGCTGGAGGTCGCGAAGTCCACTTGCGATCGCTCCAACCTCTAGGACTCTATGCCGCCAACTCCATCTTCGTCGGCGATTACCTCACCACCCCCGGACAAGCCGCCCTACAAGATTTCCAGATGATTCGCGACGCTGGATTTACGATCGAAAATGAAGGACTTAAGTAATAGGTAAGTAAGTAGGTCATGGGTCATTGGAATTAACCAATAACTAACTCCAAACCCCAAACCCCAAACCCCAAATCCCAAATGACCATGATGTCTGTTGCCGATCGAATTATCGTTCCCCTGGACGTTTCCACAGAAGTCGAAGCGATCGCCCTGATTAGCGCCCTTCCCAAAGTCACCTTTTGGAAAGTCGGGTTAGAACTCTTTGTCAGTACCGGGGCGACCATTTTACAAACCCTCAAAGATCGAGAAAAACAGATCTTTCTCGATTTAAAATTTCACGATATCCCCAACACCGTTGCCGGCGCCTGTCGGGCTGCTGCCCGGTACGGCGTGGATTTGGTCACCATTCACGCCACCGCCGGACGCCAAGCCCTGCAAGCGGCGCGAGAGGCATTGCAAGAAGGCGCAGAGTCTGCCGGACAACCCGCTCCCAAACTGATTGCGATTACCTTGCTGACCAGTTTGACCTCTCGGGATTTAGCGTTCGATTTGAAGATCCCCCTCGAATTGCCGGAATATGCCCTGCAAATGGCGCTGCTGGCACGGGAATCGGGCTTGGACGGGGCGGTGTGTTCCCCCCAGGAAGTCGAACAACTGCGGCGGGTTTGCGGGTCGGAGTTTCTCCTGGTTTGTCCGGGGGTGCGTCCGACGTGGGCGGAAGCGGGCGATCAGCGTCGCGCCATGACTCCGGCGTCTGCGTTGCGAACCGGAGCGGATTATTTGGTGATCGGTCGTCCCATCACTGCTTCTGCCGATCCTACGGCTGCCTTCGATCGCATTTGTGGAGAATTGGAACTGAGCGAAATTGCTTGAAGAAGGAGTTGCAGGAGTTGCAGGAGTTGCAGGAGTTCGGAATGGGTCTGCGAGGACGTTCTTACACCGTTGGGATTTCTCTGTGTTACCTGTTCTCATTATTATTTTTCCCGTTCCCCGCGACGGCGAAACCCGCCAGTTGCCCCACCGAACTGGAACCTTTAGTCGAAGCCCTGTTGCCGGAGTTACCCGGTTATATCAATCGAGAACTTCAGCGATCGCGATCGGCGGTTGGGGTTGCCAGTCGTTCGATGGACGATCCCGATGCCTCCAGTTACCTTCTCCTTGCCGGACGACCGGAATTTGAACCCCTACCCCCCGGTACGGCGCGATCGACTCTCTCCCCGGAGGACAACGCCAACTCGGAGGTCTATCAGGCATTTATTACCACCCTAGAACGCACCTATATCGATAACAACGTTCTAGAGTTTCAAGGATATCATTGGTTGTTTCTCACCCCAGCCTCTAGCGGTTGGCGGTTGGTGACGATCTTTTCGTCCTGGGGATCTTATCCCGACGACGGTCGAACTACCCCACCTCAAAACAGCAGCAACAGCGCCATGGGACAAGGGATTCGCACTTGGCTGCGCGACTGTCGATCTGTGTCAAGAACCAATTAAAGCCGATTTGCGGCTGTCAAATAACTGTAAAACTCCCGTGGCGATCGCTTCGATTAACTGGGGATCGCATCCCGCCAGAAAATCTTCTGCCGATCGGGTTTCTTGGAAAAACTCTTGGGCGCGTTGGCGCTGGCGGCGAATTTCTTCAAAGCCAACGAGTTTGACCATAAACGTGGCGAGGGGAGAATGCTTGATATCGTAAGCGGCGTTTTGGGTGCGCCCTCGCGATAGCAAGGTCAACACTTCCCGTTCGAGATCGGTTTGCGGCGGGTGCTTCGTTTGGATATCGGGGATAAAATCTTCCAGTTGGGCACATTTGGGCGTTTGCGAGGGGTGATCGCCCATCATGGTCGAAAGGGGAATCGACAGTCCCACACGTAGGGATAGGGCTTCAACCACGGCGATCGCAAACAGTTTGCTCCCCAAATACAACCGCGCCACTTCGATATTTTTGCGTGCCATATCTACCATGTGACGGTACGTCTCGTCGTCTGGTTCGCCGTCAAACTGGCGGAACACTACTTCCGCCGTGAGAAAATTCATGAACCCTTCCATCTTTTGCAGCGCCACCCGGTACTCGCGCACCGTGTAGGCATTGATGTGCATGAGATTGTGGTTGGTTTCCGGCAACAGGTTCCACGTATTGTCTAAAAAGATGGCAGAACTCGTGTGGGCAAACCCGAGAACGTCTCGGTTGGCAACGCGCACCGCCCGTTTGACGGTTTCTCGCAAGCCCGTTTCGCTTAAATTGAGGTCGAATCGACAGTTGGCATCTTTCAAGCGATAGAACAGGCGATCGCTGACGGTTAGCCCATTTTCCAAAACGTATTGGAAGGGAATCGTTGCTTCGATACAAGCTACAATTTCCAAGATCTGTTGGGGTGTCAAGAAGGTCTCCAGAACCTTAGCAGCCACTGCCGCACTCAGAAATTCATTTTGTCCGGCAAGGGGAGACAGTACCTGACCCGGACTAAACCCGAACACAGCTAACACCATCTCGAACGATCGATCGGCGGGCAGTTTGTCTCGGGGGCGAATTTGCAGTTTCCCGTCCAGTTCTTGGCTGAACGGCGAAATGTAGTAACTCAGGTTGAAGTTGACGCTCAGATCGACTTGGACGTAGACTAAATCGTGAAAGAGGGCAGCTAAGACTTCGATGGGATCGTCTTGACCGCCGACATCGAAGATATGCTGCGGCGTGTGGAAGTGACGCCAGGTTCCGGTCATGGGTTGGACGATCAGTTGGGCAATTTCAGCCAGCCCCTCGGACGCCACTTCCGCGCCCAGTCGAGCGCACGCCCACGTCAGGCGCTCGAAACATTGATTGTATTCCTGCTCGCAATTCATCCCGACCTCCGCATAGTCTGTTGAGAAGAGTGTATCTTGGGTGAGATGCACGCACGCCATCCCAGCAGTCAACTACATTGCATTCAACGGTAGATTCTGGCAACGAACGGGAAAGAATAAACCTGACTCAGACCAATCGCGGACTTTTCGAGTATTTTAATGGCTTTCCCCAAGCCGCACCCAATGGCTGGGTCGAGCAATTGATTTTCCACACCCGAGCCAACAGTTAACCCCATAACTGACTGACCAGTGTAACGCATGAAACTGACAATCTACAAATGGCTCGAAGTCATTTGCATTCGGGTCATCGGGAGAACGGAGCGCAGGATTTCCCGTTCTCTACGAAGCGAGGAGATCGTCAATCGGGATAGATGGTTCCGTCGGGGGCAATCGCGCCTGCTAAGTTCGCTCCCGTCAACTTCACCAGTCGCCGGGTTGCCGTTCCCCATTTCGCACCGCGCAAGTCCGCACCGCGCAAGTCCGCACCGCTCAAATCCGCACCGATGAGATTGGCTTCGGCGAGGTTGGCGCGGCGCAAGTCTGCCTGAAAGAGATTGGCGCGGAAGAGGTTGGCGCGGGTGAGAATGGCGTCTTGCAGGTTGGTGTTGTGCATGAAGGTGTCGCTGAGATCGGCTTCGGCAAGATTGGCGCCGCTCAGGTTTCTGCGGGAAAAATCTCGTTCTTTGAGAGAAGCCCCCCGCCAATCGATGCCGCTGGGTTCGGCTTTCGTTTCCCGTTGGGTCGATCGCGCTTTCGGCGAAGAGGTTGGCGGTTTTCGAGAGGTCGATGGCGTCCAAACACCGATCGGGGATTTGCTCTGAGATCTCAGGCGATCTCGAGCGTGGTTGATTTGTTTGAGCTTTTCTTGGGCTTTTTCTCGCAATCGGAGATTTTCGGGGGGAAGGCGATCGGGATGCCAAACAAAAGCCAGGTCTTTATAAGCTTGATTCACCTCTTCGAGTGACGCTCCCGGCTCTAAACCCAACCAGAAATAGCATTGCGCGAGGTCTTCCATGGATGTCGCCATCATGTAAAAAGATTTTTCCTATTTTAGATCGTCGATCGAAAAATGTCGGCAAGCTTAAGGATTTTATTGGATGAGAACCATCGAGGTCGAGGGTTGGATGTTAGCGAGCGCGACGGGGATTTCCGCGATTAAAATATTATAAATAATTCTTCCTTTACCTGGATTCAGGACAACCGTACTTCAACTGTCGGATCTCTGCTAATCCGCTAAATCGAGTGCAAACTTGGGAGGAATGAGATCTTTTGCGCGTTTTTTCTATAAAGAACGATCGCCCTCAATGGTGTTTGAAGGCGATCGTTCGCTTCGCGGTTTAAGGGTTGGCTTACGAGGCTAAGGCAACCTCTACCATTTCTTGCAATTCGCCCTTTTGATATAGGTCGATCAAAATATCCGAACCGCCAATAAATTCTCCGTTGACATACACTTGGGGAATCGTCGGCCAATTGGAATATTCTTTAATCCCTTGGCGAATTTCCATATCGTCAAGAACGTCCACCGTTTCAAAGGGAACGCCCAACGCATTGAGAATTTGTACGACGTTGTTAGAAAAACCGCATTGGGGCATCAGTTTGCTGCCCTTCATAAAGACTAAAATTTTGTTTTGTCGAACTAAGTTATCGATTCGTTCTTTCAGTTCGGGAGTCATGGGATTCCTTGCGTTTTTCTAGAAGTTACAGCTTGACAGTTAAAAATGTGGCAATCTCGACGATCTCACCACCGCGCCATCGAAATCAAAAATCGGTTATTCGCGAAACCGAGTCGGTTGAAAAAGATGCGGATTACCCGACGATGGCGCAAACCATTATACGGTTTGCTCGACCGCTTCCCAGGTTTCGGGCGTATAGGTTTTCAGGGCTAAAGCGTGGATGGCTTCGCTTTCCATTTCCGCTTTGAGGGCGCCGTAAACCAACTGGTGTTGTTTCACCAAAGACTTCCCTTCAAAATCTGAAGAAATCACGATCGCCTCGTAATGATCGCCACCTCCGGTCAGATCTCGCACTTGAACTCGAGCATCTGTTAAAGCGGCTTCGATGGCTGACTTGACTTGATCCGGACTGACCATTATTCCTCTATTCCTCCTCGATCGAG
Organism: Oscillatoriales cyanobacterium M59_W2019_021; assembly: GCA_015295945.1. GTDB lineage: Bacteria > Cyanobacteriota > Cyanobacteriia > Cyanobacteriales > Geitlerinemataceae > DVED01. The sequence continues at coordinate 3,898 of DVED01000183.1, read as the reverse complement.
ATGGTACTCATCGGTCGTGCTTCCCAATTGCTAGCTCGCAGCTTGCGAACAGATCCTAGCAATTTTTACCGCGAAAAACTACTCGATTTGTTACGGATTGCTGGAAGAAGACTGACTGTCGCGATTTCTCGGATAGGGAGAATCCACAAATCCCAACTCGAACAGTTGCTGGTAAGCGGCTTGTCCCAACTCGCGGGTAGGGTTTTGGGAACGGACGATCTGGATCAACAGGGGAATGGCGAGTTCCGGCTTGTTCTGCGCCCGATGTAGCAAGGCGAGTTCGTAGGTCGCCCGATCGCGCAATTGAGCCGATTCTAGCGCTAACGCCCGCTGACTTTCAAAAATACGGTTATCGATTCCGGAAAACGTTGCCGCTAGCTCTTGATAGTAATTCGAGAGTTGGTTAAGAACCTGACGGGCATCCTGTAATTTTTGGGCAGCCGTATCGTAATCTTGAGCCGAAACTGCCGTTCTCGCCTCTTCCATCAAGCGTCGCGCTCCCGGAAGGCTCAGTAAGCTGCCATCGAGGGACAAAGGACGCAGTTCTTCGGATGGGTTAGGCGCCGTCGGATCGCCGAGTTCGATAATTTCGAGCGTCTCTTCGTCAGCTTCGTTCCCCATCGACTCTGGCGGCTGGTCTTGAGCGATCGCCGGTGCGAGGCATATCAATGCGGAGACTAGGGGTAAAACCGTCCGACCGATGGCGACGGGAAAAGAACGCACTCTATCAGATATCATGGGGTATGTTTGGGGTTTGTGCGAGAACATATTCGGAAATTTCAAATTATATTAACATTTCTATCGATGGGTCATTGGTAATCAGTAATCGGGAAGCGAACCCCCAACCCCCAACCCCAAAAACATATGAGCGATCGACAAACCATTAACGAGTTATTGGCAGCCTCGGAAGGGGCGGGTGTCGCTGAAGAGCGGGTGGGGACGATTCTCCAGCGGGGGGGGGAAGAACTGCTCTTAACCAAGCTCGCTGATCGCTTCACCGTTTGTCCCGCACCGGGGATCGATCCGGAAGCGCTAGCCGCGAAAATCGGGGCAACCCAACACGCAATCGTCCCTGGAGGGAGTGCCGATCGCCCACCGTTGGTAGAATTCACCGTAGACCCCCGGCAACTAGACTCCACCATCGCCGCCGCCCGCCAGTTACCCGAAGTTGCCTTCGTCAGCCACGTTTACAATCCCGAACCCGATCCGGGAACTTGGATTTACCTCACCGACGAGATCGTCATTCAATTTTCCGAAGAGGTAGATACGGCGACGCGGGATGCTTTTAGCAGTTCCCTGGGACTCCAAGCCTTAAAGCCGATCACCGGAATTCCCAATACCTTCGTCTATCAAGTTACCGATCGCGCTACCGACAATCCGGTGAAAATCGCCAATCGGCTGATGCGCGCCCCGCAAGTGCTGACTGCCGAACCCAATATCATCGTGCGGGCGGCTGCCCAATACCGTCCCCGCGATACCTTGTACGGCAAACAGTGGTATCTCTCCCATACCGGAGGCAACCAACTGGCAAGCGGTTCCCATATCGGGGTCGAACAAGCCTGGGAAATTACTCGAGGCGATCGATCGATCATCGTTGCCGTTGCCGACGATTCCGTCGATCTCGACCATCCCGACTTTCAAGCTCCCGGCAAAATCGTCGCCCCCCGAGATTTCAAGGATAACGATTTTCTGCCACTGCCCGATCGTCCCACGGACAACCACGGGACCTCCTGCGCGGGAGTTTGCGTCGCCGAAGAAAACGGCTCCGGCGTCGTCGGCGTTGCTCCTGGTTGTGCCTTAATGCCCATCCGCACCAGTGGCTACCTGGACGACGAATCGGTGGAAGCTATCTTCGATTGGGCGATGTCCAACGGCGCCTCGGTGATTTCCTGTAGTTGGGGCGCCAGTGCTGTTTATTTCCCCTTGTCCCTGCGCCAGCGTGCCGCCATTAACCGCGCCGCCACCCAAGGACGCAACGGCAAAGGTTGCGTTGTCGTCTTTGCGGCAGGCAATGCCAACCGCCCCACAGAAGGGACGATCGACGAACGGGGTTGGCCCCAAAACGTGATTTCCGGCAAAACCAAGTGGCTGAGCGGTTTCGCCGTCCATCCCGATGTGATTGCCGTTTCCGCCTCCACCAGTTTGGCGAAAAAAGCCGCCTACAGCAACTGGGGACCCAATATCTCGGTCTCTGCCCCCAGCAACAATGCGCCGCCGGGAATGTGGCTGCAATCGACCGGATTTATCAGCACCGCACCGGAAGTCAAGCAATATTTGCCGGGATTGGGGGTTTTCACCGCCGATCGCTTGGGCGCCGCCGGATACAGCCCCGACGACTATACCAGCAATTTTGGCGGAACCTCCAGCGCTTGTCCCGTGGTTGCCGGAGTTGCCGCGCTGGTGCTATCGGCGAATCCCGATTTAACTGCCCTCCAAGTTAAGCAAATTTTGCAGCAAAGTGCCGATAAAATTCTCGACTCCGATCCCGATCCCCAGTTCGGCACGCGCTACGGCAACTACGATAACCGGGGACATTCCCAGTGGTTCGGCTACGGTAAGGTGAACGCCTACAAAGCCGTGCAAGCGGCGCAGCAACAACTAACCACTCTACCCCCCGTTTCGCGTTGGATTCAGGGAACCAATCCCCGAGAACTGACGATTCCCGATGGCGATGCGCGCGGGGTGGCAAGCGGTATCAGCGTCAACGATTCGAGTCCGGTGTTGGATATCCAAATCGAGGTGCGCCTCGCTCACGACTTTTTAGGAGACGTGGAGATCTATTTGGTCGATCCTCGCAATGAAGCGGTGTTGCTGCAAAACCGCAGTCTGGGTCGGCAAACGGTACTGCAAGCGCGTTATGGCGTTGCTAACGTGCCGCTTCTCAAATCTTTGTTGAATCGATCGGGACGAGGGACTTGGCAACTGCGCGTTATCGATCGTGCCCCCCAAGATACGGGTGTTTTAAAAAGTTGGCAATTAACTTTGGGACTTTAAGGAATTCACCGAGGTGGATGTGGAGTTAAGAGGAGGGGCAAGACAGTGCCTTGCCTCTAGTCTCGTTGGCTGAAAATAAGTTGATGTTCGATCGTAAATCGTTAAGGAACTTATTACTCAGTTGATCGAGATTGTATGAGATAATCAAGGAAAGAGAAGGGAAGGAAATCGACCTTTCTACGCCAAGGAGTAAGTTTATGAAACTTCGTCTTGTTGCAATTTTAGCATTACTAACTCCCCTATTTTTGGCAAGTGCGGCAAATGCCGAAAATCCCCAACACGTCAAAAAACTGCTGTCAACGGGAACGTGTTTTCGATGCGATCTTTCCGGGGCAGATCTGAGCGGCACGCATTTAATTGGCGTAGATTTGCGAGAAGCCAATTTGCAAGGGGCTAATCTGACCCAAGCCAATCTGGAAGGGGCGGATATCCGAGGCGCCAATTTGGAAGGGGCGAATTTAACCGCAGCCTTTTTGACCAATGCCGATTTGAAAAATGCCGATCTCGATGAGGTGAATTTGACCGAAGCGACGGTATATTTCGCCAATGTTTACGGAGCTTCCATGGAAGGCATGATTTTAACCGATGCCAATATTCTCAATACGGCGATCGGAGTTGGTGGCGAAACTGGAGAAATTCCCGATTGGTATTAGAGATTTCGGGCAAAGCTTGAGGGTGGGTCACCGATCAAATCTAGAATCCCTTTCAGATAGAGATCTAGGGGCGATCGAGCGAAAACGCATCTGAAAACCAGGCTCTATGCCTCATGGATTTATGGGAGGTCGATGAAGACCTCCCGATTTTTTTTGACCGAAAATAAAGGATTTCAAGCCCCGTCCTTTAGCGCAGCGGAGGACGGCTTTTTATTCTCAGATTCTATCAGATCGTCTATCAGTTGCCTAAG
>DVED01000145.1 GCA_015295945.1 Oscillatoriales cyanobacterium M59_W2019_021 | reverse complement strand
ATGGCAAAAACCTTAACCCTGCAACTTCCCGACGAACTCGATCGACTTTTGGCGTTCCGTGCCACCCAACTCAACCTCTCTCTCGAAGCCCTCGTTCTCCAAACCTTAACCCAACTGCTGGCTGTCCCACAGTCCCAACAACCCGTGTTACAGTGGTCGGAAATCGTTTTAACCTTTACAGGCATCCCCGACTTTCCCCCCTTCGAGTCTTCTCGCGATGAATTGCTCCCCCCTCGCGAACCGGAGATGCTGTAGTGCGCTACTTGCTCGATACCTGCGTTCTCAGCGACTTTATCAAAGGAGAACCCGGCACGCAAACCCAACTCAAGCAAACGCCCCCGACAGACATCGCCGTTTCCAGCATCACCGTCATGGAATTGCGCTATGGCTTGCAACTCAACTCGCAACGCACTGCCAAAATCGAACCCATCCTCACCAGTTTGCTGGCTTCTGTCGCCTTGCTGCCTTTTGGAACTGCCGAAGCCGAACAAGCCGCACAGATTCGCAGCTTGCTCAAAACCACGGGAAAACCGATCGAAGCTTATGATGTTTTAATTGCTGCAACTGCCCTGCAATACAACTTCGTCATGGTGACAGCCAACGTGCGCGAATTCGATCGAATTCCCGGTTTACCCGTGGAAAACTGGCGACAAAATCCCTAACCCATAATAGGAGCAACTCCGATGACTGAACCCTCTAAATACAACATCAACAAAACAGAAGTTTTCCAGGTCGTTGAAAAAAACGATGGTACTGTAGTGGGCAAGCAGGTGAGTGAGATACACAAAAACAACATCGATCCAGCGCTACAATCCGCCCTCCAAGACCTGAAAAACACCCTCGCAGAACTTGGGCAACAACACCCGAATATTGCCACGGAATCGGAAGCGATCGAAATTATCGATGGCGAAATTACCAATCCTTTCCCCTCCCCCACTGCCAGCAAACTCGCCCTCCTCCGCAAACAATTCCTCAACCCAGAACGCCACTTCCAAGCCACCAAAGCCACCCTCATCGAAATGACCAAACATTTCTTGTCAGAAAATATTTTTGCCCAAGGATTTATTACCTACATCGACACCCTCAGCAGCGATCCGGGACAGGGTGCGTAAATAAAAGGGAACTGGATACCGATATATTTGGACATCGATACATTTTCTCCAGTGTTAATTTTCGGCATCGAAAATTTGCTGTACGGTGAGATTGAGTTCGGGAAAGGCAGCAGAAATAATCCGTTCGTTTCCTCGAAACAGAGAAACCTGGTACTCATCTTCAACCAGGTTATATACCGATATCGTCGGTTGTTTGGGTTTGCCGAGAAATTTAGTGCCACCCAACCCTAAATAATCGACGATCCAATATTCTGGTATCCCGATTTCTTCATATTCACCCACTTTTCTATGGTAGTCATCCCGCCAGTTTGTCGAAACAACTTCAACGATTAAAGGAATTGAAGCACCCAATTGAACGGTAGAATATTTTGCCCATAATTCTTCAGATTTGAGAGCGGGTTTGTTGAGAACTAACAAATCTGGAGAATAGGCAGATTCACCGAGAGCCGATCGCACGAGTGCTGTCTTAGGGATAGAATACGGTAATTGCAAGCGTTTGATTTCGGCAGAGATTTCAACTGTTAAAAAACCTGTAACCTCTTCATGTTCCCCTATAGGTTGCGACATTTGAACGATCGCTCCGTTATACAATTCATAGCGTCCCGTTTCTGGTTTGGTTTTTAGAAATTCTCGAACGGTTATTAATTTTGCGGGTGCTTGAGTCATCTTTCTTAACTTCTTACTGCTATTGAGTTTCTCGCGTATTGCAGAAAGGGGATGGTGCGTTTCGTTCTGCAACACACCCTAATCGTAATAGGGATTGAGAATGAAGGAATATTGGGGTTTTAATTTGCCGATGCGAGTTTTAGACATAGCTTTCAAGTGAATTCAAAAAACGATCGACCCTAGAAAATGTAAATAGTATATTGACACAGTACAAATACAGTGTTACTGAGGTCAAAACAAAACCCCCACCGCCCAAGAGTCCAATCTAAATACGGTAGGGGTTTGTAATCCCAATACAGGACAATCTAGTACCAGGATATTTCTATGATACCAACTGCTAAATCGATTCCGGAACTATTGCGGGAAGCCCAATCCGAAGCTTCCCCGATCGATCACCAGCCGATCCGCGTTTTAATCTGCGGCGTTCCCAAAGGGGTGGACAATCTCGTCGGATACCTCCACATTCTCGGGTTTGCCGAGGTGGGAGAATGGAGTCCCCCCGTCCCATCACCGATCGAGGGTGAAGTGATTCGGATTCTGACCCGGTACTACACCACCTAAACCCAGAGGCGATCGCTCCCGGTGCAGGGGCGATCGCTTTCCCATGCTGCTTGCCTAATCTGAAAAGATCCTCTGCACCGGAAACGTCCGTAGAATAGAAACGGTGCGTTATTCTGCGGCTAAAGTTAGATATTTACAATTCAGCGGCGATCGCCGCAACTTACGGATCGATTAGCGCGGTGACATTTGTTACGGCTAGCACGTTTTTGGCGCGATTAAATATCGACTTTGGCGGACACATGGTTGCTGCCTTGGCATTGATGGAATCGCCGGCGATTATTGTCGGTTTGTTGCTGGTGCGGATCTTTGCCAAGCGATCGCTCCGATTCGGTTCATTCTACAACTGAAATCGCGATCGCCACAGACTCCCCTGTCTGCAAGGCATCTGTGGGACTGATGAGACCTATTTGTGAATTTTATTTGCTTTTTGTAAAGAAATGTTGCAATAATAAAAACAGCCAAGATTACAAGACAAGGTAAGTATCCATGCCATTTACAATTGACTCTGCCAGGGGCATCTTTCCTGAGACTCTGTCTGCTGATGCCGTTCCAGCAACAATTGCGAGGTTTAATCAACTTAAGGCCGAAGACCAGCTGGCACTGATTTGGTTTGCTTATCTTGAAATGGGTAAAACCATCACCATTGCGGCTCCGGGTGCGGCGAGCATGCAATTTGCAGAGGGAACGCTCAAAGAGATTGAGAACATGACGTTTCCGGAACAAACCCAGGTCATGTGCGACTTAGCCAATCGTGCAGATACCCCGATTTGCCGAACCTATGCAACTTGGTCTGCCAACATCAAACTCGGATTCTGGTATCGTCTCGGACAACTGATGGAACAGGGAATAGTTGCTCCCATTCCAGAGGGTTATCAGCTTTCTGCCAATGCTTCAGCCGTACTGCAAGCCATTCGCAACTTGGATGCCGGTCAACAAATCACGGTTTTACGCAATACCGTGGTTGATATGGGTTTCGATGCGAACAAATTAGGCAGCTATCAAAAAGTTTCCGAACCCGTCGTTCCTCCCAAAGAACAGTCGCAACGCACTCAAGTGACGATCGAAGGTGTCACCAATCCGACGATCCTGAACTACATGAACAACTTGAATGCCAACGATTTCGAGACGTTGATCGAGTTGTTTACCCCGGATGGTGCGCTACAACCGCCTTTCCAACGACCGATTGTCGGCAAAGATGCAATTTTGCGCTTCTTCCAGGAAGATTGCCAAAACCTCAAACTCCTTCCCGAACGCGGCGTTTCCGAACCCGCAGAAGGGGGTTATACCCAGGTGAAAATCACAGGTAAAGTGCAAACCCCTTGGTTTGGTGCGGGTGTTGGCATGAATATGGCTTGGCGCTTTTTGCTCAATCCAGAGAACAAAATTTTCTTTGTGGCGATCGATCTTCTGGCTTCTCCCCAGGAGTTATTAAACTTAGCTCGTTAGGAAAATGATAGAGCCAAGCCATTAAACTGGGGAATTCATTTGCTATTCGATCGGGATTCAATTCTCAATTCTGGTTCCCGATTTCTGGATTCTCTTTCGATCAAAAGCTGGCTAACAGTCGAACTCCTAAAAGCGCTCTTTATGACAAGAGCGCTTTGCTTTATATCTCGAGATATTCGATAAAAAGATATAAATATCTAAGATAGAATCGATTGATTTGTTAAATCTAATAAACACAAATAAACATCACTATAAGTTAAAATAAATAAAGATGTTTATTTCAGATTCAATATCAATAATGACAGTTAGCGATACGGAGTGGTCTACCAACGAGCAAAGAATCGCTCGAGAAGTTTTGGACAAAGCCTATATGCGAGAAGTCAGCGCTTTGATCGAAGAAGTTCGCCAAAGATCGGGATCGATCTCCGAATTAGATGAAGTGTGGAAACTTCATGACTTTTTGAGTGCCAGAAGACACGAAATTGATGGTAAGTATGATTATCGCTATTCAGTTCTCATCTTCGTTTTTGCTCGATTGATCGAAGAAGGTTGGCTGCATTTGGAAGAATTAGAAGGTTTAGCTCCTGATAAGCTGACTAAACTGGCGGCTCTATCTCGTATGTAATCCCCAATCTTTAATCCGTAAGTTTACCGTTATTTCTGTAAATTCAAATCCAGAATTGACGAACATAGACTCATTGCGGAATGGGTTAACACTGGAGTTTAGACTAAATCGGGAAGAAAGAGCCGCCCAAGGGTAGACCTGGGCGGCGATCGCCGTAGATGATGAGATTTAGGCAAAAACCCATCT
>DVED01000096.1 GCA_015295945.1 Oscillatoriales cyanobacterium M59_W2019_021 | reverse complement strand
AGATGGGTTTTTGCCTAAATCTCATCATCTACGGCGATCGCCGCCCAGGTCTACCCTTGGGCGGCTCTTTCTTCCCGATTTAGTCTAAACTCCAGTGTTGAAGCAATCGATCTGGACTTTTTGAAAGACGACTTGCCGAAAATGCTGGCGTCGATGGAAGTCGGAGCCGATCGCATCCGCCAAATCGTCCTATCGCTGCGCAATTTCTCTCGTTTAGGCGAATCGCAACTGAAATCCGTGGATTTGCACGATGGTTTGAACAGTACTCTCACCTTTCTGAAGAATCGCTTGCAGGCCCGCAAACCGTATCCCCACATTCAAATTCTATCGGAGTACGGGGACGTCCCCCCTGTCGAATGCTATGCCGGTCAACTGAATCAAGTTTTCTTAGTCACGTTGGGTCGTGCCATCGACGCCATCGAAGATGCGTACCCCATCGCCCATCCATCGTTGACCCAAGAACCGCCCCACCCCGTCTGGGCGACTGCGGACGTTCGCGTTGGCGTAGCCCGTCCTTTGGACGTCGCCCCTCCCAAAAGCTCTCCCCAGCAACCCCCTGGCGGTAAAATCCGGATCAGCACGCATCGACAGGGCGACTTCGCCCTCATTTCGATTGCCGACAATGGTTTGGGTATCGTCGAGAAAGTGCGGCGCTATCTTTTCGATCCTAGTTTTGCGATCGCTCCGAAACGTCAAACCAAAACCTTGAGTTTAGCCATTGCCCATCAAATCGTCGTCGAACAACATGGTGGTCAGTTGAAGTGCAGTTTCCATGCCGAACGAGGAAATCAATTGACAATTGCCCTGCCGATTAGTCAATCTTCACCCCCACCCACCCCATGCGGTAGGGAGAATTGCGAGGACTGCGATCGTCTGAGGTGCTGATCAGTTCGACCCTACTGAACGACTTTCAGCCATCCCCGGCGGATCGCGTGCATCAGACGATCGATCGTCTCGCGTTCACCCGAAGTCATGCGTTTATCTAAAGATCTCATCGATTTGAGTTGCTGTTGTTGGGTTTGGGTCAAATAGCCCGTTTTCCAAATCTGAGCGTACAAATCTTCGAGAGACACCTGAAACCGATCGAGTGGTATTTGCATTAAATTCCACAGAACCCTATAGTTCCACTATCGGGCTTGCCCGCGAGGTTGACAGCGATCGCTTTCGGCAATTGGAGTGATTTCCGTCACACTCGATTCCCACGGGAAGTCCCCGACTGCTTGAAGCAATCGGGGAAAGCAAGATCTAGGAAGCTATGGGGACTTTAGAAGAAAGCGGGTTGGTGGCGAATCAGATTGAGAAACTCTTCGCGAGTTTTGCGATCGTCTTGGAATTGTCCCCGCATGGCGCTGGTCACCGTCCAAGAACCGGGTTTCTGGACGCCGCGCATCACCATGCACATGTGGGTCGCTTCCAGCACCACGGCAACGCCTCGAGGTTCCAACACTTGCTCCACCGCCTCGGAAATCTGACTGGTCAGGCGTTCTTGCACTTGCAGCCGACGACCGTACATTTCTACGATCCGCGCTAGTTTGCTCAGTCCGATCACCTTCTGATTGGGAATGTAAGCGACGTGCGCTTTCCCCATAAACGGCAGCATGTGATGCTCGCACAAGCTGAACACGTTGATATCGCGTACCAGCACCATTTCGTTATGACCTTCGTCGAAGATCGCACCGTTGACGAGATCTTCGAGAGATTGTTGGTAACCGCCAGTCAGAAAACGCATGGCGTCGGCAACCCGCTTGGGCGTTTTCAGCAATCCTTCTCGTTCGGGATCTTCGCCGACCCCGAGTAATAATTGGCGGACGGCTTCCGCCATGGCATCGTTTTCCGATTCGGCTTCGGCATTGGCTCCCTCGTCGAGGCGGACGCTGCGTTCGAGCCGATCGCGGCTGGAGGCGAAAGGGGGATTCGTCGTCTCGGGGCGATCGCTCGCATCGGTATTCAGGGTTCCATTTGAGCGATTGAAGCCGTTGGAAGAAGCAATAGTCATGATAAATCAGCAGTAAGAGTAAGCAATGTATGAGACAGGGTCTTTGTCAGTTGCTGGCGGTTCGCACTCAGCCGTCAGCCAGTCCGAGAACTGGCTTGAAAATGGCAACCGATCGACAAATGACAAAAGCTTTTAGAGAACGCCAGCGTTGGACATCAGCGTCAGTTCCTCAATGGTGGCGGATGCTGGTAGTTGGACGATGTGGAGAATCGACTGCGCGACGGTTTGGGGGGTTAGCATTTGGGTGCGATCGAAGTCGGCACGGACGGTTTCCGTCTCCCAAATCGAGGTATTGACCGCACCGGGACAGATTGCCGCGACCCGAATGCCGTTAGCTCGTTCTTCAGCAGCGAGGGTTTGAGTCAGTGCCATCAGCCCGAATTTGCTAACGCAGTAGGCTCCCCAGTTGGGAAAGGCTTGTTTTCCGGCAATGGAAGCCACGTTGACGATCGTCCCGCCAGGGCGATCGCGCATCATCGGCAAAACGGCGCGAACGCACTCGAAAACACTGGTGAGGTTTAAATCTAACACCCGCTGCCAGTCGGCGAGCGGCGTGTCCATCAGCGTGCCGGTGTAACCCATGCCCGCATTGTTGACGAGGATATCGACCGGGGAAAAATCGGCAGCGATGGCTGCCATTTCATCTCGCACGCGATCGACTCGGGCGAGATCGACGGGATAGGAGCGGGCATCGACGCCCAATTGGCGAGCTTTTTGGGCAACGGTTTCGAGCTTGTCAGCCGATCGACTGACGAGGGCGACGTGGATGCCCGCACGCGCGAACGCCAGTGCCGTTTCCTCGCCGATGCCGCTACTGGCACCTGTGACGATCGCTCGCTGTCCTTTCGGAAATGTCATTGCAAATGTTTTCTATAACTGTGAGCCGTTCGTTGTTCGCTATTTTCCAGGGGGTCGATCTCCGGTCACCTCAATGGATGGGGACGATCGGGCGGTAGGAGTCAAGCTCGACCGGGGGGTCGCTCGCCATCATCCTTTTGCCCGGAGACAAAAGATCCAGAGAGGATGACAGCAGAGACAAAACCGATGGGCTGACGGGTGGAAAACCCAAATAGAGATGGGATAGCTAGGTGTCTGGCTGGATATCAGAAGTTTGGAGTTGAGGTTTCGAGGGTGGGTTGAGTTAGCCCGAACTCGCTCTCAGTTAACCTCGTCAGGGAAATGCCGATCGATCTGAACCCAAATGAGGCGTCGATCGAGCTTGGGATGCGAGGCACTTTGATGAGAGAAATGTTACGAGTTTGTTACCTTACGAATTATATCACTGTTCTTTAACACTGACATCTCCAGTCGTTTTTCCTCGATCGCTCGATCTCAAATGGTCGCGACCCCCAACCCCAACCCGATCGTTCCCTGACATTTTACCTCAGCCGACCGACCGTCTCGTTCTAGAATAAAATGTTGGCTTTCGTGCCATTGGGTCTGATGGCTGTACCGTCAAGGCGTTCCTAGAGACTGCATTTAGGGATTGCGTTTGAGTCGGTGGCGACCCAATTTTTATGTATCGATTCCCGAGGTTCGAGGTTTAATTTCTAGTATGGCAGATCCGATTCGTTTCCTGATGTGTCCTCCCGAGTATTACGACGTGGATTACGTGATTAATCCGTGGATGGAGGGCAACATTCACAAGTCCTCGCGCGATCGTGCCGTTGAACAATGGCAAGGACTCTACCATCATCTCAAAGAGCGGGCGATCGTCGATCTGGTGCAACCGCAAAAGGGCGTTCCCGACATGGTATTTACGGCAAATGCCGGGTTAGTGTTGGGGAATGTTGCCGTGCTCAGCCGCTTTTACCATCCCGAACGCCAAGGGGAAGAACCCCATTTCAAAAAATGGTTTGAAGATAACGGCTTTACGGTTTACGAACTGCCGAAAGATTTGCCCTTTGAAGGGGCTGGCGATGCCCTGCTCGATCGCGAGGGACGCTGGCTGTGGGCGGGATACGGCTTCCGCTCCGAACTCGACTCCCATCCTTACATCGCCAAGTGGCTGGACATCGAGGTGCTGTCGCTGCAATTGGTCGATTCCCGTTTCTACCACCTCGACACCTGCTTCTGTCCCCTAGCCGGCGGTTACCTCCTCTACTACCCCCCCGCCTTCGATTTCTACTCCAACCAACTGATCGAACAGCGGGTTCCGGCTCAGAAGCGCATTGCCATCTCCGAACCCGACGCGGTGAACTTTGCCTGCAACGCCGTCAACATCGATCGGGTGGTGGTGATGAACAAAGCCAGCGACGAGTTGCAGCAACAGCTAGCGGATTTGGGCTTTGAAGTGGTGCAAACACCGCTGACGGAATTTTTGAAAGCCGGGGGTGCGGCGAAGTGCTTGACGTTGCGCGTCACCGAACCGATCGCTGTGGATGTGCGCGCTAATGCCATTGTCCGCAGTCGCATCGTTCATTTGGAAGGACACTTACTCGATTCGGGGTTGATCAATCGCGCTTTAGATGCGATCGTCGAAAATGGGGGGAGTTTCCAAGTTCTCAACTTCAACTTGGGCGAACAGCGTCACAGTCATTCGTCGGCTGAGGTGAAGGTTTCCGCCACGTCGGAGTTGATGCTCGAGGAAATCGTGTCCCAACTGATCGATATGGGAGCGGTTGCCTTGCCGCAAGAGGAACGGGACGCCCAACTCGAACCCGTGGAGCAAGCCGGCGTGTCGCCGGACGATTTTTACGTGACCACCATTTATCCCACGGAAGTGCGGATCGACGGACAGTGGGTGCGCGTCCAGAAACAGCGGATGGACGGCGCGATCGCCATTTCCCAAACGGCTGACGGATTGGTCGCCCAATGCAAATTACTGCGGGATTTAGAAGTGGGCGAACGAGTGGTTACGGGTGTGGGCGGCATTCGCACCATTCGCAAAGACGAACGCGACCAGAAAGCCTCCCAAGAGTTTAGCTTTATGTCAGCTGGGGTGTCCAGCGAACGCCGCGTGGAGTTGGTCGTCGAGCAAGTGGCGTGGGAATTGCGGCAAATTCGCGATCGCGGCGGCAAAGTCGTCGTCACCGCCGGTCCGGTGGTGATTCATACCGGAGGCGGGGAACACTTATCCCACCTGATTCGAGAAGGTTACGTCCAAGCCTTGCTGGGGGGAAATGCGATCGCCGTTCACGACATGGAACAAGCTATGCTGGGAACCTCTCTCGGCGTGGATATGAAACGGGGGATTGCCGTTCGCGGCGGACACCGCCATCACTTGAAAACTATCAACACTATCCGCCGTTACGGCAGCATCGCCCAAGCTGTGGAAGCGGGAGTGGTAACTCGCGGGGTGATGTACGAGTGCGTGAAACATAACATCCCCTTCTGCTTGGCGGGTTCCATCCGCGATGACGGTCCTCTGCCGGATACGGAAATGGATCTGCTCAAAGCGCAAACGGAATACGCCCGGTTATTGGAAGGCGCCGAGATGATTCTGATGCTGTCTTCCATGCTGCATTCCATCGGTGTGGGGAATATGACGCCTGCTGGCGTGAAGATGGTGTGCGTGGATATCAACCCGGCGGTGGTGACGAAACTGAGCGATCGGGGTTCCGTGGAATCTACCGGGGTTGTAACCGATGTCGGCTTGTTCCTGAGTTTGTTGATCGAGCAACTGAAGCGGTTGACCGGACCTTATCCGGTCAAGGTGGCAGTTTAGCGGCGATCGATCCCCGGTTGGAGAAACTGGGGATTTTAATTCGGGCTTCGGCAGTTTGAAAACACGCCCTAGGGTACATCGAAGAGGATAAGCCCCATTTTGGGTATAGTCATATCCGCGCAGACGAATCGATCGACGATGGTGTTTTTCGGGATCGTATTTCACAATTGACCGATGGCGTATTGTTGGTCATTTCACGTTAACATACCGATCTTCGCCACGTCTGGCAGCCCCAATTCCCGTAGGGGCGGGTTTGGCGACAAATTCTCGGACACATCGGTAAATTCCATTCAAAACCCGCCCTCACCCAACGATGCGGGTGGGGTTGGATGAATTGTGCCACCGACGGGTGATGTTGCGGGGGTTGGGCGGGTTTTGTTTCCCATTTTTCGGTGGGAGGCAGAATCCTTCGGCAAAACCCGCCCCTACAGATTGTCGTGTATTTTGGGCAATTCTCGAAAATAGAAAAACCACCTCTATAAAGGTGGTTTCTTTAGGGAAATTAAACAGAAGATTTAGACAACGGCAACTAGAGCAGCACCCGCACCACCAATATTAGTGGGAGCAACTCCAGGCACAGCACCTAAGAGAATCGGATCGCCATTTGCCAAGGTATTTAAGTTGCTCGTTAACGGCAAACCTCCATCATTAAAGATCGAGAAATCTGCCACCCCATTTTGACCATCACGATCGTCCAAAACATTACCTTGAATCGTCCCGTTGGCATCTGTAAACACTGCGCCCGCCGTCACGGTCAAAGCCCCAATACCTGCACCCGTCACGGTATTACCAGTAATTTGCAGATTGGTGTAATCTACGGGACTGCTGAGGGTAATTCCACCATCAGTAATACCTCCCAATAGGGATGAATTTGCTCCGGTAATGGTGTTGCCTTGAACACTGACATTAGTCATCAATGCAGCCGTGACCGCATCTCCCAACTCGATTCCGGATTCCGCCATATTTGTAATGGTATTGCCGGCAATCACTGCACCTGTGATGTTATCCACCAGTTGAATGCCATCTCCAAATATCAAACCAAACACACCTGTATTTTGAACAGTATTGTTTGTAATTTTCAGGTTGCTGACATCCGATAAGTTAATGCCATCTCCCGCTAGATTTTGAATCAGGTTGTTTTCAATCCGCAGATTGTCTTTAATCGGTCCACCCACGGTGGGATCGGAAATGGGAATTCCACCTAAAATCGTATCAAAAAAGTTGTTGCGGATCAGGAGATTATCTCCGGCATTGTCAACATTGACTCGACCGCCTGCGGTGAATTTGAAACCATCAATCGTAACATCGTTGACCCCATTAATGGTGACAGCACCTTGAATTTCCGCTTCAGCAACGCGAGTTCCCGTACCGTCAATTCCTTCGTTTGCCCCTTTCAGGGTCACGGTTTTGCCAATATTGAGTGGATTGACGTAGGTTCCTTGTGCGACCAACACCGCATTTTGACCCGTGCCATCGCTGACATCGGTGGCATTGCCAATTTCTGAATCGGCAACGGCAGCGTTGATATTCGCGAAGACCTTCACGGTTCCTTGGGTAGAAGCATTTCCCGCCGCGTCGGTTGCCGCGATTTTGACGTTTAGGTAGTCGGTTCCCAAGCTGTTCAGGATGGTTTCACCGGAGGCACTGAGGGAAAGATTACCCAGATTGTCGATGGTGAAGGCAGTGGGATCGACGATCGCTCCACCACTTGTGGTAATCTGAGCGATACTAAATCCAGTCACACCCACATTGTCTGTTGCTCGGACTTCGCCAATGACTCCGGCTTTGTCTGCAACTAATAATTCCGCACCCATCAGTTTCGGTGCCGTCGGTGCCTCGGTGTCGGTTACGCCATTCCCAACGACGAAATTAATACTGGCAGTATTATCCGTGAGGTCGGGGTCGGTTTGAGTGGCTGTCAACCCAGCCGCCGTATTGACAATCGTCCCCGTCGCTCCGGCATCGATGGTGGCGTTGATAAACAAGACTGCCGAACCACCGCTATTCACGCTGCCAATATTCCAAACACCCGTCGCAGGGTCGTACGTGCCATTTCCGGTAATCCCGCCAGGAACGACGGTGACACCCGCCGGCAAGACATCGGTGAGTTGGACGTTGGTTGCCGTATCCGGTCCGGTGTTGTTCACCGTCACCACGTACTGGATGGTATCTCCGGGATTGTACGGCGTTAGCGGCGATTGGTCGCTAACGGTTTTGGTGACTTCCAAGTCGGCAACTCCTGCGGGAGGAGGCGGCGGCGTCATCGACTGGAACCAGGCGGGATTGGCTTGCAGTTCGGCGGCAGTTTTGCCTTTGACCGTGGCTAAGATTTCTCCAGTGCCGTTGGCATCGCGGATGACGGCATCGCCGTTGGCATCGTCGGTGAATTCCAAATCGGCGAAGGTGATACCGCCTTCTAAGCTAATGATATCGTTCCCTTGTTGGCGGAAGTCTTGAAGAACGTCGGCAGCATCGGCAGACAGACCTCCGGTGGAAGCACCGCTGGGGTTGTTGGGACGGCGACCAAGAACGAATACATCGTCTCCACCGCCGCCGTTCATGGTGTCTGCACCAAAGTCACCGATTAAGACATCATCCCCAGCTTCACCTTGAAGGATGTCGTTGTCTTTACCGCCGTACATGGTTTCGTTACCGTCACCACCCCGGAGAGTATCGTCGCCCATGTTGCCGAAGATCAGATCGTTTCCTTCTCCGCCAAAAATACGATCAGTGTCGCGACCTCCGGCAATAGAATCGTTACCGGAGTTGCCTTCGATCGTATCTTCCCCGCTGTTACCAAAGAGCTGATCGTCTCCGGAACCGCCAATAATACTATCGTTCCCGGAAGAAGCCGCTACTGCATCGTCGCCGTCGAGTGCTTCGATAATGTCGTCCCCCAATAAGTCAGGGAGCATTTCTCCTTGGATAATCGAGTTGGGAAGGATGAGATCGGAAATTAAGGTTCCTATAATGTTTGCCATGATTTTTCCACAGGTAAACGAGTATTGTGTTTGGTAGAGACACCCGTGGAAATGAGCGTTGAAATTTGCCAAGCTCTGGCTTTTATGAGTTCGCGATTGATAGAGCAAATTATATCAGAACTTTTGCAAGTTTGCAACATCAAAATCAAAATTTTTAACTGCCACATTTGCAAATAAGACAGTTAGTTTTGATCGATTTCTATTCCGAACTTTTCCCAAGAGATCGATCGTTCGTATTGCCTTTTTCTGCACTGACAATTGTTGAAGCATGGGGAGGCAGATCGTTCCCGATTGACCCTGCTTCGTTCGATTCGATCTCTGAAGGCAAGCTTCGATCGAACTTGGAAAAAAGTATAGATAATATTGAGGTGGATGCAGAGAGTTTCCAGAAAATTTTAGATTTTCGCAAGTCAATGATCGGGACTTGGAAGAAGATAATGCGCCGCGTGTGGGAAACTCCCCGGTTGATCGAAACGTTCTCGAAAATAGAGCCAATTCGAGATTGTTTCGGGGCGATCGTGACTACAGATCGATCGCCTAGTTACCAGACTGCGCTTGTTGATTGAGATGGCGCTCTATCCAACTTTTCAGGGGTACAGAAGCAATTCCGGAAAGTTTTGGAAAAATCTGAAAAAACTTTTGCGCCTTTGTGTAAAGACTGTTTGGGCGATCGAATTGTTTCCGGAAAGGGTCATTGGTTATTTGGGGTTTGGGGTTGGGTAGGATGCGTTTCGCGTTCGCGACATGAAAAGCACAGCAACGCATCATTTTATTGCTGGTCACTGCCATTTGCAACAATTTGCGCGTTTGCCCTTAAGATAGTTTAATTCTGGCAACGCTTGACGATCAGGGAAATCCAACGTTCTCCTGTGGCGACTTGCCCGCGCCAACGCCGAATTGCCGATTCCGATGGCTCGAGAACTGTCGAGGATCGATCCTAACCGAACTCACGATCGATCGTCATGGCGATCCGAGAGGAATGGGTGCAGAATTTCAACAACGGATCGCCATCCGTGAATATACTGTAAAGCTGACGCTCCAAGTCCCGACAAGGCAGGAGTAACGCTGTTAAAATTCTCTTAACATTTGGTTTGTAGCCCATTCCCCATGAGTGACATCGTTTTAGACGTTCGCAATCTTTGCGTTCAATTTGACACTGAAGAAGCACCCGTTCGCGCCGTCGATGGCATCAATTTTCAGGTTCGGCGGGGTCAAACGCTGGGAATCGTGGGGGAATCCGGTTCCGGGAAGTCCGTAACTTCCCTGGCGATTATGGGTTTGGTTCCATCACCTCCGGGTAGAATTACGGAGGGTGAAATTTGGTTCCGCGACGGTTTGGATCGATCGCCCGTCGATTTGCGGCAACTGTCTCCCGCCCAAATGCAGTCCTATCGCGGGGGGCAAATTGCAATGATTTTTCAGGAACCGATGAGCGCCCTCAACCCGGTATATACCATCGGTTTCCAATTGGTTGAAGCCATTCGTCTCCATCGCCGCGTCCCAGATGCCGAAGCTAGACGGTTGGCAGTTGCCAGTTTGCAAGAAGTCAAACTCCTCCCCAGCGATGAGGAACTGCAACAGCAAATCGCAGAAGAATGGCAACAACAGGTTGCCGCACCCGGCAAGCGAAACGTACTCCGAGAAATCAACCGCCGCAAGCAAGCGATGCTGGAACGCTATCCCCACCAACTCTCCGGGGGACAAATCCAGCGAGTGACCATCGCCATGGCAATGTCGTGCGACCCGACGCTGTTGATTGCCGACGAACCGACGACGGCATTGGACGTGACGGTACAGGCAACCATTTTAAACCTGATGCGGGAATTGCGCGATCGCCACCAACTGTCGATGATTTTCATTACCCACGATCTCGGTGTCATCGCCGAAATTGCCGACACCGTGGCGGTGATGTATCGCGGTAAAATCGTGGAAACCGGGTCGGTGCGGGATATTTTTACCCATCCCCAACACCCCTACACCCGAGGATTGCTCGCCTGCCGTCCCCAACCGGACAAGCAACTGCGCTATTTGCCGACGGTTGCCGATTTCCTCGACGGCGAACGGGGCGCTCGATCGCCCTCTGCTTCCCCGCGAACGGCAGACGTCCCAGATTCCCCATTCCCCGCTTTCGAGATTGACGAAATTAGCGATGCGGAAGTGGCGGCACGACTCGATCGCTTGCAGCAGCAACAACCGCTTTTGAGTGTGGAAAACTTGCGCGTGGGATTTCCCGTACGCGGCGTTTTCGGACAAACCCAGCGTTACTTCATGGCAGTCGATGACGTTTCTTTTGAAGTCTATCCCGGCGAAACTCTGGGTTTGGTGGGGGAATCCGGATGCGGCAAAACTACCCTATCGCGGACGCTGTTGCGGTTGATCGAACCGACGAGCGGTCGGATTCTCTTTGAAGATCGAAATCTCGTCTCGCTGAACAATCGGCAACTGAGGCAAGTCCGACGGGATATGCAGATTATTTTTCAAGATCCGTTCGGATCTCTCAACCCCCGCATCTCCGTCGGGGCGGCGATTATGGAACCCTTGGTGGTTCGGGGTCGGGGGTCGCGAAAGCAACATCTCGATCGGGTTCGTTACTTACTCGAGCGCGTGGGATTAGACCCCAACTGGACGAATCGCTATCCCCACGAATTTTCCGGCGGTCAGCGGCAGCGGATTTGCATTGCTCGCGCCTTAGCTCTCAATCCCAAGTTTATTATCTGCGACGAGTCGGTGTCGGCGCTCGATGTTTCGGTACAGGCACAAGTTCTCAATTTGCTCAAAGAGTTGCAGGAGGAATTCGGGTTGACTTATATCTTTATTTCTCACGATTTGGGGGTTGTTAAATTTATGAGCGATCGCATTGCCGTGATGAATCGAGGCAAAATCGAAGAACTCGATGCCGCCGATCGCATCTACCGCCATCCCCAACAAGCCTACACCCGCAAACTCATCGCCTCCATTCCCAAAGGGGAAGTGGTGTTGCGTTAGTTAGAGACCATTTATTCGTCTTCGTATTCCACCCAAGAATTTGGGGTTTCGGAAACTCGAACTTTCAATGTCACATCTTCCGGAACTCGTTTTTTGGTTTCTTCGTAGATATATTGGGCGATCATTTCCGCAGTGGTTTCGTATTTTTCCGGTAGCACTTCGTTGAGAACGCCGTGATCTAACCCTCCTTGGGTGACATCTCGTTTCGCCCAACGCAAACTCCGAAAATCGGCAACCATCACCGGATGCGGGCAGTATTCCGAAGCGTGAAGTTGCGAAGACGTGGCTTCGATTTGAACTCGATAGGTATGTCCGTGTAGGCGACCGCACGGTCCGTTGTAGTCTTTGATATAGTGAGCGCTATCAAAGGTAAATTCTGTGGTGAGCGTCCATTTAGGCATCTGTGGGTATCCGCAATATGAGTGATGGGGGATTGGCGATCGACGATTGATGATTTTCGCTCCCTTTCAGGTAGAAAATTTTCGATCGATCTACCCTGTTCTGGGGTGTATTTTTTTTGTACGCTATTATTTATAGCGAACGGTGGAAAGAAATTAGAGAACGATCGTGAAATTTCTAGATTGGGAGGGTGCGAGGGGAGCCGGACGCGCGATACTCCTACGGAGTCGCTTAGCAATCGCCCAGTCTGTCCCCTATATCGCCGCGTGTTGGCTAATTTGCGGAGGGTCTGCGCTGGCCGTGGAGCGGGAAGGATGCCGCGAAACGCGAGAATTTGTGTTGTGTTTTGATACCGACTGGCTGCGGTATTACAATCAACTCGATCGCGAGTTTGAATGGCGCAACTATTTACAAGAAGATACACCCCCAGAACCCGAGGATTATTACAACGATATCAAGCTGATTTATCGGGAAGTTTTGGGACGGGAAGCGGATGTAGATGGACTGATCCACTGGTCTGACCTGTTAGCCAATGGGGCAGAATTATCTCGGGTTCGAGAGTCGATCGCCAACAGTCCGGAATCGAAAGAAAATATCGATCGCATCTATCAAGAAGTGCTCGGACGCAGCGTCGATGAAAGCGGTTTGCAAACCTGGACGCGAAAATTAGCGACCGGTGCGACATTGCTCGAAATTCGCCAGGAGATCGAGTCGAGTCAAGAAGCCACTGATAGCGATCGTTAATTGGTTTTTTATTAAATGCCAGTACGGGATCGGACAGTTTCCGGTGAAGGTAAGCTGTCTCGATCTGGGGAAGAAAAGCTACTATACATCTGCAGGAAAAGAGGGAACGGGGAACGGGGAACGGGGAACGGGGATCGGAATTGAGGGCTTCGGGACGAGCCTCGATCGTATTTTTCATTTTCTCCAGATGTCTACTAACCCCGAACCCCAAACCCCTCACAAACTCTAGGGAATGTGAGTTTGGGCTTGCCAAAGATCGGAGCGATCGTTGCGAGTCTGGACTCGCACGTCTGAGGCGACTCAAATTATAGTTGAGAAAGATGTAAATTTCCGAGGGATCTACCTTTCCATCTCTCAAGTTTCCCGGCTTTTCTCACATTCTGCCGACTCTGTCAACTCTAGCTGGCTTTCTCGCCAAAAATTTACCAAATCTTTAGTTCGATCGCCTTCAATCCTGTCAAACCCCTTAATTTCGGCGAGTATAATTGACGTGTATCGTCTGTTTTCTAGCTCTCAGTATCGATCGAGGCATCGCATTGGCAAACCCTAGTTAATTTCAGAGATTAAAGTCATTCGGGAAGCCTAGAAGATTCATTCTGGCAGTCCCAAAAATCGGTCGGTTTTCTACTTTCACTCTCCCATCCGGATCGCTCCTACGAATTAAGGTGCATAAATTCGAGCGAGTTCCGTCTACCAGCTCAAGTCCCCTTGACCGAATGAAAACTATGCGCTGTCCAACCATCCATTCATTAGCTTTAGGACTAATCTTTTCACTGGGGTGTCAGACTCCCAGCCTAGCTGTAACCTTCAATCCGCCTGGAGATGCTGCCCCCCGACAAACAGCCGGTGGAGCCTCTCGAGGGGGACTGACCTTCAATCCGCCTGGAGATGCGGCTCCCCAACGAACGGCTGGCGGTTCTGCTCGAGGGGGACTGACCTTCGATCCGCCTGGGGATGCCGCCCCCCGACAAACGGCTGGCGGTTCCTCGCGCGCTGGGGTCACCTTCGATCCCCCTGGAGATCCGGCGCCCGCCCGCACAGCCGGCAGCTCGACGCGAGGAGCGGTTACCTTCGATCCGCCCGGAGATCCGGCGCCGCAGCAAACCGTCGGCAGTTCGTCGCGCGGCGAGGAGTATTGGGTGACGGCTTTAGTCCCCGAAACCAATCACGGTCGAACGGTTGCCGAACGTCCCACGTTTTTCATCTACCTGCCGGAAATGGACGTTCGGGAAGGGTTTTTTAGCATCCAAGACGAACATCGCAACGGCGTCTATCAAACCTATATCGAAATTCCCGAACATGGCGGCATTATTAGCTTCACCCTGCCCGAAGACGCTCCTCCCTTGGAAGTTGATCGAGATTACGAATGGCATTTCGTTCCCATTAATGGGGAAACCCTCCGTCCGGACAGTCCGGAAATTGTCGGCTGGATTAAGCGAGTCGCACCCAGTTCCAACCTCGAGAAGATCGCTCGCGCGGGCGCGAGTTTGGACTTAGCGAATGCTTACGGACAGCAGGGAATTTGGTACGATACTCTTAGCACGCTCGTAACCTTAAAGCAATTGCAGCCGGATAATACCGATTTGAACGGCGAGTGGTCAGATTTGTTAGAGCAAGTGGGGTTAGGAGCGATCGCCCCTAATTCTGTCGTCCCCATCGAGCCAAAAGCAGAGTAAACAAACGAATGTGGCACGAGATCGAACGATATTTGGGGCAGTGGCGGGGAGTTATCGCCATTGCCCCGCTTGTTGCCGCGACGATCGTGGCGGGAAGCGGGTTGGGCGCCTTTCGAGTGTTGGAATGGGCAACGATCGATCGCTTGTTCCAGGCACGACCCGCCGAACCGACCGATCGGCGGATTGCCATCGTCGCCATCGATGAAGCCGACCTCAAGCAAGTGGGAGATTGGCCGATTCCCGATCGGGTGCTGGCGCAGTTAATCGAGAAAATTCGCGATCTCCAACCGTCGAGTATCGGTCTGGATCTGTATCGGGATTTGCCGGAGGAACCGGGATACCAACAGCTCGTCAAGGTTTTCGAGTCTACAGAGAACCTCATTGGGGTGGAAAAAGCGGTTGGGGATAACACGGTTGCCCCGCCGCCAATGTTGGAGAAGCTCGATCAAGTTGCCCTTGCCGATTTGGTGCAAGATGACGATGGGAAAGTCCGCCGCGCTCTTCTGGTGGCGGGCAAGAACTCGCGCATGGGGTTGGGAACGCGCCTGGCGATCGACTATTTAGCCAAACGGGGAGTTGAATTACAGGCTGTCGAGGGCAGTAAAAATCAAGCGCGTCGCTTAGGTCGAGCGACATTTGTGCCTCTGTTGGGCAAAGAAGGGGGATATCAGGGCGGCAGCGATTACGGCGGCTATCAAGTGATGCTCAACTATCGCGGGTCTCGCAATAGTTTTGACACGGTTTCGATGGGCGACATTCTGTCCGATCGCGTGCCACCCGGCTTTCTGCGCGATCGCATCGTGTTGATCGGACCGACGGCTGAAAGTACCAACGACTTTTTCTTTACGCCCTACACTCACGGTCAAGATGCCAATGGGAAAACGGCTGGGGTGGAGATTCACGCTCACATTGCCAGCCAAATTATCAGTGGGGCTCTCGACGGTCGCCCCATTATTCGGTTGTGGAATCGAGGGCAGGAAGGGATTTGGGTATTAGCTTGGTCGTTGGGTTCGGGAGTGGCAACTTGGATAATTTTACGATCGGGTCGCTTCGAGAATAATGCGTTTTTTATCGGGACGATCGTGGTGATTTCCTCGTCGTGCCTGATGTTATTGGGGTTGGGTTACGGCAGCTTTCTCGCGGGTTGGTTGATTCCTTTGGTTTCGCCAACCCTGGCGATCGCCGCTACTGCCATTATGACCACCAACTATCACAGTTATTGGCAATTGAAAGTTGCCAACGAGCGATTGGCGTTGACGAACCAACAACTGGAAACGGTAAACGAACAACTGCACGATTATTCGCGGACGCTGGAAGAAAAAGTGAGCGATCGCACTCGCGAACTTCAGGATGCCAAACGGGCTGCCGATGCGGCTAACGCCGCTAAAAGCGAATTCTTGGCGAACATGAGCCACGAATTGCGCACGCCGCTTAACGGGATTCTCGGGTATGCGGAAATTTTACAGCGAGATCGGGATATTGCCCCGCAAACGAAAGATCGGGTGGGGATTATTCACCAATGTGGCTCCCACCTGCTCACCTTAATTAACGATATTCTCGACCTCTCGAAAATCGAAGCTCGGAAACTCGAACTTCACCCCAGCGATGTCAATCTGGCAACATTTTTACAGGGCGTTTCCCAAATTTGCGCGATTAAAGCCGAACAAAAAGGCATCGAGTTTCGATCGCAATTCGATCCGAAATTGCCTGCTGGAATTCAGGTCGATGAAAAGCGACTGCGCCAAGTCGCGATCAATTTATTAGGCAATGCCATTAAGTTTACGGATTCCGGGAGCGTGACGTTTGCCGTTCGCACCGCGAACCCCCCTCCGAACTCCCCACCGATCGATGCCAGTGATCTCGTTTGCCTCCACATCGAAATTCAAGATACGGGGGTAGGGATGACTCCCGAACAACTCGAGAGCATTTTTTTACCGTTCGAGCAAGTGGGAGAAGTGCGAAAAAAAGCAGAAGGAACGGGCTTGGGTTTGGCTATTAGCCAAAAAATCATCCAGATGATGGGCAGCCAAATCGAGGTCAGCAGCCAATTGGGAGAAGGCAGCATTTTTTCCTTCGATCTCGTCGTCCCCGTTTCGCAAACCTGGGAAACGGAAAAAGCCCATCGTCGATCGCGCAAAATTGTGGGAATTGCCGGGAAAAAACCGACAATTTTGATCGTGGATGACCATTGGGAAAACCGAGCGGTGATTGCCAATTTTTTAGAACCGATGGGCATTCAAATTGTGGAAGCGGAAAACGGTCAGGACGGGTGGGACAAAGCCCGAACGTTACATCCCGATTCGATCGTCACCGATATTAAAATGCCCGTGATGGATGGCATCGAGATGATTCGCAAAATCCGCTTTTCCTCTCATCTCAAGAGTATCCCCATTGTGGTTTCCTCTGCTAGCGTGTTTGAAGCCGATCGTCGCGAAGCGTTAGAAGCGGGAGCCGATCGCTTTTTACCCAAACCCATTTCCCTCGATGAGTTATTAACCACTCTCGAAACCACGTTAAATTGTTCGTGGATTTACGAAGATATTTCCCGGCAACCTTCATCCGCCTCTGGAGAAATCGATGGAGCTTCTACGGACGCGCAGAGTCTTCCCGATCTCGAAGATCTCGAAAAATTGTACGACTTCGCCTTGCGAGGCAATATTAAAGGAATCGATGCTGAAATCGATCGACTCCAACAATCCGATCCTCGGCTCGAACCCTTTACCGATAAAATTCGCCAACTGACGAAGCGTTTTCAAGTGAAAAAAGTGCGCGAATTCATTAAATCTTACCTAAGTGAGTAGCCCGCCAAAACCTCCGTGTTTCAACCGGAGGATGTAGGTGAACGGTGGACGGTTTGAACCGCCTAGGGATCTGAAGACGCCCTAATATAACCTCAGTACGGGATAAGACAGCTTCCGGTGAAGGTGAGCCGGGGAAGCCGGGGAAGCCGGGGAAGCTGTCTTGAGCAGGGGAAGCAGGGGGAGCAAAGCGACTAACCACTAACCACTAACCACTAACAAACCCCAAACCCCAACAAGGGATACAGGGTTTTGCTTAACCCGTACTGAGGTT
>DVED01000204.1 GCA_015295945.1 Oscillatoriales cyanobacterium M59_W2019_021 | reverse complement strand
CGATTTTCGATCGATTTGACTACGAATTTAAGACCTCGGGTTCCGGTGACTTTGGAGGAACGTTCGGCGATACTGCCGACGAGATGCCCATCGATTTCTTCACCGGACGCGGAACGAATGGCTGGGAGTTTGCAGTCCCCAACAGCTTTTTTGCGAATGCCGACGTTAGCAAAGCCCTGCAAAACTTAGCGAACTTTGCCGGAGATCCTGACGGTGCTTTCCCGCCCAAACAAGAACCCGGGCGAATTCATCCCTATCCACAGCTCACCAAATGGGGCAACTTCTCTAATTTGCGCCGCACTCTTGACAATAATCTCGATAGTCTTGCCGATCAAACCAACGAACATACAGCAGCCCTGACCTTGGGAATGTTGGCGTATAACTTGCAATATTTGGAAGCCTTTAACTACAAGGATGCAGGGAACAGAGACCAGATTCGCAAGTTAGATGAGGCTTTACAAGATCTAGACAATTTAGCTTGCAATCCCTTCGAAACGACTTGTACGGACTACGATCGGCTTGAAGATGGAGAAGTCGATTTTTACGAAACAGAAGACTTGTACGGACCGGGGCTTCCAAATGTATGTTCGCCAGCTAATAATACAGTTCGAGATTCTCAAGACACTGCGATCGGCGAAAAAAGCTTAAATGGCGATGCGGATTGTGCAGACCCGATCCAGACAATGTTCGTCTACGATACGAAGAAAGCTCAAACCAACAAGAAAGTTGCCATAGCTCGAACGCCTGGGAACCTACCTGAAGCTTACCAATCCGGATTAGAGCAACGGGTTAAAACCGCAACCAACGCTCAACTCCAGCAAAGAATTAGGGATGCTCAGTTGGCTCGCTTGTTGTATCTCAAAGAGCAAACCAAGCGCGATCGCACCTACGGATTCCGAGCCTCGCCTCACACGCCCGGTCAGTTTCAGTATCGAGCTAAATACTTCGATGCTGCTAATCTAAACGATCCCGATGCGTTTAAATATGGCGGGATATCTTACGGTACAGAAGAAGATCCTTACGATCCCAACAACGATGGAACCGGTCAAGTTGTTAACTTTAACTGTAACTTCGGTGCTTTCCCAACCGGAAATAATAACTCGCTAGGAGGAAACAATTATTTCGGTTTGTTTACCAACAATCCTGTTGTGGATGGAGCCAACCCCCCCAAAGATGCAGAGGAAGAACAACAATTTATTCGAGTGGCAACGGCTATTTGTGGAATCAATGAGGATGCAGATAGTGATGGTCTCCTCGACATAGCGCCTCCGGCAAACAACGAGGACTTGAATGGAAATGGCAAACTTGATGGAATCAAGTATCCCTCTTTGTTCTACCTGTTTCCCTTAGAAGCTCACAACCATTTGGCGACGGGTTTGGATGCGACTAAGCGTCAGCCAGCAGCGCTCGTCCCAAATACCGTCAATCCCGATCCATACCTGACCGATACCTATATCCAAGGTCTGAACAACAACTATCAACAAATTCTCGATCTGAGGGGGGTTGCCCTCAAACCCAAGCCGATCGCCCAGTGGACGCTTCCCCACGAGACGATTAACCCGGCAAATGCGTGTGACAACGATCATGCTGCCGCCAACCCCAATCCCAACTGTAGCCAATACAATGTCATCATTGCTAAAAACCGAGACACCAAGCAATACGAAGCTCATCGCATTGCACTCAAAGATACCGCCCTATTCAACGGTCGGGAAATGATGAACGTGCGGGTCTTGAACTTAGATCTGGAAATGCTCAAAGAGGAAAAGACTCCCGGAGGCGATACCTGGCTGGCTGGGGGGAACGACCAAGACAGCCAAGCCGGTGGGATCGTATTTGCTTTCCGCGAAGATGCCGTTCGGGAAGATGCGATCGCCCGACCGGCGGGAGCGGCCTGGAACGCCTGTAATACAGTCAATAACATCACAAATCCAGGATGCCAGACGAATGCAACAGACCCGCAAGATCCTCCCGTTAATACGGCTAATGGCATCAGCCCGAAACCCGTCGATTTCTACCCCGATCCCGATCGGCGTCCCCACGGTTTCCGCTTGATTAACGGCTCCGATCTGGCTCATCCCAATCAGGGTGGCGTTGTCAACTACGGATTAACCTTCGTTTCCGATAATTCTGCCTACATCCAAGGAGACTTTAACTGCCATAAGAGTCCTGGAGGGAACTGCGACAAACCGATCGAAGAGTTTCGTCAAACCATTTCCGACACCGATCCCTCCGATGCTAATTATGTCAATGAGTTTTACGGTCGGACTCGACCTCAGTATAAGGTGTTTGCCAACCCAGATTCCGATAGTTGGCGCACCAGCGAACTCCTGGTTGACGCTCTGACCATCCTGTCCGACAACTTCTGCGATGGCAGTATTGAAGACGGCATGATTACTGTCGCAGACGGCATCAATCCCGGTGGAGCGTTGAAACTTCGTCTGGGTAATGCAGTCAATGGCGTGGGACGAGGTAACGCAGGTAATCCCGCCTTAAGCAGCATTTACGGGTGCAACGATCCCAATATTAACTACACCTCCTACCTCAACCAAAACCGACCCAATGCTCCGGGAACGCCGTTTAACGGTTGGCTGCGGGAGAACCCAGCCGATCCCGCTTCGCCCATTAAACTCTCTCCCAATGGCAACCCCGTGTTAGCTGTGGGTGAGGACTATACGGGCAACTACTTCAAATTTACCGATGGAAATGCGGCTGGAGAGTTGAAAATTAAACCCCTGAGCAAAGCTAGTCCGCAGCGCGTAAATGCAGTGATTATCAGTGGAACCGTACCGTTCCGCGCCTTGCAATCTTCGGGCGGGCTGCATAACTTCCCTCGATTTCTCGAAAATTGGGACGGAGTTCCCCTCAATATTAGCGGTTCTTTGTTACAACTGAACTTCAGTACGTCGGCAACCGCACCGTGGGACCCCGATGCTTGGGAACCTGGAGGGGCAACCGTTGCCAAAGACCAATACGGATACTACATGGCTCCCGAACGTCTTTGGGGTTACGATGTGGCATTGCAGTTGGTTTCTGCCGGTCCGATTTCCACTCGCTTGATCAACGTTAGTAAAAGCCGCAGCGAATATTATCGAGAATTGCCCCTCGACGATCCTTATATCAATAATCTGCGCTGTGCGGCATACAAAGGAAAGCCCATTGACCCGCGCGCGGCTGCTAATGGTGATTGCAACTAATCACGGTCATTCAACCTTTTACAGACCGGAATGGATTTTGGTCTCCCTGGGGAGGGTAACATGAACACTCGTATCGATCTCATGAGACAACGACGAAGACAACCATCCGAACGAGGACTGACCTTAATGGAAGCCCTTGTTGCCATCCTCATGGTTTCAGCCGTGATGGTGGCAATTACCCCCCCCATTTTTCTGGCGGTAGCCACCCGAGTGCAAAATCGCCGCGCCGAACAAGCCGTTCAACTCGCTCACGGGGAAATCGACCAAGTTCGAGTTTTGGTTGAAGGCGGAATTAATGACGAGAATCAAGATCAGTTACCCGCAGATGCAGGGAACACAGATCCGAAGACAGTTTCCCCGCCAACCAGCCTTTATAGAGACTTACAGTCCACCAACTTTGAAAAATCTGCCTACGATAAAGATCCCAAGCAAC
The DNA here is from genome assembly GCA_015295945.1 of Oscillatoriales cyanobacterium M59_W2019_021. Taxonomy (GTDB): domain Bacteria; phylum Cyanobacteriota; class Cyanobacteriia; order Cyanobacteriales; family Geitlerinemataceae; genus DVED01. The sequence continues at coordinate 2,650 of DVED01000204.1, read as the reverse complement.
TTGGAGTGAACGAAGCCCGACAAGTCGATGTGAATGGGGACGGTACGGTAGATTTTCTGGTGCAAACCTTTATTGCCAACAAACAAGAAATCGATCGAGGGGGCGTTAAGATCCCTCTTGTTTTTAATATGGGAGTTCGGGTTTATTCGGCGGCTGCGGAATCGAATTTAGGCAATCTTCAAGTTGATGGAGATGGCAGTGTCAAAGCGGCGTCTTTGCAATTGACAACGGGAGAAGGACAACAAACTGAAAAACCCTTAGCCGTTTTATATACAACTTTGGGTCAAGGCGATAGTTCGGGCGCTCTGGATAAGTATCGTTGCTTGGCTGGAGCGAGTGAAAATTGCGAGTAGTTTTTTTCGACTTGATTACACGACAGCAAATTCTTTCATCAAAAATAGTAAGACTTGAAGTTGAGTAAACTTATGAAGTCGATTCGATATAATAATATTTTGTTTAAACTGTTCTTGACGCGCCGATCTACTTCATTGAATGCGGAAAAAGCTCGTCGAGGCAAAAACAATAACTCTGGGTTTACCCTGGTCGAACTACTGGTTTCAATTATCCTCGGTAGTGCGATCGTGGCGGGGTTAATGAGTTTGGTCGTCGAACTGTTGACCACCGATGCTCGAGAGACTGCCCGAACGGAAACGCAACGAGAAATGCAGATGGCACTAGACTATATTAGTCGAGATCTCAGAGAAGCCGTCTATGTTTACGATGGGGCTTGCCTTGCCGGGACAGATGTTAGAGGAAGCAATGGTAAACCTAAAGCTTTAGGAAGTAAGTGTCCGGGAATTTTTAATTCCCTCAAACCTGCTGATAATAGCGCGAATAACAGCACTCCAATTTTAGCCTTTTGGAAATTGGACAGCTTGCCAGAAGGGATTAACTGTCCGGGATCTCCAAGCTGTCTAGCGGGTCGCAGTTACACGTTAGTGGCTTATTTCTTGACTGACAACGACGGCGATCCGACTTGGAAGGGCAAGGCTCGCATTCAGCGTTGGGAACTGCCTCGATACACGAGTAACGGTGGCAACGTTTCTGGATATGTAAATCCCTTGGATGTTGAGGGTGGTTTTGCTCAATGGCCCGGACCAAATCCTCTGCCGAGGTTGCAAAATGGAGCCGTATTGGTTGATTTTGTGGATAATCGAAGCTTGAACGATCCGGATTTAAAAGCATCTCTGGGTGGCGGAAATATTAGTGTGGATTGCCCTCCCGAATACGTGCTGACTCCCAATAATACGGATGTTAGAAACTTTTACGCTTGTATTAAAGTCCCCGATGCTCTGAAACCCCCAGTCAATCCTGGAGATCCACCCCCAACGGGAGCGTTTAACCAGAAGGTGATTCTATTTATCCGAGGCAATGCAGCCGGAAAACCGGGGATTAAAGATGCTAATGAAGGCTATATGCCAGCGATCGCCACTCAAGTTCTCAACCGGGGCGTCTTTGACAAAACTCCCCAATAAGTTATCTGAGGAGACCGTATCGCACGGTAAAAAATCATGTATCGATCGCGCAAATCCAAAAAATCTACCGCCGGCTTTACCCTCGTCGAACTGCTTGTCGTCATCATTATGGCGGGGGTTCTGGCAGCGATTGCCGCGCCCAGTTGGCTGGCATTCATGAACCGCCAGCGAGTCAATGCCGCTCAAGACCAAGCCTTCCAAGCCTTACGCAGGGCACAAGCCAATGCCATCCGGGAAAAACGCACCTGGGAAGTGAGTTTCCAGGAAAAAGACGATCGCTTGCAGTGGTCTACCCATTTGGCTTCGGATGGAGCAGTGGTGGCATGGCAAGACTTACCGGAAGGGAATGCCGATCGAATTAAAATTGACCCATCTAATTCGGATTTAAAACCCACTGGCGATCCTTGCCAAGCGGGTGACTATTGCGTTAAATTTCAAGATCGGGGAATCGTTGCAGAAGACGTAGCCGGACAGAAAATTACCTTTACCACGGTTGATGACGATGACGGTCCCAAGCGGTGCGTTTACGTCGCGACTATTCTCGGTTCTCTGCGAACCGATCGCGATGAGGGTTGTCAGTAACGGTCGATCGCTTTACCGTTTGATCGCATTTTCTCCCGCAATTGTAATGACTTAAAAAACTCGCAAAAATACTGAAACGCTTGATTCGATCCCCAAGCTAAGATTGACATAAGACCCAGATCTTAGTTTTGTATTGGGATGCAAATTCATCAAAATGCTCTGATGCTGCTTCGTGCCTCTCGTTTATCCGACAAAGGATTTACTCTAATTGAGGCGCTGGTCGTGATTTTGATGGCGGGGATTTTAGCCGCGATCGCCGCACCGAGTTGGATGGCATTCAAAGAGCGACAAACCTTGAACGCCGCACAGGATGCCGTGTTCCTCGCCATGCGGGAGGCTCAAGCTCGATCGCTACAAACAAAAGGGACTTGGCAAGCCAGTTTTCGAGAAAATAAAGGGGTTGTCGAGGTTGCCGTTCACTCTGCTAAAACCGACCCCAATGCTGCCCCTTGGCGATCGCTCGATCGATCGGTGCGCTTAGACCCAGAAACCACCTTACGAGAATCGGGTGGAGTGCGGCGGGTACAATTCAACTATCGAGGACACGTCAACGGTCAACTGGGAAGAGTCACGCTCTCGAGTAAGAATGGCGG
>DVED01000105.1 GCA_015295945.1 Oscillatoriales cyanobacterium M59_W2019_021 | reverse complement strand
TTCATTGCCGTTGAGAAATCGCTACTGGAAACGGCTGAAGAGATCGCTCCTCCTCCTTTCGTTCAGCCGAGTTTGCCCGCACTCGAACCCGCCCCCTATTTCCCCGAAATCGATGGCAACCTCTATCCCCCCAAAAATCGCCTGACGATCGCCGAAACTCCCGAAACTCTAGAACCCGAGACATCTAGCCTTAACGTCGCACCCTACGAACCTCCAACCCCAAACCTCCAACCCCAAACCCCCAACGCCGACATCCCCAACGTCGGCACGCTACCGCACTTCTCCCGAGACAGCCGCATCCTCAACGCCCAAACCCCCGCCACCCCAGCCTTCGACTGGGCAGTGATGCCCTCCGCTCCCAATGCCGACGCCTCCTTCCGGCTGCCCATCGCCCCCGTTCCGCCTCCCGTCGATGGGGTTGCCCTGCAACCGTCCCCCCTGGTCAATCCCCCCGTAGAAGTCACCGCCGACTTGCAGCAATTTGATATAGACCGAGAGATGTTCACCGCCGAAGGGAACGTCGTTCTCCGCTACCAGGGAACCGTCATCGATGCCGACTGGTTGCAAGTCAACTTGCGTTCCCGCCAAGGCATCGGCGAAGGTAACATTGCCCTCACTCAAACCAATCGGGTATTGCGGGGCGATCGATTCCGCTATAACTTCGCCCAAGACAGCGGTACGGCATACGGCGTTCGCGGGGATGTCAACATCGCCAACACGCCACCCCCCGCCCAAACCCTCCCCTCCGACATCAGTGCTGGGGGACAACCCCGCCTGCTGAGCGATCGCCTGCTCGCTGCCCAACCTGTGGAAGTGCTACCCGGTGGCACTGGCTTCGTGGGAACCATCGGTGCGAGTCGAGGAAATAACCCCTCCGGAGCGACGGGAACCCTCAGCCGCCTGAGATTTGAAGCCGAGGAGGTGAATTTTTATCCCCGAGGTTGGCAGGGAACGGGGGTGCGAATTACCAACGATCCCTTCGGTCCGGAACTAGAATTGCGTGCCGACAGCGCCACCCTCACCCGGCTGTCGCCCCTGCAAGACGAATTGGTGTTGGATAACCCCCGCTTGGTGTTCGACGACGGCTTCGCCTTGCCCCTATTGCGGCGTCGCTACCGGATCGATCGCCGGGAACGCGATCCGGCACTGGTTCAATTCGGCTTCGATCGTCGAGAGCGCGGAGGGTTCTATATCTTCCGCGACTTTGAAGTCTTAAGCCGCCAGGGATTCCGCCTCACCCTCACCCCCCAATACTACATCCAACGCGGGTTCGATCGCCGCAACCTCCTCAGCTTGCGAGAATTCGGTCTCATTACTAAAGTCGAAGCCAATTTTACCCCCCGCACCGCCCTAACGGCAGTTGCCTCGTTTACCAATCTTGACCCCGAAACCTTCGATCCCGACGGCAACCCCTTCGACGACGACGACGGCGACTTGCGCGCCAGCATTCGCCTCGCCCAGGATATCCCCACCCGGTTAGGCATCCACACCCTCACCGGAGAATACAGCTATCGCGATCGCCTCTTTAACGGGTCTTTGGGCTTCCGTACCGTCCACCAAACCGCCGGGCTGATCTTCACCTCTCCCAATATTCCCCTGGGTACGTCTGGCTTCAACTTCAGCTATCAAGCCAGTGCCAACTGGGTAGAAGCCAATACCGATCGCCTCGACCTCCTCGACCCCATCCGCGACAGCAACCGCGTCAGCATGGGGCGCTTCCAAACCAGTGCTGCCCTCAACAAAGGCATCTTCCTGTGGCGTGGAGAAGCCCTCCCCGCCACCCCCACCGAAGGCTTGCGCTTCTCCCCCACTCCCGTGGTTCCCTTCGTCCAAGTCTTCTTCGGGGTGCGCGGCATCGGCAGTTTCTACACCCGCAGCAACCCGGAACTGGGTCTGACAGGCGCCGTGGGAATTCAAGGGCAATTCGGACACTTTTCCAAAAAGTTTTTCGACTACAGCGCGTTTCGGATTAGTTACGCGGGAACCTTGCGCGACGGCGAATCGCCCTTTTTGTTCGATCGCATTGCCGATCGCAGCATTCTGGGATTGAGCTTCACCCAACAGATTTACGGTCCCCTGCGCGTTGGCATCGATACTGCCATCAACCTCGAAGAAGGGGAAGCCTTCAGTACCGACTACACCCTCGAATACAGCCGCCGCAGCTACGGCTTGATCTTGCGCTTCAATCCCCAACGGGAATTGGGTTCCTTTACCCTGCGCATCAGCGACTTCAACTGGCAAGGGTCTCCGGAACCGTTTACCCCCGTCGATGGCGGCGTGCGTCGGGATTGAATGGGCGATCGGCACAAATCTTTCTCAAGGTAGAGTGGCGAATCTACCTTTCGATACAAGTGTTAGAGTGGGGAATCGAGATAGTGTGGTGAGTAAGGAAATTCTAATCAAAATTACGGATTAGAGATGGCTCTTACGAATCGATTTTCTTGAGGCTAGCTGGGAATCGCGATCGCCGGAGAACTTCGGTAGGAAGACATTGAAAGGAACCCCAAGCCCATGCGTTTAACAGAAACCACAAATTCAACCGACGTTGAAAATGAAGATCGAGAACGGGATACCGTCGATCGGAAAACAAAACCGTTGCCCCAGAGAAGATCGACTTCGACCGATCGAGGGATAGACTCTTCCGTTGGGGTCATTAAGGAATACGTTCGAGAAGAGAACGATCAAAAAATGAGCTAATCCATGAATATTTGGAGTTTAGACAAATTTTAAAAATACGCTATTGTAGTGTCGATAGCTTTAAGTTCAAACTCAATATAGCCAGCCTTTTATCCTTTTACCATTCTCATCAAAAAATGTTCTCAAATTTTTTAGAAAAAATTATCAAACCGCTAGAAAAAATCGCCCATACTTCGACAGCCGCAATTAATTTAGGCACAGAACTAGAAGGCGATCATTTAGACTTGCAAACCTCCTCACCAGCAGAGACTCCCAGACCGCATCCCGGAAAAAAAATCGATCGTTACGGACAGCAAGTGGATGGTTATTGGGTAGTGGGAGAATGTCAAGATTCTCCCGATGCTTATCGCCAAAGAATTGTCAAATATTATACGCCGGAAGGATTGCGAATTTCGGAAAGCGACTCGCCGTGGTATACTCGAGAACCGAACGACTTATCGATCATCACTCGAGACAACGTTCGCGAGCGCGTATTTTGTCCGATGCAAGCACCAGAAGATCCGTCGGCAATTTGCGAACTCATCCAAACTGCCAGTCAAGGAAATGTCGATAATTTTTTGACGGCGATTTTTAGTATGGGTTGGGTGGTGGGATGTTTGCAAGCTTGGCATAAAGAACGACAAACGGGCGATCGCAGTTTTCCGTTACTCAACTTATATGGAGCGGGTTCGAGATCGGCTCGCGAAATGGCTCTTTCTCTCATCGGTTCCGAGTGGATGTCTTTAGCCGTAAGTGCCAAAGATCTCGATCGCGAAGGAATTAATCAACTCGTTAAAACTGGTAGCCATTTAGGATCGCTAGCAATTGCCATCGACTCTTCCGTGCCATACGATAATATTTCGATCGAAGAACTTCGAGATATGATTCGCGCTTTATATCATCGAGATGCCATTCAATTAAAAAGCGAGATCGATCGCGTGCATTCCGGAATATTAATTTTCAGTGCCCAACCTTGTTGCGGTTATGGAGAAGATACCGAACTGCAAAAATATGTCATTCAATGTCCGGTCTTTACGGAAACGGAAGCCTTAGTTCCGATGCAACTGCTCGAAAAAGCTTCGGCAAGCTTCCCGCGATTCATTGCTTTAGGATGGCAGAGCGATGGCATTGCCGAATTCGAGCAATCCCTGTGCCATCGCCTCGAAGCAACCCCCGAAACGCAGTTAAAAATGGGTAAACTTGCCGATTTAGCGATCGTCGGACATTACGCTCGAGTGTTGCTAGAAATGGCAAATACGAACGCCTCCATTCTCGATTGGTTGGTGAAAAAAAATCAAGACCGCAATCCCACGGTTACCGCTGCGAATTGGTAAGCTTTCTCGTCAGAATTCAGCGATCGCCAGTCTATTGGATATGTAGGGGCAATCCCCCCGGAGTTGCCCTCTCAAGGGTATGTTTTTCACAATTGGTGAAATTGATGAGTAGACTTGAACGAAAATTCGAGAGTTTTGCTTCCCCGGCTCAAGAAAGCCTCCCCGGCTTCCCCTGCCCATCTCCACCCGGAATCTAAAAAACATTCCCTTGTAAGCCGGGGTCACCCCTGAGAGCGACTTCATAGGGTATTCGGAGATAGATGTGGGGGAGCGCGGGAGACCCGTCGAACTTGTGCTATGCTGAGTGGGAGGTTGTGCGATGATACAACCCATGCCGTCTAGTTAGTACGGAGGTGGTGCCCATGCAAGATAGTAGTAAACGTAAGGGTCATCAGGTTGGACTAAGCCGGCTGCGTGCCGGGGCTGTTCTCTAAAACTCAGCCAATGTCTCTGGAGACTGGGCTAGTTGGAGTTCCTTCCGGCAGTCAGGTTCCAGTCTGAAGATCCGCTAGACCGCTCCTACTTTCAGTACAAAAGGGTTCGCCAACGTACTTCCTTGTAGGAGCGGATAGTTTTTAGGAGGCGATTTCGCTTGTCGATCGCCCAATGCCGCAGACCGTTCGAGTCCATAGAGGAAAAGTATGACCCGTTTAAACGATCGCCAAATTCAAGAACGTGCCAGTCAACTTCCAAACTGGACAGTGGATGGAAAAACCTTGACTCGAACTTGGACGTTCGAGAATTTCATCCAAGCCATCGAGTTTGTTAATCGTTTAGTCGATCCGGCGGAACGTGCCGGACATCATCCCGATATCTCCATTTCTTACAATAAGGTCAATGTCAGTCTGACCACTCATGATGCGGGGGGACTGACCGATAAAGATTTTGAGTTGGCAGGCGTCCTTTCAGATCTTTAAGTTTCGCGATCGATTTAAACCGAAGCAAGATCCCCAATCTTTTCTAACATTATCCGCTTGACAAATTCCCCTCTAGTTTTTTCTTGAAAATTCTTCAATCATGGCAGCCCAAAACCCCGAGCTGTGGCACGGATCGGTAGAAAAAGCTCAATTAATCGAAAAACTGCTCGATATTGGCGTGGCGCTGTCAGGAAGCTACAATCTGGGAGAATTACTCAACCTAATACTCAGTAAAAGTCGCGAGATTACCTGTAGCGATGCCGGAAGCGTGTACCTCGTCGATAAAAGCGATCCGCGCCAACCGATGCTGTTATTCAAAGCGGCTCAAAATGCGTCTCGTCCGTTTGTGTCTTTGCGGGAGTTCGCCATCCCGCTGACTGAGGAAAGTTTGGCGGGATACGTGGCGCTGACGGGGGAAAGTTTGAACCTCCCCGATGCGTATCATTTGCCGATGGACGTTCCCTATCGACTCAATCGCAATTTCGATCAAGATATCGGCTACTATACCAAATCCGTGCTGGTGCTGCCCATGCGCAATCGTAACGGCGAGGCGATCGGGGTGTTGCAACTGCTCAACCGCAAGAAATCTTCGGAATTGCTGCTCCGACCGGAAAACGTGCAAGAGGCAACGCAGCCGTATTCCGAGTGGGAAGAACGGGTGGTGCGGTTGCTAGCGAGTCAAGCGGGAATTTCCATCGAGCGCAACCAACTGCGAGAAAGCATTACCAACTTGTTCGAGGGGTTTGTCAAGTCGTCGGTGATGGCGATCGAAACCCGCGATCCCTGGACATCCGGTCATGCCGATCGCGTGTCGCAGTTAGCCGTGCGTTTGGCTCAAGAAGTGAATGCGGTGGCTAAGGGAAACTTGGGTTCGGTGAATTTTACCGATCGCCAACTGCAAGAACTGCGATATGCAGCACTCCTTCACGATTTTGGCGAAGTTGCCGTCCCCGAATCCATTTTGGCAAAGGCGCAAAAGTTAGCCCCCCAACAACTGGACTCGATTCGCGATCGCTTCTCTCTAGTACGGCGAACCCTGGAATTCGAGAGCTTGCAAGCTCGATATCAACTGGCGATTTCGCCTTCAGCATCGGCAGACGAGCGGATGGCAGAAGCCAAAAACCTAGAACGGGAACTTGCCGAAAAAATTGCCCAACTCGAAAAGTCTTGGCAGCTCATCCAACAGGCGAATGGTAACAGCCTGTCCGACGAACAAATCAAGCAATTGGAACGGATGGCGCGGTACACCTATCGCGATGTCGATAACTATCTGCGACCCATCCTCACCCCAGATGAATTAGAGAGCTTGAAAGTGCGACAGGGAACGCTCACGCCTCGGGAACGCGCGGTGATGGAATCTCACGTCAAACGTTCCTACGAGTTTCTTCAGCGAATTCCCTGGACGCATGAATTGGAACACCTTCCCGAGATTATCTATACTCACCACGAACGCCTTGATGGCAGCGGCTATCCCCGAGGGTTAGAAAAGGATGATATTCCGATCTCAGCGCGGATTTTAGCCATTGCCGATACCTACGATGCCGTCACCTCTGGCGCTCGACCCCACAAGGACAGTTTATCGACCCAAGCAGCACTGTTAGTGTTGCGGCAAGATGCCGACGCTCATAAGCTCGATGCCGATTTGGTGCGCTTATTTGAAGAACGTCGCGTCTTTTCCGTATTGGGTCATCGAGGGGAATAACGATCAAGGAGTTGCAGGAGTTTTTCCAGGCAGAAGGTAGGGGAAGTCGGGGAAGCCGAGAGAGTAGGGAGAGAAGATTCTGAAAGGGTGAGGAAGTTAACCAATAACCTCTAACCACTAACCAATCTCCCAAATTCCCAGCGAGAAACCGGGGTATAATCGGGGTATAATAGGGAGTATTCGCGATCGATAGCGTCACGGTAGCTGGTGGTTGTAGAACTCTCTTGTAAAAGCGAATATGCGATATTGGCACTGTTGGAACTAGCCAGTTGCCATCGATGCGGCGAACCCCTGCAAATTCGTCAGATTGCCGCGCGACAGCAGATTCCCGATCGCTATCTCGAACAATTGCTCGCAACGTTGCGACGGGGGGGGTTAGTGCGATCGCAACGCGGTGCAAAAGGGGGTTATTTACTCGCGCGGGAACCTGCCACCATTGCCTTACTGGAAGTGGTAGAGTGCATTGAAGGTTTGAAGACCCCAGGCGCAGAGAACAATCGACAGGCAAACACGATCGAATGCGCGATTGTCCGAGGCACTTGGCAGGAAGTGCGACAAGCCGCTCGTGCCGTGTTACAAAAGTATACCCTTCAAGACTTAAAAGAACGGCGCGATTCCCAACAGCAGCACAATTTAATGTATTACATATAACCCCTGCGAATAAAATTCGCGGCGGCAAATTCCCCGGCGTCGAGAGCGTGATTCGCCACTTGCATGTTTTGGGTTTCGCCGAGGTGGGGGAATGGAGTCTGCCGTTGCCGTCGCCGATTGAAGGCGAGGTGGTTCGGATTCTGACGCGGTACTATCAGGGTTGACGGGTTGCCCATGGTGTAACCCACCCTACAAAATTACTTCTTGAAGCAGTGAGGGTAGGGACGCGATAGAGTAATAAAATACGTCATTGGTCATTTGTCACTGTTTTCTTCCCCTGCCTCCCCGGCTTCCCCTGCTCAAGAAAGCCTCCCTCTGCTCAAGAAAGCTCCCCCATGTATTGCGACTACCTGGTTCAAATCCTCACCGCCCGCGTCTACGATGTTGCCCAAGAAACGCCGTTAGACTACGCCCCCAACCTCTCCGCCCGCTTGCAGAACTCGCTCTTACTCAAACGGGAAGATATGCAGTCTGTGTTTTCCTTCAAGTTGAGGGGAGCGTATAACAAAATGGCAAACCTGACGCCGGAATTGCTGGCACAGGGGGTCATTGCCGCTTCGGCAGGGAACCACGCCCAAGGGGTGGCGTTGGGGGCATCTCGGTTGGGAACCCAGGCGATTATCGTCATGCCAGTGACGACGCCGCAGGTGAAAGTGGAGGCGGTGAAAGCACGGGGGGCGGAGGTGGTGTTGCATGGGGATACCTACGACGATGCCTATGCCTACGCCCGAAAACTGGAAGCCGAAAAAGGGTTGACCTTCATTCATCCGTTTGACGATCCCCACGTGATTGCCGGACAGGGGACGATCGGCATGGAAATTCTGCGACAATACCAGAAGCCCATTCACGCAATTTTCGTGGCGATTGGCGGCGGCGGGTTGATTGCCGGGATTGCGGCGTACGTGAAGCGAATTCGCCCGGAAATTAAGATTATTGGCGTCGAACCGGTGGATGCCGATGCCATGTATCGATCGCTCAAAGCCGGGAAGCGGGTACGATTGCCCCAGGTGGGATTATTTGCCGATGGCGTGGCAGTGCGGGAAGTGGGGGAAGAAACCTTTTGGTTGTGCCAGCAATACGTCGATGAGATTATTTTGGTAGATACCGATGCGACTTGTGCGGCAATTAAAGATGTGTTTCAGGATACGCGATCGATTTTAGAACCTGCGGGGGCATTGGCGATCGCCGGAGCGAAAGCTTACGTGGAACGGGAACACATTCAAGGCGAAACGCTGGTTGCTGTGGCGTGTGGGGCGAATATGAATTTCGATCGCCTGCGTTTTGTGGCAGAACGGGCGGAATTTGGCGAACGCCGCGAAGCGATTTATGCCGTCACCATTCCTGAAAAACCCGGAAGTTTGCGTCAGTTTTGCGACTGTTTGGGCAAGCACAATTTAACCGAATTTAGCTATCGGATTGCCGATGAAAATGTCGCCCATATTTTCGTCGGGGTGCGGATCGAAAATCGCGCTGATGCGGCAAAATTGGCGGCGAACTTTGAAGCTTGCGGGTTCAAAACTATCGATTTAACCGATGACGAACTGACGAAATTGCACCTGCGGCATATGGTGGGCGGGCGTTCTCCTTTGGCACATAACGAGTTACTGTACCGCTTCGAGTTTCCCGAACGTCCCGGTGCGTTGATGCAGTTTGTGGGTTCCATGAGTCCCAACTGGAATATCAGTATGTTCCACTATCGGAATAATGGGGCAGATTACGGGCGAATTGTGGTGGGCATTCAAGTGCCGCCGAACGAGATGGAAGAGTGGCAAGCTTTCCTAGAAACGTTAGGATATCGTTATTGGGATGAAAGTCACAATCCGGCATATCAGTTATTTTTAAGGTAGAGCAAAGTTTTTTTTGACATAAAGCCATGCCTTACAGTCAGTTTACCACGATTACTAAAGTAAAAGAAGCCTTTCAACTCTCAACCGTAGAAGGGATTCGCTTTTTGCCGAGAGTCGAGCCGATAGCACCGTCAGTCACTCTAAAAGATTATTTAGAAGAAACTGTGCCGATTGCCATTGCTACGGGCAGTGAAAAAGCGCGATCAGAGTTAATTATTATGCCAATCCTCGTTGAGATTCGACGAATTTTAGATAGAAAAATTAGCTTATTTTCGGGAGAAGATTTTACAATTGATGAAAATTTAGGACTGAACGGACGTTGCGATTTTCTCATCAGTCGCTCGTCAGAAATGTTGGCAATTGAAGCACCTGCTATAATCATTGTGGAAGCCAAACAAGCTGATTTGAAAACGGGAATTGGTCAATGTGTTGCCGAGATGGTTGCAGCTCAAAAGTTTAACGAAGCTAAAAATCAGCCAATTTCCACCATCTATGGTAGCGTCAGTAACGGGATACAGTGGCAATTTCTCAAGCTTGAAGGGCAAACAATCTCGATCGATTTGACGATATACGCACTTCCTCCTGTCGAACAAATCTTAGGTTTTCTAGTTTGGATGGTGCGAGAAGGTTAACGATCAATCCGACATCGATCGTTAATCCATCCCAAACAAACTGGCATCGATATAATTAATCCGCGCCATGGGAGCGATCGCCGAGAGAATTTGCGACCCGTAACTGCGGTGCAACACCCGCGTATCCAACAGTGCCACCACGCCGCAACCGTTACGAACTGGGGCGATCGCCCGTTGCAATTCCCCCAGTGCCGTCGGCAGCAAATAGAACCGGAACCAGTCCTGGCGTTGCTGCTTGTAATGCAACACCCGTCCGGCAACGCGGGGATTTTCTAGAGAAGGTAGGGGTAAAGTGGCGATCGCCAATAACCGAGGCGGCGACAACTGGGTTTGAGCATTCCGCCAAAACTCCCAACCCGCAACCAAAATCCCATCGTCCGCCAACTCCGTCGGCTCCACCCGCACCCGCGAGCCGAACTCCGCTGCCAGCACCGAACCGACGATCGCCTTCAACGGCGTATCCCCCACCAGAATAACGATGGGAGAACGCACTGCCGATGCAAATCGCGTACTCACCCGAATCAACGTATGCAGTTCCCGAATCAGCGATTCCTGAAATTGCGGCGTATTCGGCAGGGGCAAACCGTCGGGCAAGTAAAGGTGGATCGATTCGTTCTGGCGATCGGGCACAAACTTGACGCAAGTCAGATCCGGCAATCCCACCCGTTGCCGATAGATCGTCGCCTTCGCCTCCACATCCAGCGCCCCACCCACGACCACGATCGGCTGCTGCTGCCAAATCGGACGCAAAATCGGGGCGATATCCGCCGGACACGCAGACAGGACAAACTTGCCCGAAGCGCGATCGAGATCGATCCAAATCGATGGGTTCTCCGAGTAAAAGCCTTCCCAAAACGCATCCCAAGCCGGAGGAAGTGAGGACGAGTTCCCTCCATCCCGCAGTGTCGAGTGCAACTCCTCCAGAATCTTTTGTTCGGCTGCATCGAGTAAGTAACAATCGTAAGGATTTGCCGGGTGTTGAAATGCCGCTTTAGTCAGTCGCACCCGCGCGTCGCGAATGGCATCGGCAGCATCGGCACGCGCCGCCATCAACGCCTCCCAGTCCCCGGAACCCAACGCCACCGTCAGCAGTTCCCGCGTCCACCGTTCCAAATCGTCTGCCCCGTCGAATACCGTGGGAATTCCCGACCCAAAGAGATCGCCCCCTCGCAGCCGATCGCTCAGCCACACTTGGGGAGACACCACCAGCAAGCCCTCAAACCCCGCCTCCCAAGCTTCGCCCGCCACCACCGATTTCTCGAACTGACCCCACCCCTGCAACTTGGGAATCTCCACTTCGAGTAACTGCGAATGCAACGACTCGGGAACCACCAACAACGCCGGATCTGAACCCATCAACAACGGGAGGAGATAGCTTAACCGATACCGTCCGTCCCCCTCGGCAAACGATCCCGTCTGAATCAAAGCGCTGCGTCCCAACCGCAACGCCCGCGCCACCAACCGACCCATCGTCAAATGATGGGGCCAAACTGGGTCGCCGGACGACCTCAAGAACGATCGCAACCAATTGTGGACTTCTACCTCCATATCGGTTCCAGCTTACCGCCAATCTCCCGTAAAAATATAGGGGGTGCAAGAAGAGATCGCCTCAGCCGATCGTTGACAGCGAGATTTGATAAGCTAGATGCTATTGGTTCGCCAAAATTCCGGTTCTCAAAGTTCGATGCACTTCCATACTCTCGAAGAATGGCAACACGCTCACAACTTTCAGGTTGGCGGAGATCGTGCCGAGAAAAATACCAAACTCGTGATGGTGCTGACGGCGGTGACGATGGTTGCCGAAATTGTCGCCGGAACGATTTGGGGTTCGATGGCGCTGCTGGCTGACGGTTGGCATATGGCAACCCACGTGGCTGCATTTGGGATAGCGGTTTTTGCCTATCAATACGCTCGCAATCATGCCAACGACCCTCAATATACATTTGGCACCGGAAAGGCGAGCATCTTGGGAGGATTTGCCAGCGCGGTTGCCCTTGCCGTCGTCGCTTTGATGATGGGGATGGAGTCTGTCGGTCGCTTTTTCGATCCCCAAACGATTCAGTTTGACGAAGCCATCGGCATTTCTGCCATTGGGTTAGTTGTCAATCTCGTCAGTGCGGTTTTATTGCAGGAGAATCACCCTCACGCTGCCCAAGATCCTCACCATCACCATCACGATCGCAACTTACGCGCGGCTTACATTCACGTCTTAGCCGATGCTCTCACTTCGGTGTTGGCAATTGTGGCTTTATTAAGCGGCAAGTTTCTGGGTTGGGTGTGGATGGATGCGGCAATGGGATTAGTCGGTACGATCGTCATTGCCAAATGGTCTTATGGTTTGGTTGGCGATACTGGCTCGATTTTGCTGGATGGAGGCATCGAGAAATCGACCCAATTGGCGATCGTCACGGCGATCGAAGACGATGCGGACAATCGCATTGTCGATTTACACATTTGGCACGTCAGTCAGCATCATTTAGCCGCGACGATTTCTCTGGTGACTCACGACCCTCAACCCCCGCAATACTACAAAAGTTTACTTGCATCGATTCCCCATCTCGCTCACGTTTTGGTAGAAGTCAATCTCTGTCACGGGGAACCTTGCGCGAATCGCTAAGCTTTTACGCTCTCGCGATCGCTCGTTCCTTGTATAGCTAAGCGCATGGTGCTTAGGACAAAGGCAAAACGGGACATCCAGACCCATCAATGGTTTTCCTTCTGCCTTCTGCCCAAAAGCTCATCTAGTTGCGGCTAGAAAATTTCGATCGCAAAGCGTCTCCAACAAAGTGTCGCCAACTCCGGACAACCCCGCGATCGCCCCAAAATTCGCCCCATTTATTGAGAATGGGAGCATTAAGAGAACGAGTTTACAGGGTTTTCGACTTGTGGTATTCTAGGTTAGGGGCGTAGCTATAAACAGTTATTGTACGATAATCATTTTCGAGACCCCTGGGGATTGGGTGTTGGATTGGGGATTGAAACCCATTCCCCATGACCCCTAATTAAACAACCACAAAATTGACCAACTTATTAGGAACCACGATCACCTTTTTAATCTCCTTCCCAGCAATATGTTTCTGGGCGACTTCCGATTCGCGCGCCAGTTTTTCCAACTCGGTTTTATCCAAATTCGCCGGAACTTGAATCGTGCCGCGCATTTTACCCATCACCTGAATAGCCAGGGTAATTTCATCGACCACTAAAGCACTTTCATCAACTTCTAACCAAGCTTGGTGATGAACCGAATCGGAATGTCCGATTTCGTTCCACAACTCCTCGGCAATGTGGGGGGCAAAGGGAGCCATCAATTTAATTAAGGTTTCGATGCCTTCTACGTAAACGGGGGAATCTTTACAAGGCGCGTCGGTTAACGCATTGCTCAACTTCATCAACTCGGAAATTGCCGTGTTGAACTGATAGTCACCTTCCATATCCTCGGTAACTTCTAAAATTGCCGTATGGATGGCGCGGCGCAAATCTTTTTCGGGTTTGGTCAATTGTCCGTTATTTTTTGTCCCTTTGGGAGAAGAGACAAATTCATGAACCAAACGCCAAACTCGATTCAGGAAGCGGAATTGCCCTTCTACATCCGCATCGTCCCATTCCAAATCTTTTTCCGGCGGGGCTTTAAACAGGATGAACATCCGCGCCGTATCCACGCCGTATTTCGACACTACATCTTCCGGTGCGACGCCGTTGCCTTTCGACTTGGACATGGTGGCGTACAAGCGTTGTAAAGGCTCCCCAGTTTGGGGATCTTTGGGGTCGTTGGCATCGACTAAATGGGACGGAATCCACTTATCTTTCCCCCCTTTGTTGGGGTTCATATAGGTTAACCCCTGCACCATGCCTTGAGTTAACAACCGAGAGAACGGTTCGTCGAAATTCAACAATCGGCGATCGCGCAAAACCTTGGTAAAAAATCGGGAATACAACAAATGTAGTATCGCGTGTTCGATACCACCTACATATTGATCCACAGGCATCCAATCGTTAACCTTAGTCTCGTCGAACACTTGGCGATCGTTATTCGCATCGGTGTAACGCAAGAAATACCACGACGAATCGATAAAGGTGTCCATCGTATCGGTTTCCCGCTTCGCCGGAGTGCCGCAACTGGGACAGGGAACGTTCACCCAGTTTTCCAACTTCGCCAAGGGAGACGCCCCTTTCCCGGAAAAGTCCACATCTTCCGGCAATCGAACCGGGAGTTGGTCTTCAGGAACCGGAACCGCACCGCAATCGGGACAGTGAATAATGGGAATCGGCGCCCCCCAGTACCGTTGCCGGGAAATCAACCAATCTCGCAAGCGGTATTGAATTCGCGCTTTGCCGAACCCTTGCGATTCGGCGTATTCGATAACTTTTTGCTTGCCTTCTACTGAGGGAGTGCCGTCGAACTGTCCGGAATTGACCATCACTCCCGCTTCGGTATAGGCAGCTTCTAAGGGTTTTGCCGCGTCTTCTCCTTCGGGAACGATGACCGTTTTAATGGGTAATTGGTTGTCCGTGGCGAAGCGGAAATCGCGGGTATCGTGTGCGGGAACTCCCATCACCGCACCCGTGCCGTATTCGTACAAGACGTAATCGGCAATCCAGATGGGGATTTCTTCTCCGGTGAAGGGGTTAATCGCCGTGCCTCCGGTGGGGATGCCGCGTTTGGGTTTGTCTTCGGCAGTGCGATCGATCTCACTTTCTTCCCCCACTTCTTTGACAAACGCTGCTACCGCATCTTTCCGGTCTGCGGAGGTAACGCGCTGGGTAAGCGGGTGTTCCGGCGCCAAAACCACATAAGTCACGCCATAGGCGGTATCGGGACGGGTGGTGAAGACGCCGATTTTTTCCTCGCTGCCGACGATCGGAAATTCTAAGTAAGCACCGATGGATTTGCCAATCCAATTCGCTTGCATCACTTTAACTCGATCGGGCCATCCCGACAACTTATCCAAATCGTTTAACAACTGTTCGGCGTAGTCAGTGATCTTGAAAAACCATTGCTTGAGTAATTTACGTTCCACTTTCGCCCCAGAACGCCACGATCGCCCTTCGCTGTCTACCTGCTCGTTCGCCAATACCGTTTGGTCGATGGGGTCCCAATTCACCGCTGACTCTTTCTGGTACGCCAAACCCGCATCGAAAAATTGCAAGAATATCCATTGCGTCCACTTATAATAATCAGGAGCGCAGGTCGCAACTTCCCGTTCCCAGTCGAGGGAGAATCCCAACTGTTGCAATTGTCGCTTCATATGAGCGATATTTTGGTTCGTCCACGTCGCCGGGTGAACGCCGCGATCGATCGCCGCATTTTCCGCCGGAAGTCCGAAGGCATCCCACCCCATGGGGTGCAACACGCGATATCCCTGCATCCGCTTCAGACGGGCGATGGCATCGGTAATGGTATAGTTACGCACGTGACCCATGTGTAAGTTTCCCGACGGGTACGGGAACATGGACAGGGCATAAAATTTGGGTTTGTCGCTATCTTGGGGGGTGCGATCCAAACCGTCTTGCGCCCAGGTTTGCTGCCATTTAGATTCGATGGATGCGGGGTTATATCGGGACTCCACGAAACGCTCTCCTACTGGATCGATATTATCTGTCTATGGTCTGCAAGGTTATTGTGGCACATTCCGGATCGGGAAGTGCACAGGTGGGGGCGATCGATTTGTCAAAGATTGTAGTATCTGTATTATGGTTCGCGAAGATCGGGGCGGGTGGAACCTGCGAGTTTTCTCATCCGATCGCCCCGTCTCTCCCAATTCACAAGTTTCGTAGGATGAGTTAGGTACGGGGATAATTTGTCGGCAAAACCCATCCGTTTGAATCCGTGCCGTAACCCACCACCCGACGTGGGTTACACGATATACATTGACGCTTAATAGCTGGATGCTTAAAGCAAGATTCGTTCCCCGCCACAGTTGAAGAGATCGGTTTGGCTTTTCTATACTCTACCGATCGGGCGTTCGTCCCACTCTTCAAACCCGAAACTTCCCCTTCTACTTCAAGTTTTCACTGACGATAAAACGGGTTTTCACCGTCAATTCTCCCCATTTCCCGCAAATTCAAGACCGATGTCTCTATTTATAAAAATAAAAAATGTTCCAAATTATCTTATTTATATGTCGTTATCAAAAAATTTTATATTTTCTTTATTAGTATGAAGAAAATATAAAAGATAGGCTGTTTCAGCCCCAAAAAAACTTCACAACGAAGCCAATCAGTCGAGAAGAGTGACCATTGGTCATTGGTGAATGAGAGTGCGGTGCGGTATACTTATCACTTACAATAGCGGTCAATCATCGTCCCCAGAACAGCGAGGACGGAGGCGAACGTTCAAACCTCGATCGAGCGGTCTTTTTCCTTCTGCCTTCTGCGCTCGGTTGGAGGAAACGCGGCAGATTACCAAATCTCCCCAAAAAAAATAAAGACCCTATCCAACAGAGATAGGGCAATCAAAGGTCTGGTAATGAAATAAAGTATATCGTTCTCCCCCTGGAGTCGCTTCACCCGATCGGGTGAATTTGTTCTACCCTCCAGGGGGATTGACAGATAGGGGCGGTGCGAGCGTCTGTCGGGGCGATCGCCTCGGGGCGGGGAAACCGCCATAGACTGGGAAGATTGCGATAAGCTAGATAACAGCAATTTTCCAGTTTCACTCCCGTTGAAAAACCATGATTCTACCCGGTTCGGCAGTTGTCGTCACCAACCCTAACGATATCTACTACCAATTTCAGGGCTTAGTCCAGCGGATTAGCGATGGCAAAGCTTCCGTCCTCTTTGAAGGCGGCAATTGGGATCACTCCGTCACCTTCCGCCTTTCCGAATTAGAACTGGTAGATGCCACTGCCGGACGAGTGAAAAAATAGAGCAGAAATCGTCCATGCGACTGCCATTGCCGCAATTTGCCGGAGGGGAGCGATCGCCCAACCACTTCGCCGAGGTCATCGAAACTGCCACGACGGAGTTTTTGGCGCAATGTCTGGAACCGGAAGATTTAGCATTTCCAGCCATGCCTCCCTTCGGCAGTTGGGTGAAGTCCACCGATGAGGACTCGGGAAACCAGGTCTACGCCGCAGTTTACCACGCCACCACCAGCCCGATCGATTCCGTCCACCGAGCCAGAGCTTTGGGGCTATCCTTACCGGAGTTGCGAGAACAACAGCCGCAAATTTTCGCCATGCTGAAAACCGAATTTCGCGCGGCGATCGTTGGGTTTACACCCCCTCCTGTGAACGCTGGCGAACTTAGTAGCATTGTCTACCAATACTTGCCCCCCCGACCGCCGCAAATCCACCAAGCCGTTTACTACTGCACCCCCGAAGAAGTCATTCACTTCAGCGAAGATCTGGATTTTCTGCGAACGCTCCTGCAAGTTGCCAGTGCACCCGTGGAAGCCTTAACGGCAGCGGCAATTCGGCAAATTTATCAATACCGCAAAGCCGATCGAGATTGGCTGGTTGCCGCCGGACGAATGCTCAGCCTTCTCCTCAAAGACGACTACGATCGCCTCAGATTGATTTTAAGTCAGATTCATCCTTAATTCTACGAACTCTATCTCCTAGGGTGTAAATTTTCGCGATCGATTTCGCCTTCTTTTCTATCGATCGACAGAGAGCGCAAGCGAAGGTACTTTGTTACGATACAAACCAGAAACCTCAAAACAGCGCAGAGCCAACCCAGCCAAATCGCTCGCGTTACCCCAAGGAGATTTTTTCAGTGTTTTTCCATAAAAAAGAACTCATCAATAAAGACGTTAATGTCAAAGATCCCGATCCTCGTTTCGCGCAACTGTTGTTAGAGCAATTCGGCGGTGCGACGGGCGAATTGTCGGCAGCATTGCAATACTGGGTGCAATCTTTCCACGTCGAACACGCCGGGATTAAGGATATGCTGCAAGATATTGCCATCGAGGAGTTTAGTCACTTGGAAATGATTGGCAAACTGATCGAAGTCCATACTAAGAATGCGGATCAAACCGATGCTTACAAAAGCACGTTATTTGCAGTTCGGGGACAAGGACCTCACTTCCTCGACTCCCAAGGTTCCGCTTGGACGGCAACTTATCTGAATGAAGGGGGCGATGTCGTCCGCGATTTGCGAGCCAATATCGCCGCAGAAGCAGGCGCACGACAAACTTACGAATCTTTGATTAAAATAGCGCCTGATGAATCTACCAAGGAAACGTTGGTGCATTTGTTAACGCGGGAAATTTCCCATACTAAAATGTTTATGAAGGCATTAGAGTCGATCGGGAAGTTAACCGATCCCTTCTTTGGTAACATTCAACCCGATGAAACGGTCGATATCTACTACAACTTATCGACGAATGGCAAAGACGAACGGGGTCCGTGGAACTCCGATGATGAGTTTCGCTATATTGTCGACCCGATGAAAGGCAATAATTGAAGAAGAATTCAGTAGTTCTCAACTCCAATCAATGCGGGTACGGGCGATCGATTAATCGATCGCCTTTTTTTCTGATTGCCACTTCATTTAAAGGTATACATGGAAGAGCGAATGCCATTCACCCCTACAATTGGGGTGAATCGAACGTCTCTCATTCAATTGAGAAACGCTATCAACTCACCACTGAACTTTATACTGTGCAAACAACTCACCATCACGTCGATCGATCTTTTTAACTTTTACCGACTTCAATAACTTGTCCCATTCTGCCAGCGGTTCTAAAAACACCTCCGCCCCCAAATAGGTTTCCAAAATCGCCCAATCTTCTGCTAAGGGCGCATCGGGATCGATCGCGTCGAACACGAACGAACTTCCCGGTTTGAGAACCCTTTTGACAGCAGATAGAACTTTCTCCCAATACTCTAGTGGAAAATAGCAACTAAAGCCCGTGGCGATCGCCAAATCAAACTGTATCGTCTCATTTTCTAACTCATGTGCTGCCCCTAATTCTACCCCTTTAAACAGTTTGGAATTGAGTTGGGGCGCTCTAGCTTTGAGGGCATCTCGCGCGACATTACTAATTTCTCGACCGTAGAAAAATGCACCCCATTCCCACCACGGATAAATTAAAAAACTGACCCCGCAACCGAGATCCAAACAGCGCTGATTTTTTTTCGGTTCGGCAAGTTCCCAAAACCGCGAGGCCATTTTCGATTGCAGTTTCCCTGCCGCCCAATCTCGAAAAATCGGCATGGCTTCTACTTCCTCGGGCAATTCAAAAGTTTCCCCCCGATATTCCCGATTGAAGCGTTCGGCTAACCGCGAAATTCGAGCTTGCCAATCATCGTTGGGAATGCCGTAGAAGGTGGAGGGTCGATCGGTGGGTTTGGACATTTTCTAAGGAGTTACAGGAGTTACAGGAGTTACAGGAGTTCAGGAGAGTAGAAAGCAGGAGCAGCGAGGGAAGAAGAGGGTGGGGAGGTAAGGATGTGAGGGGAAAAGCAACTAGCAACTGTAGGGGCGGGTTTAGCGATAGATTAATGGAACTTAACCCACAATTCTTGCTCAAAACCCTCCCCTACGACAACCAATAACCAACCCCAAACCCCCAAAACCAAATGACCCATGACTAATGACGAATAAATTACCGCCCACCTTTGAGAGCTTTTGTAAAATTTCTGCGATAGGATTTATTGGCAATTAGTAATACGGGCCATAATAAGGAGAGGGTAAATTGATTGCCGAAGCTTTTTTCAAAACTAGTACGATGGAAGCCACGCCAAAATTTCCAGACGCCACCTACATACATAATGGCAGCAACAATACCCATTAAAGTTCCCATACGATTAACTCCTTAAATTAAAACACGATCAAGTCAAGATGAATCGAATAGTTTGGGGTAACGGAGGGCAGTCTCGATCTGGGATTCTGGGCGATGTTTTGCAGTTTTATTTTGTCTGAAAACGACACACCGATCCTCTTCAGTTCGGCTCCCTCGATCGCCTATGTTAATTTTAGCTCGAGTTTGAGAGCGGATCTCTTGGTATTACCGATTACCGATTACCTTCTGACGTTCATTCTAATCGATGCGATCGACTTGAGATAGACGGCTTCCTCCGATATCTTAAAATGTAAGCACTCGTCAGTTCGGGTAGTCATCGGGCGATCACCCCAGAAACATCCCGTCGCTCCGATGGCTGGAGTCAGACTCGCGGCATCGGCGGTGGTAGAAAGCAGATCCTCGAGTTTGCCTGCGGGAACGGAACGGGTTGAGTCGGACGAGGAAAATCGGAATGCCCAACACCCAGGGACTCTAACGAACCCTTCAAACCCCACCTGACCGAAGACACGATCGAATAGCACCATCACCCTAGGAGATATTATGCGAGCAGTACTGATGGCTGGCGGTTCGGGAACGCGCTTGAGACCGCTCACTTGTGATTTGCCCAAACCCATGGTTCCGATTCTCAACCGTCCGATCGCCGAACATATTATTAATTTACTCAAACGACATCACATCACCGAAATTATCGCGACGTTGCACTACCTTCCCGATGTCATGCGCGACTACTTCCAAGACGGCAAAGACTTCGGCGTGCAGATGACTTACGCTGTCGAAGAAGACCAACCCCTGGGAACGGCAGGTTGCGTTAAAAATACCGAAGATTGGCTCGATAATACCTTTTTAGTGATCAGCGGCGATAGCATTGCCGATTTCAACCTCAGTGCGGCGATCGACTTTCACTATCGCAAAGGAGCGAAAGCGACCCTCGTTCTCACCCGCGTCCCCAATCCCGTAGAATTCGGTGTCGTCATCACCGACGAAAACCATCGCATCGTGCGCTTCCTGGAAAAACCCTCCTCCAGCGAAATTTTCTCCGATACCGTCAACACTGGAACTTATATCCTCGAACCCGAAGTGTTGCAATATCTCCCCGCTAACCAAGAATGCGATTTTTCTCAAGAATTATTTCCGCTGCTGTTGGATAAAGGAGAACCCATGTACGGCTACATTGCCGATGGGTATTGGTGCGATGTCGGGCATTTAGAAGCCTACCGCGAAGCGCAATACGACGGACTCAAAGGGAAAGTCAAAATCGATTTTGCTTATGAGGAACAGTCTCCCGGTATCTGGGTGGGGCAAAATACCTTTATCGATGAAACGGCAAAGCTAGATCCCCCAGTTTTGATCGGTAGTAACTGTCGCATCGGACCGAGGGCGCATTTGGAAGCGGGAACGATAATCGGCGATAACGTGACGATCGGCGCGGATGCCGAGTTAAAACGACCGATTATTTGGAACGGGGCGATTATCGGCGAAGAAGCCAACCTCGAAGGCTGCATTATCTCTCGGGGAGCCCGCGTAGATCGGCGAGCGCAAATTTTAGAAGGAGCGGTAGTAGGAGCCTTGTCTACAGTTGGAGAAGAAGCGCAAATCAGCCCTGGCGTCAGGGTTTGGCCGAGCAAAAAGGTCGAGTCTGGAGCGATTTTAAATATCAATCTGATTTGGGGTCAAACGGCGCACCGCAACCTCTTCGGTCAGCGAGGGGTCAGCGGACTTGCCAACATCGATATCACGCCCGAATTTGCCGTGAAATTGGGGGCAGCATACGGATCGACGCTGAAAATCGGCTCTCAGGTTGCCGTCTCTCGCGACCAGCGCAATATTTCCCAGATGGTGACCCGTTCCATGATTTCCGGCTTGATGTCGGTGGGGGTGCACATCCAGAATTTAGAATCGACAGCAATTCCCATTACTCGATCGCTCATTCCCTCTCTCGGCGTTCTCGGCGGCATTCACGTGCGCGTTCATCCCGATCGCTCCGACTTCATTTTGATCGAATTTTTCGACGCCAAAGGCATCAATATCAAAAAAGCCACCGAGAAAAAAATCGAAGGCGCCTATTTCAAAGAAGATATCCGACGGGTTCCCGTCTCCGAAATCGGCAATATGGTCTATCCCCGGCAAATGCTGGAAATTTACAGTACCGGGTTCGAGAAACTCTTAAATGTCGAAGCCATTCGCTACAGTAACGCTAAAGTAGTCATCGACTACAGTTACGCCGTTTCTGGAGCAGTTTTGCCCCAACTCCTGGCGAAATTCGATTGCGATGCCGTCGTCCTCAACGCCAGCTTGAACCAACGCACGCTGTCCAACGAAGAGAAGGAAAGGTTGCTGGTGCAATTGGGACAGGTGGTGGAAGCCTTGCGGGCGAATTTTGGGGCGCAAGTTTCTGCCAACGGAGAGCAGTTAATTTTAGTAGACGAGTCGGGGATGCCGATTCGGGGGGAACTGCTAACGGCGTTGATGGTTCACATGATGCTGACGGAAAACCCTCGGGGGACGGTGGTAGTTCCGGTACATGCTTCCAGTGCGATCGAACAAATCGCCCGCCGCCACGACGCGACGGTGATCCGCACCAAAAACGTTCCCATGGAGTTGATGGAAGCGTGCGACAACAATCCCAATGTCGTCCTCGGTGGCAGTGGGGAAATGGGGTTTATTTTTCCCCAACTGCATCCGGGATTCGATGCCATGTTCTGCATTGCCAAGCTGATCGAAATGCAAACCACCCAGCAGCGATCGCTCGGGCAACTGCGCGCTGAAATTCCCCGAGTTTACCACCGCAGTTGTACCATTCGCTGCCCTTGGAAGGTGAAAGGCGCTCTAATGCGTTACATGGTGGAAACTCACCCGGCATCGGAGGTAGAACTGATCGACGGGGTGAAAGTCTGCGACTCTTACAGCGATAGTTGGGTGTTGGTACTGCCTGATGCCGGGGAACCCCTGGTTCACATCTTCACCAACAGCGAAGAACGCGCCTGGGCAGACGATACTTTGCGGCACTACCGCCACCGCATCCAGGAGTTTATCGAAGATCAACTGCGCGGCAGTCCGTCGTTAGACGAAATTTAACCTCAGTAGGCGATCGGACAATTGGCGGTGAGGGTAGATAATGGGTAATGCCAGAAAAGAGATCGATTGCGTTCTTAACCCGAACTGACGTTGGCTTGCACCCATTACCCATTACTATTTCAATTCCACCGATGTTTCGTAAGTAAACCCGCGAAAATTCGATGGATAATCGAGAATATACTCGCCGCTAGCGTTTAAAGAGCCCGTCCAGGTCGAAGCGCCGTTTAAAGTAGAATCGGCATTCAATTCCCCACCATTGGGTGCTAACACGATCGGTAAAGGTCCTTCGTGTGCCGTAATGGTCAGGGTTTGACCGGAGGTGGCGGCGAAACTGTAGCGGTGACTTCCGGAACCCAAAATGCGATCGCTCAATTTAAACGCAACGGAACCCGGCGTAAAATTCACTCGCGCCACTTTTTGCGAACAGCTACTCTCAGTGCGACTTTGGGAAATCCATCCAGCCACCGGATTGGTAATTTGCAACCACCCATTCTGCTCGGATGCCACCGTTACCATCGTGCCATTTTCCAGTGTGCCGACGACGTTATTCGCCGTGGTATCCGGTTGCGATCGCACGTTCAGCGGTCCGTCGGGATCGTTGACTCGCGCCATGGTTATTTCGCAGCTTAGGGTTTCAATGGTTGCTGCCTTGAGAGAATTGGGGGGAGTTGTCGCGGCAGGAGAGGCGGGACTTTCTTTAACCGGAGGAGTTGCCGTCGGTTGAGGGGAATGGGTTGTCGCACTCGTCGGCGCGAGTGTCGGCGTGGCGGTCAATTCGGGAGATGCAGACGATCCGCTGTCAACCTCATCGCAACCCACCAGTGCCATTGCCATTAGTGCGATGGCTACGGGGAACATCCTTAAACGTTTCATGGGTGGGGTATCCTCATCGGTCAAGTAAATCTTCAATGTAATTCTCAATTTAGAGGTGGCGATCGGGATTTGCGATCGAATTCTATTTATTTTTAAGATAGCGATCAAATGCTACATTAAAGAACGTTCCCAATTCAATTCGATTATGTCCGACTCCGCTCGCGCTTTTTCCTACCCCGAAACTCGTAAAATCGAACAGTTCGACGACTACCACGGCGTCACCGTTGCCGATCCCTATCGCTGGTTGGAAGATCCGGATTCGGAGGAGACCAAAGCATGGGTAGAAGCGCAGAATCGAGTCACCTTTGGATATTTAGAACAAATCCCCCAACGAGATCTCCTCAAGGAACGGATTACCCAACTCTGGAACTACGAAAAATACAGCGCCCCGTTTAAAGAAGGCGATCGTTATTTTTACTTTAAAAATGATGGGTTACAAAACCAAAGCGTGTTATACGTCCTTCCTTCTCTCGACGGCGAACCGAGAGTCCTCCTCGACCCCAACACGCTTTCAGAAGATGGAACTGTTGCCCTTTCAAGTTACGCCATCAGCGAAGATGGCAACTATTTAGCTTACGGATTATCCAGTTCTGGTTCCGATTGGCAAGAATGGAAAGTTCGAGATATCGAAACTGGGGAAGATTTAGGCGATCTCTTGAAATGGATTAAATTTAGCGGCGCATCTTGGACGCACGATAACCAAGGCTTTTTCTACAGTCGCTACGACGAACCCAACGAAAAAACGCAGTTTGAAGATACCAACTACTTCCAAAAGCTGTACTATCACCGTTTGGGAACAGAACAATCGGAAGATACGCTGATTTACGATCGCCCCGACGAGAAGGAGTGGGGATTTAGCGGATTTGTCACCGAAGATGGCAATTATCTAATTATATCAGTCTGGAAGGGAACCGATCCCAAAAATTTACTATTCTATAAAGATTTAACTGCGTCGAATTCCCCAGTTATAGAACTGATTTCCGAGTTTGAAGCTGAGTACAGTTTCATCGATAACGATGGTGCGATCTTTTGGCTGCGAACCGATCTCGATGCGCCTCGGGGTCGGTTGATTGCGATCGATACGAAAACGGGCGAACGGACAGAAGTTATCCCCCAAACCGACGACGTTTTAGAAAGCATTAACATCCTCAACAATCAATTCGTTACCACCTACCTAAAAGACGCCCGCAGCCAAGTCAAAATCTTCAACCTCGACGGTTCTTTCGTCCGCGAAGTCGAACTCCCCGGCATCGGTTCCGTCGGTGGATTTGGCGGCAAGCGATACGACACTGAAACCTTCTACAGCTTCACCGGATTTACTGCCCCGACAACCATCTATCGCTACGATTTAACCACCGGAGAAAGTACAATTTATCGCCAGCCTCACGTCGATTTCGATCCTACCCAATACGAAACCCAACAAGTTTTTTATACCAGCAAAGATGGAACTCGCATTCCCATGTTCATAACCCATAAAACCGGGTTAGAACTCAATGGGAAAAATCCCACTTATCTCTACGGCTACGGCGGATTTAATATTTCCCTCACCCCTAGCTTTTCCGTCGGACAACTGGTGTGGATGGAACTCGGCGGCGTTCTGGCGATTCCCAACCTACGCGGCGGCGGCGAATACGGCGAAGCTTGGCATCAAGCCGGAACCAAGCTGAACAAACAGAACGTATTCGACGATTTTATCGCGGCGGCAGAATGGTTGATTGCCAACGGCTACACAAATGCGGGACAATTAGCGATCGGTGGTGGCAGCAATGGCGGCTTGTTGGTAGGGGCTTGCATGACCCAGCGACCCGACTTGTTTGCCGCCGCCCTTCCCGCAGTCGGCGTGTTGGATATGCTGCGGTTCCACAAGTTTACCATCGGCTGGGCGTGGTGTTCCGACTACGGTTCCCCCGACAATCCCGAAGAATTTGCCGCCCTCTACGCCTATTCTCCCCTCCACAACCTCAAACCGGGAACAGCATACCCTGCCACGATGATTATCACCGCCGACCACGACGATCGCGTGGTTCCCGCCCACAGTTTCAAATTTGCTGCTGCCTTACAAGCCGCTGACGGGGGGCAGAATCCATTACTGATTCGCATCGAAACCAAAGCCGGACATGGTGCCGGAAAACCTACGGCGAAAGTGATTGAAGAAATTGCCGATAAGTGGGCGTTTTTGGTAAAGGTTTTGGGAATGGAAGATTAAATAACTCTATGAAATCTAATCTATATAAAGGTAAACTCAAAAAATGGAACGATGAACGTGGGTTTGGCTTTATTCAACCTCTTGATGGGAGTTCAGATATTTTTCTACATATCTCGGAACTCAACGATGCAACTCGTCGTCCTCAAGTTAACGATACGATCTACTACTATACAGCAACAGATCGAGATGGGAAAATTCGTGCTTGCAATGCCTTTATTTTAGGAGCAAGAAAAAAGTCAAGTTCGGCGTCTAACTCTTCAAGAAATCTCGCAAAATCTCAGGCTTTTCCGGTCTACCCCCTTCCTATCCTAAAATTGCTATTACTATCGATTTTTCCTTTGATCGGATCGGTTCACTTTGCGATTAAAACAGGGAATATACTTCCGTTAATTCTCTATCCATTGATGAGTCTACTAACCTTTTTTTCTATATGCTGAAGACAAATCTCGTGCTAAACGAGGAAACTGGAGAATTTCAGAGGAAACACTACATTTATTTGAGCTAGCAGGGGGATGGATAGGCGGATTTGCGGCTCAGCGAAAATTACGCCATAAAAGCATTAAGCAATCGTATCAGATTATATTCTGGTTGATCGTTATAATTCACTACATTGTTTGGTTTATTTGGTTATTTTTTGGAAAGATGATAATAGGCTAAACTTACAAAGTAATTCTGTGGATAATTTTTATTACATTCTGCTTATACTCGGAGAACAGTACAATTCAATCATTACAGATCGACCCTTCAACTCATGACAGTAACACTCACCCTAACCAAACAGTATATCGAACAGCGCGATCGAGGATATTGGATTGAGGGAACCCGGATTTCTTTAGAGAGCGCTCGTTTTTTCAGTCATCTTTAGATGACTTTAGCTATTAGCCAAGGGTTTAAACCCTTGGCGGGATTTACTTGGCGGGATTTACAGCATTATTTCATCACATTCTCCCACCAACTGAGTAAAGGATGATTTTTAGGGGGTTGATATCGTCCTTTAACTCTTATATCGCTAAGTAAAATACGTAATTCAGATGGAGAAAGATTTATTTTTTCTGACCAGCTTTTAACGATTTCTAATGTTGATAAAATTTGTAAATGTGGAGCTTCTCTTTTAAAAACAGACGTAGCCTTCTTGTCATCCGTTGCGATCGCACCAGTCGCTGATTCGCCATCATCGCCAATTTCATAAGCATAATTCACAAATAGTTCTTCTTCAGCTTCTGACTCAAAATCTACAACTAAAAGTATTTTTTGCTCGATCGCCTGATGAAATTGAATAGCATTTTCTTCATCTTTCAAATTTGGTAGGGTTAAGAGTTCTTTCTCTCTTACGGTTTCAGTCACGAAAACTCGAGCAGGAATAGATTGCAAAATTTCAATCAAATGTCCAGAGGCAGAGAAGTTTATAAGAAAACAAGTATCGAGAATGACATGGGAGTGTCGAATTTGCATCACTAACCCCCAAACTCCTAAGCCTGATACAAATCTAAATGAATAGATTC
Source organism: Oscillatoriales cyanobacterium M59_W2019_021 (assembly GCA_015295945.1). Classification (GTDB taxonomy): domain Bacteria; phylum Cyanobacteriota; class Cyanobacteriia; order Cyanobacteriales; family Geitlerinemataceae; genus DVED01. Next base: position 85,453 of record DVED01000105.1, on the reverse strand, counting down.
TTCTTCAGTCATTCCGCTTGAATAATTCTCTCGTAAAGATTCGGCGATGCGCCGAGCTTCTAAGCGATCGACCCCAAGCAAATCGGAAAATCGCCCTTCAGTAATCAGTCCCCGATCGAACGCCTCAATAGCAAGATGTTGATAGTGAATGGGAACTACATCGGTACGTTGCCGGACATCTTCTAAACCGAGATCTTGTTGAACTTTTCTGACTTTCAATCCTCGATCGCGCAATCGATCCCAAGTGCCAGATGGCAAAAGTCTCATGTCTTCCAATCGATAAACCAGTGCTTCTATAGAGACCCCATAGTAATGAGCGAGCGTAAATAAATTGGTGGGAGTAAACTTATTGTGGGTACGATACATATCATTAAATCGTCTGAGTAAACCACTGGTGGGCATTAAAAAATATTTGGGGAAAGCCTCAGCTAACCGCTCGGTCTCTGGGATTCTTTGGTATTGACCGTCGAAATCAACTACGGCTTTTCGTCGATGAGCGAGGAAATGTAGGTATCCGTGTGCCATCGACCAACGCCGCCGTTCTTCGTAATGATCTAAATTAATTGCCATACAGCCACCCAGTCGATCGTCATAGCTGTAAATCTCCGAGTATTTTGCTGGCATTTTTAAGTAAAAAATTCGGAGTCCCACGTTTTGTTCGAGGAGGTCTCGCAGCATAGGTATCGGACCATCACCAAGTCCGAGTCGCTGTCGTTCTGCGATCGCAATACTTTCTGCTGCCGCTTCGATCGGCATATTAGTTACGTCATATTCTTGAGGATAGTTTCGAGGAAGGGGAGCATCCATTATTTGCTCGAGTTCCAGATAATTTCGACATAACTCTTCTAAGCGCTGAATAATCGGATTAATTCGTGCCTCTTCGAGATCGCTAACTGGATACGCGGCTCGAAACTGAACCTCGAAAGGCTCAATAACCGGGCTAGGTCGTACAAAGTCGCTAACGGCTCGTCCGTAAGCACGAGCGAGTTTAATCAACTCATTGGGTCTGAGACGGCGTTCTCCCTTTTCGATCGCCACGATTGTAGTACGTGCCGCATCAATGACCTTGGCGGCATCGGCTTGAGTCATACCGCACTTCTTCCGCGCCTGTTGCAACAGTACCCCCAAGTTCCGTAGATCGATATTTTCCAGAATGTTGGTAGCCATAGCATTTCCTCCTTTAAATCTCGATCGATAGAATTCATCTATACTGCTTGCCTTTCCCTCGCAAAGCCACTTGTAAGGCTTCTGATACCTCGTTGGGAGCCTGTTGTGGACAATATCGCCATCGGGCATAGCGTTGCCTCTGTCGAGTGATGTTTCTACTTTCAAGGTAGATCGACAGTCCGACATTATCAATTAATAAGTTGATTTTTCTGCAAAAATGTCAGATTAATCCTCTAAAGCTTCCTCCGCTTCTGCGGTTGCCGACTCCTGGGTAGCAGAAAGGGGCGGTGCGAGAACCGTCAACCCTTGGGGAACGCACTCCACCTCAACCGGAGTCGTGCCGATGATTTCTCCATCTAACACCACTTTCTGTGGGGGTTGGGCGATCGCTCTTACCTTTTTGGCGCGGAACGTAACGATATCTTCTCGATCGGTTGGCACTTTGCGCAAGGCGGCATCGAGCAAGTTTGCCATGGTCGTCAGCGCCCGCAAATCCGCCGGAGGGGCAGCAATGGTAATATCCAGAAAACCGTCATTGGCAATGACGTTACCTCCCCCTTGTGCCATCAACGACGTGGGCGGGGCGGCATTGGCGATGGTAACGGCGGCGGCTTGGAAGGTGCGGAGTTCGCCATCGACTTCGATGCCCACTTCAAACAGCCGTTGTTCCCGCAACTGCTGGATGCCTGCGTGAATGTAAGCCAAGACTCCCCAGCGATTTTTGGCTTCGCGGTTGGCGCGATCGACCGCTTCGGCTTCCAAGCCAATTCCCGCGAGTAAAATCATCGGCGAACCGTTACAAATGGCAGCATCGACCACGCGGGTATTGCCTGCCACAATCACCTCACAGGCACTTCTAATCGGCGTCAGGTAAGCGGGAATGCCCAACGCCACCGCAAACGCATTCGCCGTGCCTCGAGGGATGATACCCAGGGGAATATTCGTCCCCACCAGCACCCCGGCAACTTCGGAAATCGTGCCGTCGCCTCCAGAGGCGATAATGATGTCGGCTTTGGCTTCGATCGCCTCTCGGGCGAGTTGTTGGGCGCTAATTTCCGGTGTCGTCAAACACACCTCTAATTCCATGGCGGGTTTGAGTAGCTGTTGGATCAGCTTGAGATCCTCTTCGGCATTGCCTTGACCGGCAACGGGATTGAAAATCAGACGGGCGATGTATTTCTGTCGCAGGCGATCGACGATCGCTTCTGCCGTGGCTAAATTGATCGCTAGGGGGACGTTATACACCGCACAGAGGCGCTGGAGGGCTTGGATATCCGGTTCGTGGGGCTGCGCGTATAGGGGATCGACGAAGAAAATCACGGCGCTGACATTGCCCTCTGCTACTTGGGTGGCAATCTGGGCATCGCCGCCTAGGGGACCTGAGAGCATTTTCTCGACGGGCAAATTCGCCCCATCTTGGATGCGCTGTCCGGTGGTTCCGGTAGCGATCAGGCGGTAGCGAGATAATAAGGCACGATAGCGGCGGGCAAATTCAACGATGTCGTCTTTTTTGCGATCGTGGGCGATTAGGGCAAGGGTGGCAGGCATGGAGATTTGATTTGGGAAACGCTATGTCCAAGGGACAATCGAGGGATTGATAATAGATCGTAGTCCCTATTGTCTGTCAAAATTGCGGAAGATTTAAGAATGACCCCTACCCCCGCAACTATCAAATATCTGAAAGCACCGACCTCAAACGCTTGGGTGGAACAATCCCTCGCCCATCTCGACACGATTTTGCTGGATCACTCCCATTGCGAACGCAAAGCGGCGGGGGTTGCCCTCAATTTAATCTGTCGGTACCCATCGAGTACCGCTTTGGTGTATCAACTTACCGAAATCGCGCGGGAAGAACTCGAGCATTTCGGGCAAGTTAACCAAATTTTAGAGCGTCGCGGCATCGCCCTGGCGCCGCTGACGCCTCCTCCTTACGGTGCGGGTTTGAAGGCGCAAGTTCGGCGGCAGGAACCGGAACGGATGTTAGATTCTTTGCTGGTTTCCGGTTTGATCGAAGCGCGATCGCACGAACGGTTGGGATTGTTGGCAGAGGCATTGCCCGATCGCCAATTGGCTAAATTTTATCGCAGTCTGATGGCATCGGAAGCCCGTCACTATGGAGCGTATTGGGTCTTGGCAACGACCTATTTCGATCGCGATCGGGTGATGCAACGCCTGGAAGAATTAGCAAAAGTTGAAAGTCAATTGCTAGCAACACTGCACCCTGAAGCGAGGATTCACAGCTAAAAAATATCCGCCAACACAACACACTTTAAAGTTTTAAAGTCGAGATTAAAGATTCGGCGATTCGGAAAGCTTGGATGCCATAATTTGGCAAGGCATTCCCAATAAAATATATCCACTTTTGAAGTCGATCAGTACATCGGTAATCGTTAGTAGTTAGTCTCAAATAACCAATAACGAACAACAATTTCATGCTCAAAAAACTGGCAACCCCTTTAAAAATCGGTTCCGTCGAAGTTCGCAGTCGCGTCTTGCAATCGCCACTATCCGGCGTGACGGATTTGGTATTTCGGCGGTTGGTGCGTCGCTATGCACCCGAGTCGATGATGTATACCGAAATGGTACAGGCTTCTAGTTTGCAGCATGTCCGGGAGTTGCCCAAAATTATGGAAATCGACCCCAACGAACGCCCGATTAGCATTCAGTTATTCGACTGTCGCCCGGATTTTTTGGCAGATGCGGCACGCAAAGCCGAAGCGGAAGGGGCGGATACCGTTGATATTAATATGGGGTGTCCGGTGAATAAAATTACCCGCAAAGGGGGCGGTTCGTCGCTGTTGCGGCAACCGGAAGTGGCGGAGTCTATCGTGGCGGAGGTGGTGCGTGCGGTGTCCGTTCCGGTAACGGTGAAAACCCGCATCGGTTGGTCGGATGAGGAAATTAACATCCTCGATTTTGCCCGTCGGATGCAGGATGCGGGAGCGAGTTTGCTGACGCTACACGGACGAACTCGTGCCCAAGGTTACAACGGTGCGGCAAGGTGGGATTGGATTCGCCGCGTCAAGGAGGTGTTGGATATTCCGGTCATTGCCAACGGCGATATCGTTTCGGTGGAGTCGGCGGTACGGTGTTTGCAGGAAACGGGTGCGGATGGGGTGATGTGCTCTCGGGGAACGCTGGGTTACCCGTTTCTGGTGGGAGAAATCGATCGCTTTCTGAAAACCGGGGAACGACTGCCGCCACCGATGCCTGTAGACCGCTTGGAATGCGCGAAGGAACATTTGCAAGGACTGTGGGAATACAAAGGCACGCGGGGAGTGCAGCAGGCTCGCAAGCATATGGCTTGGTATTGTAAGGGATTTGTGGGGGCATCGGAATTGCGCGATCGCCTCAGTCGGATGGCGACGGTGACGGAAGGCTGCGATTTGCTCGATCGGGCGATGGAAAGCTTACGCGATCGTCCCTCCGATCGAGCGCTATAAAACTTAATAAACTAAACAGCTATATATGGATAGAATAAAAACCGTGCCGGAAATCGAGAAACGGTTCGTCCCAATTGCCATTTAATTTCGATTGACATATTCATCGCTATATGGCTAAATAAAGTTTATTCGATTTTTATCCGAACCGGACAACCCGATCTCCTGTTGATTTGTCAGACCAGTCTCAAGTCTCTGGCGAGGCAATTGAGACTGATCGCGGGGGTCGATCCAAAAAACAATTGAAACACTTGTTTTCGGGCAATCATTCTAAAGTCTTTGCCCCGCGATCGTCCTCTTCAAAAGCTGACAATTAGACCATTTTTCAAAAAGGGTGAGATTGCCCTCATCCCCTAACCCCTTCTCCCAACTTTGGGAGAAGGGGAACCAAAAAGACCGATCTCGATGGTCGAAGACCGCTCTGCGAGCATCGGGAATTTAGAAAAATGGTATTAAAACGTTACCAAAGCTGACGCTCTGTTTTGAAATTTGGAGAATATTCAGTATGACAACTAACTTAGCCACTCAACTGCGCGAAGGAACGAAGCATTCTCACACCCTGGCAGAAAATACCGCTTTCATGAAATGCTTTATTAAAGGGATTGTGGAAAAAGAACCTTTGCGGAAGTTGCTGGCAAACCTATACTTTGTCTACAGCACGTTGGAAGAAGAATTGCAACGCTACCACGCGCACGCCGTCGTTGGAGCGATCTATTTTCCTGAGTTAAACCGCAAGGCAAAATTGGAAGAAGATTTAGCATTTTATTACGGGGAAGATTGGCGCGATCTCATTACTCCCTCTGAAGAAGGGAAGAAATACGTCGATCGCATTCGTGAAGTTGCCGCCACCCAACCCGAACGCCTAATCGCTCACGCTTACGTCCGCTATATGGGCGATCTTTCCGGCGGTCAAGCGTTGAAAAATATCATTCGATCGGCTTTAGAATTGCCGCCAAACCAAGGTACAGGACTCCACGAATTCGATGCACTTCCTACCGTAGAAGCCAAACGGGATTTCAAAGTAAAATACCGCGATACCCTCAATGCTTTGCCCATTGACGATGCGATCGCCCAACAAATTGTAGACGAGGCAAACTACGCTTTTGAAATCAATCGCGATGTAGTTCACGAACTCGAACCCGAAGTGAAAGCGGCTATCGGAGATCGTGTTTTTGAGCTACTAACTCGCCAAGATAAACCCGGAAGCACGGAACATAATCGAGCGCAAAACTTGGCTACCGTTTAGTTTGGAGTGATTTCTAAGATCTTGCACCAGTTGCAATAACCCACCTGGGGTTTAAACCCCAGGCTAATAGTTCAAGTCTTCTGAAGAAGACTGGTAAGGAATTACAGTCCATTTTAATGGGGTTTAGCTATTAGCCCAGAACTTAAGTTCTGGGCGAGATGCAAGCCTTACCCATCCAGCTTTGTTCGCTCTCCTGCAACTCCTTTTTCTCAATATGAAAACTTTGCCACTTTCTGTAAAATTCGATTCTCAACTGATTCAAAAGTACGATAAACCGCTGCCTCGATATACCAGTTATCCGCCAGCGACGGAGTTGCATTCCGGTTTTCAGGATGCCAATTTTCATGGCGCGATCGCAGTTGGAAATCACAAAAAAACACCGCTTTCTCTCTACTGTCACATTCCTTTTTGCGAAACGGCTTGTTATTTCTGCGGTTGCAATACTATCATCACGCAACGCAAAGAAGTTGCCGATCCATATTTAGATTATATTGCTCGGAATATCAAACAAGTTGCTGAATTGGTCGATCGAGATCGCCCGGTTCAGCAACTTCACTGGGGTGGGGGAACGCCGAACTATTTAAATCAATCCCAAGTTGAGTTTTTGTGGAAGACCCTTCAGAATAACTTTAATTTTGACGACACGGCGGAAGTTTCCATTGAAATCAACCCTAGATTTGTCGATCGCAACTATATTCTCTTCCTGAAAGAGTTAGGGTTTAATCGCATCAGTTTTGGCATTCAGGACTTTAACTCCCAAGTGCAATCCGCCATCAATCGTATTCAACCGGAATCCATGCTCTTTAACGTTATGAGTTGGATTCTAGAAGCGGGATTTGAAAGTGTCAACGTCGATTTAATTTATGGGTTGCCTTTTCAAACGTTGGCAACCTTTCAAGACACCATTCAAAAGACACTAAAACTCGATCCCGATCGCATTGCCGTCTTTAACTTTGCCTACGTTCCTTGGATGAAACCCATCCAAAAAAAGATTCCCGAGGAAGAACTTCCGACGGGTGCGGAAAAACTTGCCATTTTCCAAATGACGATCGAAGAGTTGACCCACAATGGATACGTTTATATCGGGATGGATCACTTTGCCAAACCGAATGACGAACTTTCGATCGCGCAGCAAGAGGGAGAATTGCACCGTAACTTCCAGGGATATATGACGAAACCCGAATCCGATTTATTGGGATTTGGGATGACGTCAATTAGTATGCTGCAAGATGTTTACATCCAGAATCAGAAACGATTGAAGGACTATTATCGATCGATTGAAGAAGGGGGTCTGCCGATCGAAAAAGGAGTGAAGCTCTCTCAAGACGATCTGATTCGGCGCACGCTGATTATGGAATTGATGTGCGAATTTAAGCTATCCCAACACGAATTAGAAGAGAAATATCACCTCAGTTTTGATCTCGAATTTGAAGACTATTTTGCTCGCGAGATTCGCGATCTAGAAGCCTTAGCAGCAGATGGATTAGTTCGCATCGTTCCTCATGGAATTGAGGTAACACCAACCGGACGCTTGCTGATTCGCAATATCGCTTCGGTGTTCGATACTTACCTGCGCGATCGCAAGCTCGATCACTTCTCTAAATCGATTTAATTTTGCGATCAATCGAGATCGATAAACTTAGATAGAATTGGTAAAAACTAATTGGTAATCTTAGGTTTAGTAATACCATTTTATCAATTATTGATCGAAAAATTTATAAAAATTAGATCGTGTTTTAAAAGTAGAAGCATTTGGGTTATAAATCTCAAATGAAATTCAAGATCTACAGTCCAAATGCGTGAAAGTGGCTCAAGAGTTCCGGCAAGTGCGGGAAACCTCGGAAAACCCCAATCTCAAACTCTGTCTCTTACTCGCCTCCGATCGCTTGGAGGAAATCCGGATGGCATTGGCGGCGGGAGTCCAATCCTATTGCCTGAAAACTTCCCCCATCGAACGGTTAGCCGAAGCCATCCGCCGCACCCACGCCGGGTACTTTTACCTCGATCCGGCGATCGCCCTGCAACTGTTGGGATGGGTGCGGGAACGGGAGTCTGAAGCGATTTTGACGCAACCCGAATTGGAAGTTTTGGCGTCCTTAGCTGCCGGATCGACCGACGAGGCGATCGCCCAAAACCTCGGGACGAACGTCGAGACGGTAAAAACTCACATCGCCAATATTCTCGATCGACTCTACGTCAGCGATTGGGTACAACGCGCCGTCAAAGTGTAATTTTCGATCGACCTCAATTTCAAATTAATGCTTGACAATTTATATAACTATCTGGTTAAAAAATGAAGAAGGTTGATTATTGCCTTTAACATTGATTAACCTCGGAATTTAAATCTATGAGCATTTCTCTCGAACAGCGCCAGCGCCACAGCCACAGCCTGTGGGAACGGTTTTGCGACTGGGTAACCAGTACCAATAACCGGATGTACGTCGGTTGGTTTGGCGTGCTGTTGATTCCTACCGCTCTCACCGCCGCGATCGTCTTTATCTTGGCAATGGTGGCAGCACCTCCCGTCGATCTCGACGGCATTCGCGAACCCGTCTCCGGGTCGCTGATGTACGGCAACAACATCATCACGGCAACCGTGATTCCCACTTCGGCTGCGGTCGGTCTGCACTTATACCCATTATGGTCGGCTGCGTCCATGGACGAATGGCTCTACAACGGCGGTCCCTATCAACTCATCGTCCTGCATTTCCTGATTGCCATCTACGCTTACATGGGTCGGGAATGGGAACTGAGCTACCGTTTGGGGATGCGTCCCTGGATTGCCGTTGCCTTCTCGGCTCCCGTCGCCGCTGCCACTGCCGTATTACTCGTCTATCCCATCGGACAGGGCAGTTTTTCGGACGGACTCATGCTCGGCATTTCCGGAACCTTCAACTTCATGATCGTCTTCCAAGCCGAACATAACATCCTCATGCACCCCTTCCATATGCTCGGCGTTGCCGGAGTCTTTGGGGGCGCACTGTTCTCCGCCATGCACGGTTCCCTCGTCACCTCCAGCCTGGTGCGGGAAACGACGGAAAACGAATCCACCAATGCCGGATACAAATTCGGTCAAGAGGAAGAAACCTACAATATTGTTGCCGCTCACGGTTATTTCGGACGCTTGATCTTCCAATATGCCAGCTTCAACAATTCTCGCTCCCTGCACTTCTTCCTCGCTGCTTGGCCTGTGGTTGGGATTTGGTTCACCTCCATGGGGGTGAGTACGATGGCATTCAACTTGAATGGATTTAACTTTAACCAATCCATTTTGGATGCCCAAGGACGACCGATTAATACCTGGGCGGATGTCGTTAACCGCGCCAATTTGGGGATTGAAGTCATTCACGAACGGAATGCCCACCAATTCCCGTTGGATTTAGCTTCGGCTTCTCTGGAATCTGTTGCCTTGGGCGCACCTGCGATCCACGGCTAAATTTCGATCGAATCTAACTCTCTTAACACTAACGCAACCCTCAGTCATCTCGGCTCGGGGTTGCTTTTTCATAGCTCTGGGTTAGAAATCTAGAAATTCTGGTGAGATCCGGTCTTACCGAAAAGATGGGTCTAACATCTGGCTAAACATCTGCCGGGAACAGCGGCGACAAATCGGCTTTTGCTCCGAGGCAGAGCAGCTCATGTTTTCAATGATGAAGCTACCCGGCTTCGCGTTGCAGTGCTGACAGTGCGGTAGTTGATTTTGAGCTAATTCAGGCAGAATAGAACTAGATCCATATGGAGGTATACCATGACCCCACTGCTCGAAGCTGCAATTGCAGCTATACAACCACTTTCGCCTACAGAGCGCTTACAACTGCTGCAAATTCTTATGCAAAGCGGTTTAACCTCTAATTCCTCGACAGACCTTAAAGCACTCAGTCTTCAGTTTTGGCAAGGCATCTCGCTCCAGCAGCTACGAGCTACTCAATCCTCTACGATCGTTGAGAACCTCAAAGATCTCGCTGTTGACTTTTGGCCCGCAGAAGATTCGATCGAGGATTTCCTTGCCTTCTTACGACAGCAGCGAAAAGAGGTAGTCTAACCCAACTTCCATGAGTCTACTTCTAATCGATACGGACATTGCCTCCTTCATCTTCAAAGGAAGTGACTACGCCGATCCTTACCTACCTCTGTTAAACGGTCAGGAGTTGGCATTATCGTTTATGACTGTCGCTGAACTTTTTCAGTGGGCAATCTTCCGTCAATAGGGAGATCGTCGCCTCGCGCAGCTAGAGCAATACCTATCGAATTACCTCATTATTCCGGTCGATCGACCGCTTTGCCGAGAGTGGGCACAGGTTCGCAGCGATCGTCAGAGTGCAGGACGACCGATTTCCCCCCAAGACGCTTGGATTGCGGCAACAGCTTTACGCTACGACTTACCGTTAGTCACTCATAACAGCAAAGATTTTCTAGACATCCCTCGTTTACGGCTTATTACTCCTTCACCCTAATGCGATATTTACAGCCTTTAACGAACATCAGGTGATTTTCAATACAGCCAGCTAACAACCCGCTTGGAGCGGACTTACGAGAGATCTTGATAGGGATGCAAAATTGGCTAGCAGCAGCTCAACCGGAGCGTTAGCTGGCTCCGCACTCTTGCACTCTTCCTTAAAGCTAGCAATTGTGAACCCCTTCAAAACTCCGTATCGGTACTCATCGACGAACTGCGAATGGTGAGAACCCTCAGTCGCTACGGCATCCTCGGCGTTAACGCCATGGTCGTCGCCCGAGACTACGAAACCCTGGTGCGAACGGCAGCGGAATGCGGCGCCGATTTGGTGGTTTCCGGGGCGGGATTGCCCCTGAATTTGCCCGAATATACCGCCGACTATCCCGATGTTGCCCTCGTGCCGATTATTTCCACCACTCGGGCAGCGAAAGTGATTTGCCAGAAGTGGGAACGACGCTACGGACGGTTGCCGGATGCCTTCATCGTCGAAAATCCCAATACCGCAGGCGGACACCTGGGGGCAAAATCTGAAGAACTCGGCGATCCCGCACTCAATGCCGATCGCGTTCTCTCCCAACTCCTGGACTACCTGCGCGATGATGTAGGGGTGGAGATTCCCGTGATTGCGGCGGGAGGTATTTGGGATCGCGCCGATATCGATCGAGCGCTAGCTTTAGGTGCCAAGGGGGTACAAATAGGAACCCGCTTCATCACCACCGAGGAATGCGATGCCGACATTCGCTACAAAGAGTTTCACCTGCACGCCACGCCCGAAGATGTGGTTCTGGTTCCCAGTCCGGTGGGAATGCCGGGACGGGCGCTGCGAAACCCTTTTGCCGAAAGCGCGATCGCCCAATCCCCCGATTTGGACAAGCGTTGCGTTGCCAACTGCTTGCAAGTTTGCAAATGTCGCGATCTCAAACAAACTTATTGTATTATCCAAGCCCTCGATCGGGCGGCACGGGGCGATGTGGAAAACGGTTTGGTGTTTGCCGGAAGCAACGCCGGACGCGCCGACAAAATCGTATCGGTTGCCGAATTAATGACGGAACTGACGAGCTAAGCAGTTGGTTTGCGATCGTTCACGAATCGGTGGCGGAAACCAGACGCAGCGGAATCGCTTGTTGCAAAGCAATCAATTCGTCGCGATGTCCTCGCACCGTGACTTGACTGCGCGTCGTTGCATCCGTCTCGCTGAGGGTTTCGACTCGCAGGGAAACTTGCTCGGTGCGTCCGGCTTGCTTCCAGTAAAACGCGCCAGCTAAGGGAGATAATAGGACGATCCCCGCCGAAACTCCAGCAATTTGCGGCGCGAGAATGGAAACGATCGGCACGACGCACAGCAAACCGATCGCCGTTAAAATCGTCAAGAAAATGGCGAGAAACCAACTCGGTTGCACGTTGCCTTCAAACGTGACGCGATCGCGGCTGGGTTCCACTTCCGCAATCCGGTAAGCTCGACTGGTAAAGTATTCGCGCAACTGCGCGGCAAGTGCGGCAGCCGTTTCCTCGCTTTGCAAGGTTAACTGTTCGGTGCGCTCCTTCACCGACGATCGGATAAAGAAAAATAAGCCGATTCCTAATAAAATCGTAGGGAAGAGTAAAGAAGACAGGGCGGGATTGGTCATGGAAGTGGGGAACCGTGCGATCGATAACGGGAAAAACTGAAATATAAACAATTGTAACGTAAGGAGTTCGGGAGTTGGTAGGGAGTGCCCCCGGAACGAAACGCACCATTCCTATGACACATAACCCATGACGAATGACCGACCCCAAACCCCAAACCCAAAATCCCAAACCCCTCCCCAACTACGTTTAGACCGAGCGAGTTTCGTCGCACCCGTGGGGTCTCGCTATTTGCTCAAAGACCTGTCCGCCGCCATTTTTCCGGGCGATCGCATCGTTTTGGCGGGAGCTTCCGGTGCGGGGAAAACCTTATTTTTGCAACTGTTGAATCGCAGAGTGGAACCCAGTAGCGGGACGGTTTATCTGGGCGATCGCGATCTGCGACAAATTCAGCCGCTCAAAGTCCGGCGTTCGGTCACCCTGGTTCCTTCAGAGCCGAAATTGCTGGGAATGACCGTTGGGGAAACCCTCGCCTATCCCTTAGAACTAAGGGGTGCAAAATCATCAGAAATTCAGTCTCGCGTGGGAGAATGGCGCGATCGCCTGCAAATTCCCGCCAATTGGATGTCTCGAAAATCGGCACAACTTTCTCTAGGACAGCGGCAACAAGTGGCGATCGCCCGTGCTTTGGTCATTCAACCGGCGATCCTCCTCCTCGACGATCCCCTCGTTCTCCTCGACGGTGCAATGGGCGATCGCCTTTTAACCCTTTTGACCGAACTGTCCCAAACCCAAAAAATGACGGTTATCGCCAGCACTCGACAACCCGATCAAATGGCGAGTTTCGCGCAACGCCTCTTCTACCTGCAAGAGGGAGAACTTCAAGATCTGCCAGATCCGATCGATTGGACGGCACTCACCGCCCAAATCGCCGAAACCGAACGCCAAGCCGATCGAGAATGGGGGGAATAATTAAGTAACCTCAGGACGGGATAAGACAGCTTCCGGTGAAGGTGAGCCGGGGAAGCCGGGGAAGCCGGGGAGGCAGGGGGAGAAGACGGTGACCCGAGATCGGTTATGGGTCATAGATCCCAACCCCAAATCTAAAATCTAAAATCCCCAAACCCCAACAAGGCATACAGGGTTTTGCTTAACCCGTACTGAGGTTAATCTCAGATTTTTGCCTCTTCCTTGACCAACTTATCCCAACCCAAATCTTTCAGGTTATTATTGCGGCGCAGGGGACGAGTCACCAACTCCAGCATATCGCGGGTATTGCTAAACCCGTGAATCTGAGCGAAAGTAAACTCCACCGACCACTTGGTATTAATGCCCCGCGCTTCTAGGGGATTGGCGTGCGCCATTCCGGTAATCACCAGATCCGGCTTCAACTCGTAGATCCGTTGAATTTGGTTGTAATTGTCGGGTTTCTCAACAATTTTGGGCAGCGGTGCGCCCATATCCTTACAGGTTTGTTCCAACAGCGCCAATTCCGCACCCTGATAGCGCTTGTCCATATAGGGAATGCCGATTTCCGGAACGATTGCCCCGCAGCGAATCAAGAAGCGAGCCTGGGAGATTTCTAGTAAGTTGTCCCCCATGAAGAACACCGTCTTGCCGCGAACGAGCTTGACGTAGTCCTCCACGCTCTCCCAAATGTGCCGTTCCCGTTCCTCCAGCCCTTTGGGTTCGATGCCGAACACCGAGCAAATTTTCTCGATCCAGGCGCGAGTGCCGTCGGGACCAATGGGGAACGGCGCGCCGATGAGCTTGCACTTGCGGCGGCGCATCAGCGTCGTTGCCGTCCGACTGAGGAAGGGGTTGACGCCGCAGACGTAGTAGCCTTCTTCCAACACGGGAAGCTCGGTATACCGCTTGGCTGGCAACCAACCCGACACCTTAATCCCTTGCTTCTTCAGTTCTAGGGTCAACTGAGTCACCACGGGATCGGGGAGAGAGCCGAATAGTACCAACGGGGGATGGTTGACGTATTCGGAATCTGCTGCAACGACCTCTTCTTTCTTCCGTCCGAAGTTGAGGAGTTTGCTGATGGCGTTGCGTTCTTCCTTCTCCGCTTCCACCGTTTGGCTGGGACACCGCGCTGCCATGGCTGCCAGTACCGTATCTTCCCCTTGGGTAAAAGCGTAGTCCAAACCGTTCGCACGAGCGACGACAATGGGAATCCCCAGTTCGGCTTCCAGTTTGGGCGCCAACCCTTCGAGATCCATCTTGATAATCTCGGTGGTGCAAGTGCCAATCCAGACAATCACGCTGGGATTGCGATCGCGCTTGATTTGCAAGCACAGCCGCTTCAATTCCTCGTAGTCGTTGAGTTGAGCGGAAATATCCCCCTCTTCCAACTCCGCCATGGCATAGCGGGGTTCGGCAAAAATCATTACCCCCATGGCGTTTTGCAGGAAGTAGCCGCAGGTTTTCGTCCCGATCACCAAAAAGAAGCTATCTTCGATTTTTTGGTACAGCCACGCCACGCAGCTAATGGGACAAAAGGTATGATAGTTACCAGTTTCGCACTCAAAGTTCAATGCGTCAGGTTGAGCAGCAACAGTCATGGGTATGTTCTCCTAGAGTTTTGTTATCTGTAACTGCGACCCCTGCCCGCTTATTTCAGATCTTTTAACAAGCCGGAAATTTCGGGGTCGTTGTCATCATCGTCATCTTCGATCACCAAACCGAAGACATCTTCATCGTCATCGCCGTCTAAATCGCCCAAATCATCGTCATCTGATGCGGATAGACCCTCGAGATCGCTCATATCTTCCATATCTTCGGCATCGAGATCGTCTAAACCTGCTTCCCCAAAGGCATCGAAGCCGCCCTCTTCGTCTTCTCCAACATCGAGTCCGCCCAAATCGCCGAGGTCGTCGTCGGTTTCCCCAAAGGCATCGAAGCCGCCCTCTTCGTCTTCTCCGGCGTCGAGTCCGCCCAAATCGCCGAGGTCGTCGTCGGTTTCGGCTTCCCCGAAGGCATCGAAGCCCATCTCGTCGTCTTCTCCGGCGTCGAGTCCGCCCAAATCGCCGAGGTCGTCGTCGGTTTCCCCGAAAGCACCCAATCCCGCATCTTCGAGTTCCGACGAATCATCTTCACCAAAGGCATCCAATCCAGAGTCTTCCCAAACATCTTCCTCGAGTTCGGACTCTGCGGACAGTTGAGGAGCGGTTTCTTCTTCAGTTTTGATCGCCCCCAAATCCGAGAAGTCATCTTCGTCAGTACCTAAGTCTTGAAAAGCATCGGCGGATTCCAACTCATCGTCTTCATCCGTTCCCAAGTCAGCAAAGTCATCCTCGTCTTCCGTTCCTAGACCGCTAAAGTCGTCGTCTTCCGTCCCTAAGCTTCCGAGATCGTCATCTTCATCCGTTCCCAAGCCAGCAAAGTCATCCTCGTCTTCCGTTCCTAAGCCGCCGAAGTCATCTTCATCAGGACCTAAGTCCTGAAAAGCATCAGCGGATTCCAACTCGTCGTCTGCCGATGCCACCTCTTCCCCAGAAAAGGCGGCAAAGTCATCCTCTTCCTCTAAGTCTAGGTCGGTATCGAGATCGTCTCCGAGATCGACTTCGTCTTCGACATCGAAGTCCTCAAAAGCCCCTGCATCCACAGGGGTTTCGGATGCGTCTGTCATTGCCGCGATGCCCATGGCTGCCATACCCGCACCTGCCATGGCGAGATCGGGCGCTCCTGGGGGTTCTGGGACTGGATTGGGAGCGGCGACAGCGGCAAACCGATCGACAACTTCAGGAGAGGGAGCGGGTATCGGAATGGGAGATTCCGGGTTAGCCTCGAGTTGCAGATCCGGATCGAAATCCAGACCTAAGACTTGAATGAGAGTATCTGCATCTGGATTGAGTTGGGCAAACGGCAACATTAATTGCGCCAGTTTGGGTTCGAGTCCGTTGAGCGCTCCGATAATGAAATACGAGGGAGGACGCCGACCACCATCCGGCGTGGGCACCGAGGCATTCTGCATGTGCAGACTCAGCCAAGGGCGATTGACTTGGTAAAACTCCAGCCACTTTTGCTTGAGGGCGCTGGTGAAGCTGTCAAAGAAAGCCATGGTGATTAATCCCCGGAGATACTGTTGCTACTAGTAAGATTGACAGGTCTTGTGACCTAGCACTCTAGTTATTGAATCATACTAGCTCTGACAGTCGCTCGAGATGGTATTTCGTACTTTAGGAAACTCAATGCCTGGAAACCCGGATTTATGGGGATTACACCATCATTAAGTCCAGTTCTTCGGCTTCGGAATGGGCTGGCGGTCGATCGGGATTGAGGTAGAAGTCCGATAGCAGCGAGAACAATTCTCGATCGGCGGCGTCTTGGGGAACGACGCCTTCGGGCATGGCTAAAATTTGGTCGGCGATATTCAGGTAGTAGTCGCAGACGTAACTGAGAGAGGGATCGGTCTCTGCCATCTCGAACAGGGTTTTGCCTTTGACGCGGGATACCCGGATATCTTCGATCAGGGGCAGGATTTCCAACACGGGCATGGGGACGGATTCGATATATTTATCGATCAAGTCCCGCTTGGAGGTGCGGTTGCCGATCAGTCCGGCGAGGCGGAGGGGATGGGTGCGGGCTTTTTCGCGAACGGAGGCGGCGATGCGGTTGGCGGCAAACAGGGCGTCGAATCCGTTGTCGGTGACAATCATGCAGTAGTCGGAGTAGTTTAACGGGGCGGCGAATCCCCCACACACTACGTCGCCCAATACGTCGAATAGAATGACATCGTATTCGTCGAAGGCGTTGAGTTCTTTGAGGAGTTTGACGGTTTCGCCGACGACGTAACCACCGCAACCCGCCCCGGCAGGGGGACCGCCGGCTTCGACGCAATCGACGCCACCATAGCCTTTGTAGATGACATCTTCGGGCCAAATGTCTTCGTAGTGGAAGTCTTTTTCTTGTAGGGTGTCGATGATGGTGGGAATCAGAAACCCGGTGAGGGTGAAAGTGCTGTCGTGTTTGGGATCGCAGCCAATTTGCAGGACTTTCTTGCCGCGACGGGCGAGGGCTACGGAGATGTTGCAGCTTGTGGTGGATTTGCCGATGCCACCTTTTCCATAGACTGAAAGTTTCACGCTGGTGTTCTCCTTAAAAGTTGTGTCTGAAAACTCGATTTGAAATGGGCGATCGGACGTTTGGGCGATCGAGTGATGGCTTGGTTGTCCGTTGCCTGCATTATGGTCGATCGCTCCGGGAGAAATAAAGGGGGTCTAGTTTTAAATCGGGTAGTAATTCGATGAAAACAGTTTTATAGACTTTCTAGGGATTTCTATGAATCTCTAATAGTTTTTCAAGTAAAATAATTCCATTTTAATTAATTTTATTAACTTTTTTATATAAAAAGTAGATCGATAGACAAAAAAATGGATATTGAGCTTAAAAAGGACGGGGTGGGGCAATAAGTTTTGAGGATTCGGGCGATCGAGCGATCGCCCCAGTTGTTCTAGAGATTTGTGAAAAATTATAAATTTTTGGTGGGGTAGGATTGGGGGGATGGGTGTGGAAAAATTTTTTCAGCCTTACGGGGTAGGGATTTGGGGCGCTCGATCCTGCCCAAAGTGTATAGGGGCGAGATCGACCCAGAAGTATGTGTGAGTAACGGACGAAAAACGATATCATTTCCTGAAGCGTCGATCGTCTAAACACTGGGAATTGCAAGGAGCTATAACAATGAACGATGATGACATGATGATGAACCCCACCGATGACGACAGCATGGGAGGTGGTTCTGGAGACGACACAGTAATCGTAGGTGTCTCGTCAGGAACCTTTTTTGATCCCCCCGATATTACCTCCGATTCAGTTATCGACATTAGTAGTGTCAACGGCGGAACCGATAATCGATTCCAATGGGGAGTTGGCGTTGCAGGAAGTTTCCCCAGTGTGTTGCAATTTGATGGGGGCGATTTATTCGGAGCAAAATCAGAGCAACCGTTTAAAATCGGTCAAATTTTCTATCAAAATGGGACGATCGAATCTGTAACTGGATTTAATGGAGAATTTGCCTTCAGTGTCGATCTCGACATCGATGGAACCGACAACGATCCCGATCCCTTTGTCTATTTCTTCGACATTCTCAACACGCCTAACGATACGGGAGATCCGGTAGAAGATGCCGACGTTTTGCGTTTTTCCGGCAGCGGATTAACCCCCCAAACATTTGAATTGGATGGCAACACTTACACCCTCCAATTGCTCGGATTTTCTCAAGATGGCGGCAGTACCTTCAACCCAGGATTTGACTCTCCCGAAGAAGGATTTGATATTGCCAACTTGTACGGTCGTTTGGTTCGAGTTTCCGGTGGAGATGATGATGACGACGATGACGATGACGATGACGATACTCCAGGCGGTGGTAGCGTTGTTTCCGAATTTTACTTCGCTAATTTAGATATCAATATCGTTGTTAATTTACAAGCAGCGGGTGCAGTTTTCGTCCAAGGAACCAATGGTGCTGTTGCCGGATCGGTAGCCTTCCAAGATGCGCTGCAACTCAATATTATCTGGCAAATTGGCGTGTCTTCTACTATCAGTTTCTCGAGTTCGTCTACTTTCAATCTGACGGATGCTGGCATCACGACGATCGATCTCGATACCTCCAATATTAATGATGTTGTGGGTTCGGATGATGATGATAGCGTGACGGGTTCCGATACCAATAACGCGATCGATGGCGGTGATGGTGACGATGATATCTCGGGTAATGATGGAAACGATGTCTTAGTCGGTGGTGCAGGTGCGGACGATCTCGACGGCGGTGCGGGAACAGATTGTGTCTACGGTAACGAAGGCGACGACACGATCGCTGGAGGTGCTGGGAACGATTTTGTCCGAGGTGGTAAGGGCAACGATATCGTTACAGGTGACGATGGAAACGATGTCTTATCTGGAGAGAGTGGATATGATATTCTAATAGGAGGAGGCGGACGCGACACCTTTATTCTCCAAGCCACTTTTGATGCGACCGCAGCTACATTCAGCACGGATTTGATTACCGACTTTACGTTTAGTGAAGATCGAATTTGTCTGAGTGCCGATGTGGTTGTCACCTTTGAAGTTGGCGATTTCAACGTCGATGGAACGGACGATGTAGGAATCAAACTCGATAACGGATCGTTTATCGGTTTTGTGTTGGGAACGGACGATATCGGTCAAGTTCAACAGGCAACGGAAGTGATTCCGGATGGCGATTTTGCGATTATTTAATCGGCAAGTTTTTCGGCAATTTATTGCCGAAAACAGGTTTCTAATTTTTTTCTTGTTTCTCTTCCTCAACCCCAGTCAATTTGAGACACTGGGGTTTTATTTTTTGATCGAACTTAGAGGCGATCGCCCAATTTTCTGGTATACAGTTATACAGATTTTGATTGAGATAACGTAACGATTCAGGTGGATTCGGCTGGCGATTAGAAATCGCGCCTATAGAATCGAAGTCCACCTGCGCGGACTGAGTAGATGCGGTTTAAACTGCTACTTGAATAGTGACTCTTATTCGATCGCTAAACTATTACAAATTATTGTTATGTTTTGGAAAGGGCGATCGACGAATTAAAAACTATGGTATTGTAATAAATTCGAGTTGCCGATCGCTTCCTAAAACTGAATAAAAAATTATCGAGGTTGCTAAAGGGTTTCTCTATGAAACGGTGCATTTACCCCACTTCCTTAACACTGTCTTGCGTCTTATTGTCCTGGGTTTGCGCTCCAGAAAGTCGATCGCAGATTTCCCCTGACGGAACTTTACCCGCTCCCACGCAAGTCGATACACCCGATAATCTCAACTTTACCATCAACGGCGGTACACAAGCCGGAGGCAACTTATTCCACAGCTTTCGCGAGTTTTCCGTCCCCGAAATGGGCGAAGCTTTTTTCAACAACGCCGCCGACGTACAGAATATTTTCTCGCGGGTGACGGGTGGTTCGGTGTCGGATATCCAGGGAGTGATTCGTGCCAACGGAATGGCGAACCTGTTCTTGCTCAATCCGGCGGGGATTGTCTTCGGTCCGAATGCGCGATTGGAGATTGGCGGGTCGTTTTTTGGCAGCACTGCCGATAGCGTGGTATTTTCCGATAATGTTGTCTTCAGTGCAACCGATACCAATCCCCAACCGTTGTTAACTATTAACGTTCCCATTGGTTTGCAGTTCGGTCTGACACCGGGGGATATTCAGGTGCAAGGTAATGGTATCCCGAATATAGATGAAATCTCGCCTCTTCCCGATCCTGATAATCCAACTGCTGAGGATCTGAGTTTGCAACAACGCACCTTTCTTAGCAGTATTGAAGGATTAAGGGTTGCGCCAGGAAAAACGTTAGGTTTAGTTGGGGGAAATCTGACCTTCTCGGGGGGATTAATTCAAGCCCCGGAAGGAAGGATTGAACTCGGGAGTGTGGGAGCAAATTCTCGAGTGAATCTCCAAACAGTAGAAACAGGATTTGCACTGAACTATGACGACATACAGAGTTTTCAAGACATTCAACTGAGTGGAAAAGCGGGGGTATTTGCCAGCGGTGGTCGAGGTGGTGATATTCGGGTTCGAGGTCGGAATTTGACGTTAACCGATAGCTCGGCAATTAGAACATTAACCCTGGGTTCAGAATCGGGCGGATCTTTAGTCGCGAACATTTCTGAGACAATTTCCTTGAGTGGAGTCCCGACGGATACAGAAACAACTATTTTAGGAACGGGAACGTTTGGGTCGGGAAGGTCGGGGAATGTTGAGATTTTTGCTCGGCAACTTGTTTTGAGCGATCGCAGTGAAGTTTCGGCATTTACCAACAATTCAGGTAGTGCGGGAAGTGTGACGGTCAAGAATAATGAATCGATCGAAGTTAACAGTGATTCATTTTTGACAGCGGCAACCACAGGTGCAGGAAATGCGGGAAATGTGACTCTCGAAACCCAACAACTTCTGGTTCGAGATGGGGGTGAAGTTTCTGCGTTTACGACTAGTACGGGAAATGCAGGAATGGTGACAGTACAAGCTGGAAACTTGGTGGAGATTAGTGGGATTGCCGCAGATGGTGAGTCTTTTAGTGCAGTCGGTGCTGCTTCAACGGGAGAGGGGATTCTGACGGGAAATGCGGGAAATGTGACGATCGACACTGGACGACTGATTACCAGTGGTGGTGGTAATGTGGTTGCCTTTACCGATGGAACTGGAAATGCTGGAGACATCGAGATTAACGCCTCCGAGTCTGTGGAACTGATTGAATCTTCCCCATTGATTACAAGCGGTTTGTTAGCACGCACTCGGGGGACAGGAAATGCTGGGAATATTAGGATTAATACACCGCGATTGAGCGTTCGAGAGGCAGCGAGTGTCTTTGCCAGTACAGAAAGTGTTGGTCAAGGGGGTAGTATTACGGTGAATGCCTCTGAATTGGTGGAATTGATCGATTCCGGAAGTGGGTTGTTTGCGGGGACGTCCGCACAGGGAAACGCGGGCGACGTGATGATCGAAACGCCAGAATTACAGGTTCTCAATGGCGCAACGATCTTTGTTGCCAGTGAAGGACAAGGCAATAGCGAACTCTTTACCGAAATCGGAGACCCAGGAAGAATCGATATTAATGCTGAGACCGTTCGTTTAAAAGACGAAGCGAGCATCGTTGCTTTGTCTGAAACGGGGAAAGGTGGCAATATTAATTTCGATTCTACGGATATTCGCATCGACGAAAGTAGTGTGATTTTTGCCTACGGAAATGAAAGTCAGGAAGGAGATATCGACTTTATTAGTGATATTCTTCTCTTAGATCGCAATAACAGTGCAATTTTAACCTTATCTAACAATCGGTCAGGAGGTAGCAATATTTCCATCCTGCCACAAAACCCAGAAGTTCTGATTACAGCACTTTCGATCTGCGATACTTGCATTATTGGGGCGAGTGGGACGATCATTCGTTACTTCTATTTACCCGAGTTGAAGATCGATTTTCCCATACCCATTGATGTCAACTCCCTCATCCGCGAAGATGTCTGCGAAGTAGGAGTCGGCAGCGAATTTATCATCCCCGGTTCGGGAGGCATCCCGCCGAGTCCCCTAGAACCCTTCTCCGGCAGTGCGTTAACCGAACTCGATTGGATCGAGTTTCCCCCCGAAAACAGTGCCACCGTTCCCCAACCGGAAAACGCGGCATCGGAAGAAGAATTCCAGGAACCGGAATACAAACCCCTGGTAGAAGCACAAGGTTGGATTGTGGGAGAAAACGGACAAATTATCCTAGTTGCCGACAGTCCCACCGTCACCCCCGCCGTACCCGCGTTAAATCGCATCGACTGCACCCGATGAGTAACCCGCCGTCTACCGAGTACGATACGCCGTGGAAAGATGCGATCGAACAGTATTTCCCCGACTTCATCGCCTTTTTCTTTCCCGACGCCAACGAACAAATCGATTGGAGTTGCGGTTATGAATTTTTGGATCGCGAATTGCAACAAATTGTTCGAGATGCGGAATTAGGGCGGCGTTTGGTCGATCGTCTGGTTAGAATTTATTTGATAGATGGTGAGGAGGTTTGGGTACTTGTCCACATCGAAGTTCAGAGTCAGGAGGAAGATGATTTTGCCGAACGGATGTTTGTCTACCACTATCGCATTTACGATCGCTACCAGCGTCGAATTGCCAGTTTAGCAGTTTTGGGGGACGATCGCCCCAATTGGCGACCGGATGAATTTGGCTATGAGTTATTTGGCTGTCAAATTCGCTTCCAATTCCCGATCGTTAAATTACTCGATTACCAACCGCAATGGTCGGTTTTAGACGACAGTTTCAACCCCTTTGCCACGGTGGTAATGGCGCATCTCACAGCCAAGGAAACCACCCGCGATCGATCGGCTCGAAAAGCGTGGAAACTGGCACTAACCCGCAGGCTATACGAAAAAGGATACCAACGGCAAGATGTCATCAACCTCTTCCGATTTATCGACTGGATGATGACCTTACCCGCAGAATTAGAACGAGAATTTTGGCAGGAAATCATTCAAGAGGAGGAAGCGAGACGAATGCCATATTTAACGACGATCGAACGAATTGCCTTAGAAGAAGGTCGCGAGGAGGGTCTGGTAGAAGGTCGGTTAGAAACCTTGTTAATGGCGATCAAACTCTTTCTCCGCTTCAAATTCGGTACGGCAGGATCGGAATATTTTGCCGAAGAATTTTCCGAAATTCAAAACGTCGAACTTTTACAAGAGATTCTGACCGAACTACCGGAACTGGAAACTCTCGACGAGCTTCATCAACGTTTAAATTCTGAGGAGGAAGAATCGTGAAACTCTCTCATTTTTGCCTGAGATTGGGACTCAGTTCGGTCTTGGCGATCGCCCCTTCGATCGTCCTTTCTGCCGACACTTCCTTACACTCCGAAATTTTTCTGGCATCGTCACCCTTAATTCAACAAAGCCGACAGCGATACGAAGCGGGTCAATTTGCCGAAGCGGCTAAATTATTGCAACAAGCTGCCGATGAGTTTGCCGCCAAAGAAGATTTACAAAATCAAGCGATCGCCCTGAGCAATCTATCTCTATCTTATCAAAAGTTAGGACAATGGGAGGCAGCAAAAGAGGCGATCGATGCCAGCACAAATTTATTACGATCGAGCCACATTAACGCGCCAGATATTCTCGCGCAAACCCTACACATTCGCGGTCAATTATTTTTAGCTACCGGACAACCTGAAGTTGCCTTAGAAACTTGGGAAGAAGCCACCAATATCTACGAAAAAGCTAATGATGAAACGGGAGCGATCGCCAGTCGAATTAACCAAGCCGAAGCGTTACAATCCATGGGTTTGTATCGAACTGCACTCGATCGTCTCCGGGAAGTCATTGCCATTATAGAAAAACAGCCAGATTCGCCACTAACTGCCAAAGCATTGCTGAGTTTAGGCAATACTTTGCGTGCCTCGGGACAATTGGAAAAAATGGTGAAGGCAGAAGCGGAAGAATCGAAAAAAGCAGAAGAAGAAGAGCCATTCATCGAAAATTCTGGAGCCATCTTAATTTTAGAAAAAAGTTTAGAAATTGCTCAGAGTTTGAATTTACCACAAATCGAAGCCGATGCCTATTTAACATTAGGAAACAGCTATCAATCTTTAGCGCAAAATGCCAACGAAGTAGACGATATTGAAAAATTTAATGATGCGATCAATCGGGCGATCGAGCGGTACAAAAAAGCTGCAGCAGTTCCCGAAGCTTCCCAAACCACCAAAATTCAAGCAAACCTCAACCTTCTCAGCCTTTTGGTTTCCAAACAACAATGGTCTCAAATGGAAGAAGTTTGGGATACAGTTTCTACTCAAATTGAAGGCTTGCCCCCCAGTCGTCAATCCGTTTTCGCACGAGTTAATTTGGCAAAACAAGCTCTAGAATTATGGCAAAAACGGGATGACTTAGCCGAAAACAACATAACCGGAGCATTTGATACCCAAGCTGCCGAACTCTTGCGAACTGCCGTCCAACAAGCCAAACAACTCGAAGATAGTCGTGCCGAATCTTTCGCTTTAGGAACTTTAGGAACGCTCTACGAACAAAAAAATCAGTTAGAAGACGCACAAAAAACAACTGAAAATGCACTGTTAATTTCCCAATCTATTCAATCGGGGGATATTGCCTATCAATGGCAGTGGCAATTGGGACGAGTTTTAGAACAACTAGATAAAAAGAAAGCAGCGATCGCTGCGTATGACAGTTCTGTAAAAACTTTATCAACAATTCGCAGCGACTTAGCCGCAACAACACCCGATTTACAGTTTTCCTTCCGAGAAAATGTCGAACCGATTTACCGTGAATTGGTGGAATTACTCCTCACAACTGAATCGGGATCTCCCAGTCCAGAAAATTTAGAACTAGCTCGACAGACGATCGAAGCTTTGCAACTGGCAGAATTAGATAACTTTTTCCGAGAGGCTTGTATTGAGGCAGAAGAAAAAAACATCGACGAGATCGATCCCAATGCTGCAGTTATTTATGCAATTTTTATTAAAGACAAACAACAATTAGAAGTTATTGCTTCGTTTCCTAACAAAGATTCACAAGACTCTAAACCTGAACCCATTCTCCGGCACTATAGTCCTAGTGTAGAGAATAATAATATTGAATCCGTTGTCAATAATTTACGCCCTTCAATTTCTGGAGAAGTTCCCACTCGTAGTGCGATTGAGATTGTCCCCGATACAGACATAGATAAACGTCGAACTAGCCTAGAAGAAACTCTCTCACTCTCTCAGCAACTTTATGATTGGCTCATTCGACCCTTTGAAGCCGATTTAGCGACCCATCAAACGAAAACTGTAGTATTTGTTTTAGATGGAGCATTGCGAAGTATTCCCATGTCAATGCTTTACGATGGAGATGAGTATTTAATTGAGAAATATGCCGTCGCCTTAACTCCAGGATTGCAACTTTTGGAAGCTAACCCTTTAGCCCCCGCACAGCTAGCAACTTTAGCCGCAGGAGTCAGTGAATCTGTTGGTAACTTTTCTGCGCTTCAAAATGTTCCTGATGAACTGAACAATATCAATCAACAAGTTGGCGGAATCGTTCGTTTAAATGCTGACTTTACCCGTAAAAGTTTCCCGATCGATATTAATACTACACCTTGGTCAGTGGTTCACCTAGCTACTCATGGAGAATTTAGCTCCAATCGCGAACAAACATTTGTGCTAGCTTCAGATGGAGAGATTAATATCGATCAACTGACAACCATATTACAATCTCGCGAAGAAGGGCGGCGAGTTCCTATCGATTTGCTCGTGCTAAGTGCCTGTAAAACCGCCGTTGGGGACGATCGCGCAACATTAGGCTTAGCGGGTGCAGCCATCCGTGCAGGCGCACGCAGCACTGTGGCATCTCTGTGGTTAGTTGACGACAAAGCAACCTCAGTTTTAATGTCACAATTCTATCAAGAACTTGCCCAATCCAAGAAGACTAAGGTTCAAGCATTTCGCGAAGCTCAACTGAGTTTGCTACGCAATTCGGAAAACCCACAATGGCAACATCCTTACTATTGGTCTGCATTTGTTTTAGTGGGAAATTGGAAGTAACCGGATAGGGGAAGCGGGATAAGCGAAGATGCGATCGAATCTTAAAACTTCGCGATCTTCAAAAACTCAGATCCCAAACCCAAAACCCTGACTCCGCAACCCAACCCCCGATCGCCCTTCGTTCTCACCCTCTTGACGATTGCTATATAATTGCGAAAATTGGTTAGTCTTTAAACTTAAAACAAATTTACATTTGCAGTTTTTTAACCGTTATGAGAAAGCAGAACAAGAAGACGGCTAAAGCGACGCTGGCGCTATTGGTAGCCCTAGCCTCGGTTTCCCCGTCATGGCTAGAAGCCGCCATCGCCCAAACCACCCTCGCCCAAGCTTCGACTTCCTCAGAATCCTTCCCCATGCCGACGGAAGTTCCCCAAGGAACCACGGTGCGGCTGAGCGGATCGGACAGCATGGCAGCGATCGATCGCATCTTGCGGCAGCGATTCCAGGAACAGTTCCCCAACGGCAAAGTGGAAATCGTCGAAGGCGGTACGGATGCCGGATTGCAAGCCCTCGACGAGGGGAAAGTCGATCTCGCTGCCGTAGGACGACCTCTAACTCAGGAAGAACTCGATCGAGGATTCGTCGAAGTTCCTGTCACCCGCCAAAAAATCGCGATCGTCGTCGGCAAAGACAACCCCTTCTCCGAAAACCTGACCATTCGCCAGTTTGCTAAAATTTTCCGGGGCGAAATTACCGATTGGTCGGAAGTGGGCGGAGAGGCGGGTCCCATTCGCCTGGTCGATCGCCCCGAAACCAGCGACACCCGGAGATCGTTCCCCAACTACCCCGTGTTCCGAGAAGCAGAATTTGCCACGGGAAGCAATGCCGAGCAACTCTCCGAAGATCGTGTCGATGCCATGGTGAAAGCTTTGGGGAAAGATGGTATCGGATACGCTCTCGTCAGTCAGGTCATCGATCGCGACGACGTGAAAATTGTCTCGATGCACAAAACCCAACCTGACGATCCCCGCTATCCCTTCTCCCAACCCCTCGCCTACGTTTACAAAGAGACCCCCAGCGAGGCGGCTCAAGCCTTCCTAGGATTTGCTACCGCACCCGATAACCAAGCAGCGATCGAAGAAGCGAAAAAAATGTCACCAGCGGCGGTTGCCGCTGCCGCTGCCGCCGCAGACAAAGCCGGAGAAACCGCCACTCCACTCCCGGAAAAACCCGGTGAGGAAAAGACGGGAGAAACCGCCACTCCACTCCCGGAAAAATCTGGCGAAGCCAAAACTGGCGAAGCCGCCACTCAAAATTCCGAGTCGATCTCCCCGATTTCCGAAACCCCAGACGGTGCGGCAACCGCTACTGAGGGAGAAGCAAAGGGTTCTCCTTGGTTGTGGTGGTTGCTGCCCCTAGTTGCCTTACTCGGCGGACTAGGATGGTTACTCAACAAAGGCGATCGATCGGACACCACCGCCGGAAGCGTCGATCTTCCCGACACCCCTCCCCCCATCGGTGGCGGCACGATTCCCTCTGGAGAGATCGATCCGGCAACCCCGGGGTCCATTGCCGTCGAACCGCCGGATGCCACGTTACCCAGCGGATCGATCGGTGCCGTCACCACACCCGAAATCGACACCAACGTCAGTCTTCCAGATGCGTCGATCGATACTACCCCCACCGTTCCTACCGTTCCCGCTGGTGAAATTGGGATGGGTGAAATTGGGACAGCCGGCAACTCGGGACTCGATCTCGGCGATGCCGCAATAGCTGCGGCGGCTGGCGGAGCGGCTTTAGCTGGCGGTGCAGCCCTTGCCGGACGCGGTGACTCTGACGATCGTACAGACTTACCCCCAGTTACCACCCCCAACATCGATGAAGATACCAGCGGTAACTGGGAACCCTCGCCGGGTTTGCCTACTGCCCTACAAGCCGAGTCTCCGGATTGGCGGGGTGGCGTAGCGGAATCTGATCGAGAAATTACCGAATCGACACCCCAGGCGGCATTTTTCAACACCGACACTACCGCAGAAACCCCAACCCAGCCAGGTTCGAGCCTTTGGCAAAAAGCCTCGGACATGGTACAAGACGCTAAAGAGTCCGCCTCTAACTTAGTGGACAATGCTACGGAATCCGGTGGTGCGGCTTTAGCGGGCGGAGCGGCAATGGCAGCAGGTGCAGGGGCGGCTGCCTGGTCAACTCTCTCGGGCAAGCCAACTGACGAGACCCCAGAAGTCAGTGGGGAAATCGAACCCCTCACCACAGAACCCCCCACCCAATCTGGTGGCGGTTTCTGGCAAAAAGCCTCGGACATGGTACAAGACGCTAAAGAATCCGCCTCTAACTTAGTAGAAAATGCCACGGAATCCGGCGGTACGGCTTTAGCGGGTGGAGCGGCAATGGCAGCAGGTGCAGGGGCGGCTGCCTTATCGGCTTTGTCTCCCAAACGCCAACCCCCGGACGAAACCCTTACCGAGGAACCCCACGAAGCCACCCAAGCGGCGACCTTCTGGGTTGAAAGTGCCAGTGGGACGCCGATCGAACCGAGTGGCGAAACCCCGTCATCCGATTCGGATAGCTCTACGGATACCAAACCATCGGTCTAGGAAATCGGGCGAAGCATTTGTATAGACGTTATCAGTTGGCAAACCCGAGTACCCGAGCCAATGCTTCGCCCCTACCCAAATCCTAGCCAACATTGCAACTGCTATATCAATTGAAGCATTTTAGGCAGGTACGTCGGCGATCGCCACCAAACGCCCTGCCACGTCCGCCGGACTGGCATTACTGACAAAACCCAAAATCGTCGGTAAAAGCTGTTCTGGTGGCGTTTCCGGGGGCTGAGGGGGTAATTGGATGAGGGTTCCACCCAACCCTGCCACCGTTGACGGAATTAGCAGCACATTTTCGGGGAGAACTCCTGCGGTGAGGGCGATCGAGTCTTCGGCAACCGTAAAATCGGCGATAACATCCGCTTGACTGGGATCGAAAACTGCCGTACTAGTTCGCAGAATAAACTCATCGCCACCGAAACCACCGATGAGGACATCGCGTCCGAAATCTCCGCTGAGGCGATCGTTGCCGTCCCCTCCGGTCAGAATATCGTCATCCTGACCGCCAAACAACACGTCATCGCCGCGATCGCCGTTCAGACCGTCATTCCCCCGATTTCCTAACAGGGAATCGTTGCCATCGCCCCCCGACAGCGTATCGTTATCTCTGCCCCCAAATAGTACGTCATTTCCAGCTAAACCGTCGATCGCGTCGTTTCCCTGATTTCCGGTCAAGAAATCATCGCGATTGTGTCCGGGAATGCGATCGTCCCCGCTGTTGGCATTGGCAATAATTTGATTGATATATCCGCCGTACACCACCGCACGGGTATCGGCAAAAAATTCGCCGAAACTGCCATCGGCAACCCCGGTCACATCCACCCCCGGACGTGCCGCACTGAAGTTATAGGAGAACACACCCGCAATCTTGCCGTCGAGAAACGAAGGACTGCCGATATCTTGGCGAGTTGCCCCGACTTCTTGGAGTCCCAACCCTCGATCGACAATCCGCAACCCCACGGCAAACGCATCGTTGTCCGGCAACCCATTATCGAAATCCGAGACCAGTTGCGTTCCTTCCAGGATGTCGAAAAAGGGGTTATTGTTAAAGATTTCCCCAAAAGCATCGTAGCGATTCAAGCCTTTCCGTTTGACGGGATTGGGATCGAACCCCAGTTCTCCAGTATTCCCCGTCCCTTTTTGACCGTAACCCACGCGCGTAAAGATCTTCGTTCGGGGAGTGTCGTCGTTGCTGTTAGTATCCTCATTATTGGTATCCTCCGTCGTACTGGGAGGAATTTCGTCGCCGTTGGTATAAATTTGATAGCGATCGGCAGTTTCTGGCGCGAATTGCGGCAGTTCGATAACGGCGATATCGTTATTAAAGTTTCTCCGATCGGCATCCCATTCCGGATGAATGAAGATTTGGGAAACGGGAAGGGAAATGCGACCGCTCGGCAGATCGAAAATCACCGTATACTCGGCTTCGTTGGGGTTTAAATCGAGGGGAATTTGCTCCTCATTGAGGTTGCGATTCAAACTAGGGGTCAGGACGTTAGGATTGAAGGCACGGGCGGCAGTGAGGATATGACGACCGGAATACAGCAATGCCCCCGTGGCTTGGATCGTACCGCCTCGAGCGATCGCCACCACCCCATCGAATCCCGTCCCCGATCGCACGACATAAGCCGGATCGTCGGGATTTGAAGTGGGAACGCTAATTCGGGGATGGCGGATCGGTTGCATGGAGTCAATCAAAGAAGTTCAGAATAGAGAGCGGGGAAAGCCGGGGGAGCCGGGGAGGCGGGGGGAGCAGCTTACAAGGGAATGTTTTTTAGATTCCGGTGGATACGAGCCGGGGAAGCCGGGGGAGCCGGGGAGGCAGGGGGAGCCGGGGAAGCCGGGGGAAGGAGAGAGTAAAGATCGGATCCCCAATGACCAACCCCAAAACCCAAACCCCAAACTCCCAATCCCAAATGACCAATGACCCATTAATTTCCGGCATTGGCGATCGCCGTTTGACCTGAAGGCGAACCGACAAATCCGAGAAATGCCGAAACCGCTGGATTGGGCGGGTTCTTGTAAGCGTAATACAAACCGCGCCGATAGGGATAGTTAGCTGCCGCCGGGGTCAAGCCATCTATAGCGACCATACGTACGGTGGTTTGGTTCCGGATTTGGGAGGCAGTGGCGTAGCCGATGCCGTCGTCCCCTAAACTTTGTAACATGGGCGTGGTCGCATCTCGTTCCAAAGTGGTAATATTGGGCGTCGTGCCGAAGTCGCTTCCTTTGAGGACGAGTTCCCGAAAAGCGTGGTGCGTCCCGCTGACTACCGGACGGTTGAGAACGCGAATGGGTTTGTCCGGTCCGCCAATTTGCGACCAATTGGTAATTTGCCCCTGGAAGATGCCGACGACTTGCTCCTGAGTCAGTCCCTGTCCGAAGGGATTGCCAACGCCGACAACTAGGGCGATCGCATCGTTCGTCACCGGAACGGCAACCAATCCAGCATTCTGTTCTTGGGGGGTTAACGGTCGCGAAATTGCCGCGAGATCGGCACTCCCCGATTGAATGGCAGCAATGCCCGTTTCCGATCCTTTCGCTTCGGTCGCGACGCGGGTTCCCGGAAACTGCGCTTCAAAAGTATTTTTCAAATTCTGGTTAATCGTTACCATGCTGGTCGATCCGTCGATACGAACCGTCGTGCCGCTGGGAACGTTAGTCGGTGGGGGAAAAGGATTGGTTGCCGTTGGAGGATTACCATCGGGAACGGGGACGGGAGCCGTCGCGTCCGATGTCCCTGCCGTCGGCGTCACGGCGGCAGGTTTTCGCAAGAAAAACCACCAATACCCCCCTCCGGCTAAGAGCAGGAATAACAGAATATAGAAAATGGGAGGCGGTCCGCTTCGAGTTTGAGACATTGATTTTGTTAGTGGTTAGTGGTTAGTGGTTAGTGGTTAAGCTGTTTTGCATTAAAACTGCGATCGGACTTTTGCCAAAGCCGCAAATCTCTCTCCGTGTCCCCCCGTCTCCCCGTCAGCCTCAATTCACAATTTGAATGCGTGACAGCTTAGTAGCGGAGTTAGAGATCCTGAATTTTTCATTCTCCACCCCAGTTTCCTCTCCACAACTCTGACAATTTCCCTCACAAATTATCAGTTGTTCGGTTCGGAGAGTTGGCGGAGGCGTCGGGAGACTTCTTGGTCGAGGGTCATGCGATCTAAATCGGCTTCTAGCTTTTCGGCAGGATTTTCGGCGAGTTCGGCGTAGGCTTGTTCTTGAAGGTTGCGGCGTTCGATCGCATTTTTGGCTTCTTCAAATTGCGTTTTGGCTGAATCGATCCCCAATTCGCTATTCACTTGCGCCAGCGTCGCCAAAGCTTCGTTAATTTCTGCCATATCTTTGAGATTTTCCATCTCCATTTTGTAGGCTTCCAGTTTCATCCGCTCTCGTTCTAGCCTTTCTCGAGACGCATTGACGAACTGTTCCGCTTGTTGGACTCGGGATTCTAACTGGGGTAACAATTGTTCGATTTGAATCACTTTAGTCATTGCCAAACGGGCGGCGGAGTCGTTACCTTGCTGTTGGGCGACGATCGCCTGTTGCTGGAAATGCTGGAGATCTCGAACTTTCGTTTGATATTTTTGTTGGGCTCGCTGGTAGGCTGCTACTTGAGTGGAAACGGCTTGCGTTAATTTCTGTACCGACTCCTGCATCGATCGCAGCGATTCTTCGGCGACGGCAACGGCAATCTTACCCCCCGATTCTACCGGCAACCCCCACAACCAATTCCACGTCCCGACGATCGCTCGACCTGCCTTTTCCCCCATCAGCCAATAAATCGCTCGTTTCATACCCGATCGCTCCTCGGTTTCGATGTTGAAGCTCGTCTCAGCCGTTGTTAGCAGTTAGCCAAGCGATCGACAGCCCAACTTAGGTTTGAATTGCCAGTCCGAGCGGGGTGTCTAAACCTGAATGGCTACGGCTATATTTTAGCTTCAGTTTGGTCTCGATCCCACACGAGAAAGCACTGATGTCGGATTTGGCGTTAGGAAAAAGACGGGTTTAGCGGTTGGCTGGATCTATTTTTCGGTGAGATTGCTTCACCGTTTCAAAAAAAAAAGCAACATTTTCTTCTGGGGTTATATTGAGGATTCCTTGACCCAAATTCATGATATGCCCTCGATCGCCCGCTTGCTGAATAATTTCTAATGTTCGTTTCTCAATCAATTCTGGAGTTCCTAAAAGTACGCAAGGATCGAGATTCCCTTGAACTGGCAAATTTCCCAGATGTTCTCGTGCAGCTTTCATGGGAATTGTCCAATCAATATGAACCACATCAACACCCGATCGAGCCATCAAGTGGAGCAGACTTGCACTATCATGAACACATAAGGTGAGTGGTGTTTCGGGATAACGGGATTTCACTTGGCGAACCACTTTCTGTTGGTAAGGCAGCACAAACGTTTCATAATCTTGGGGTGTGAGGCGGCCTGCCCAAGAATCAAAAATCTGGATCATTTGCGCCCCACAGTCAATTTGATACTGAGCATAAATGGCGATGGCATCAGCCAGTTTATTTAACAATTGATGCAGTAACTTTGGCTCTCGAAATGCCATACTTTTGATCGATCTATAATCAACAGAATTCTGACCTTCGATGGCATAAGTTGCCAAAGTCCACGGTGCACCCACAAACCCTAAAACTGTTGCTTGTCCTGCAACTTCTTGACGCAATGTTCTCAGAATTGGGCAAATAAAGGGTAGCGTGGTTTCGGGATCTAAGGGGGTAAGTGCATCAACCTGGGTTTGCGAACGAATGGGATACTGGAGAATAGGACCTTGACTTTCGAGAATCTCAAAAGGGATGCCTATTCCTGGTAATGGGGTCAAAATATCTGAAAATAGAATGACACCATCGGGTTTGAAAGCATAGAAAGGTTGTAGAGAAATTTCTATCGCTAAATCCGGCGTTTCCGAACGTTCTCTGAAAGAAGGATATTTTTGACTCAACTCTCGATACGCTTTTAAATAGCGTCCTGCCTGCCGCATAATCCAAATAGGTGGACGATCAACAAGTTGGTTGCGAGCCGCTTGTAATAATCGCTCTCCGTTATCTCCCAAAGAAGTTAAGCTCATAAACTTTAGATTAATCCGTCTTATTTCAACTGCTCTAAGGCATCTTTTACATCTACTAAATGGTTATTAAAGACCTCTAAAGCAGCATCTAGAATCTTGAAGATAGCCGGATCGCGAATGGAATAGAACACAAAATTGCTCTGTTTACGACTGGTCACCAAATTTCGACTTCGCAGTACGGCTAACTGCTGGGAGATTGATGAAGGTTCGACTTCCAGCCACTCAGCAATTTCGTTCACGCTTCGCTCTCCAGTTCGCAGCGAATCTAGAATCTGAATTCTCACCGGGTTAGACAGTACCTTAAACAGATCGGCTTTAAAGTGGCTGGGTTTAAAAGGCATTTTAGTACATGAGGATTTTTATAGTTTTTCAATCAGATTAACATGGCGAGGTTCCATTCCACAAGTTTCAGCAGATTTCAGGTCGATTGCCATCGAGATCTCTGCCAAGTCACGTGAAGAATTTTTGAGATATAGCCAGTCTAAACAAAATATGAAAATCTGTAGGGGGAGTGCCAAGAGTACCTACCCCACCCC
Organism: Oscillatoriales cyanobacterium M59_W2019_021; assembly: GCA_015295945.1. Classification (GTDB taxonomy): domain Bacteria; phylum Cyanobacteriota; class Cyanobacteriia; order Cyanobacteriales; family Geitlerinemataceae; genus DVED01. Next base: position 51,346 of record DVED01000105.1, on the reverse strand, counting down.
TCTCCCAAGCTCCCCTAAGAGGGGAGAGGACAAAGGATCTCCTTTCAGGAGAGTTCAATATTGGGGCAACCACAGGGGTATTCCCTCCGCTGCGCTCCGCCCCTACATTAAGTTCACGAATCAAATAGACTCGTCGCTATATAAATAAAAGGTTTGCATTTATCTTTGGGAATTCCGATGTCCTTGTAGATTGCCTCTTAAACACGTTGAAATTGTTCCCAAAATTCGAGCGGGTAATGTAGGTTTACTTAGAAGATCGGCAGCACCTAGTTGCAGAGCACGATCTCGCTCTTCAAGGGTTGCATGAGTTGCCAACAACACAACAGGAATCATGGCAGCATCAAGATCTTGCTGAAGTCTCTCAAGCAATTGATAGCCATTTAATCGCGGCATATAAATATCTGATAAAATTAGATCTGGTTTGTTCTCGATTGCCAATTCCCAGCCTTGTACTCCATCTGCGGCTTCAATTACGTGGAAACTTCGCCATCGCAGAAAATCAGCAATAAACCCGCGAAATCCTTCATTATCCTCAACGATTAAAATTGTTTTCATTTGAATTGCTACCCTCAGTCAATTCTCATTTTTTCATGAATAGCTTAGGTTGGAAGACTTGAAAATTTCTCCTTTTTCGGATTGCAACAATTCTCGATCTGTGAGCTATGATGATAGCTTTCTCACCGATCTTTATCTTTTTAAGACCGAACATCTGAATACTGTGTTGTGACTTGTCGCAGGCGATCTAAAACTTTGGAGATGGTGATTGTGCCGTTATCATAAGTTGTGAGGACTTTTTGATCGCAAATTCCGTAGTGAGAACCCTTAGAATGCTTCTGATATTGATTCAAAATTTGGGGTGAAATTCGTTGATTGGATTCATTAGACACGATGATGAGTTCGGGTCTACAGAAATCAAAAACTTCTGGACAATAGCCTTCTTCTCGCCCATGATCGGCAGCCACAAACATATTGACCCGCCGGAGGCGATCGCAAAAATCATCGCATTTCAGTAGCGATCGCCAGCCCTCCACCTGTTGGTCGCTGGGAAAGATGATGTTGATGTCCCGATAGGACAAAAATGTAACCAAGCTGAGGTTGTGAGCATCTTTAAAGTCAGGATAATTATTCCAAAAAAATGTCAGAGTAATATCCTGTACGGTCAAGGTCTGGCTGATTTTGCCACACTCCGGATGCCAATCTGTTGCCATCGTCAGGGCATTGCCAAACCGCCGCAGAGCTTTATCTAGACCCGGAAACTGATCGGGTTCAATGGAAGGATTGGCGACCAAAAAATTGATGGAAATATGACCAAAAGATTCTCTAACTAGATCTGATATCCCTAGAAGATGATCTTCGGTATAAGTAGCAAGAACAAGACAGTCTAGACTTCTACAATGATGTTGCAAAAGATAGTTTGAGGCTTTAAATCCTGTGCTAGAATTTTCCCCAGAGTCAATCAGAATGGAGTGATGTTCTCCGAGGTTAATGGCAGCACAAAATCCCTGCTCAACATTAAAAATCTCGATCTCTAACATTTTTTAACTCCGCATGTAAGTAATGATCTTGGGTTAGGGACTCATCAAATACGACTTCGTAAAAGACTTCTGGTCGAACTCGACGTAAAAATCGGACGCGAGATTCAGCCTCTGAACGAGAGGAATATCGAGCCAGAACCATACTTTGAAAATTAGAAAGATGGCGGATAACACACCAGGGTCTGAATAAAGAGTAGGGATTGAGAAACGGTCTCTGAGAGTCGATCGCTCTAGGATATCTGTTCGATCGAATTTGCATGGCTGAAAAACACTGATTTGCTTGAAACTAAGAATGACAATAACGGCCAAAGTCCTAAAACTTTTGCCTCGTTTATGGCTTGTCACAGCTTAGCATGAGTGCTAAACTATATGCAAGACTTTGTAGATACAAAGATTTTTAAATAGTATTGACAGATATTTAGGGGTCTAGAAACCCTAAACTCGAAGCTGCAAGTCTAATAATCTTGTTGAGAAGGAGGTTCTGAGAACCGAATGAACGTCGACAACAGTTTCAGTGGTGATTTGCGAGTTTTACAGGGTTGGACATTTGCCCACTGGCGGGGAGATATAACTGGAGGATTAACGGCAGCTGTAGTAGCGTTGCCCCTGGCTTTGGCATTTGCGGTAGCGAGTGGAGTCGATCCCAAAGCGGGACTGTACACCGCAATTGTGGCGGGAATCGTTGCCGCAGTCTTTGGCGGTTCCCCAGTGCAAATTACCGGACCCACGGGAGCGATGGCAGTCATCTTGGTGGGCATTATTGCCAAGTACGGGATTGAGAAGGTTTGGATTGCTGGGGTCATGGCCGGAATGATTCAGGTTGCCCTAGGAGTTGCCCAACTGGGTCGCTTAGTTAAATTCATTCCCTATCCAGTGACCGCAGGGTTTACCAACGGCATCGCTGTCATTATTTTTGGCGGACAGTTAAATAACTTTTTTGGGCTACAATTGCCGCGTAGCGAGCATTTTCTGACCGGATTGTGGCAAACCGTAACCCATTTAGAAGGATTGAACTGGGCAGCGGTGGGATTGGCAAGTGTGGTGATTGTGACTAAGCTATTTTGGGCGAGACTGACAACGACGATCCCGGGGTCATTAGTTGGGTTGGTGTTGGCAACAGCACTCGCCTCTCTCCTTCACCTCCAGGTCCCCACCATTGGAGCGATTCCCCAATCCTTACCGATTCCCCATACCATTCCTCATTGGAATGACTTTGGACTGATTCAGGAATTAATTAATCCGGCATTAGCCTTAGCGGCATTGGGCAGTATTGAATCGCTACTTTCTGCCGTGGTGGCGGATGGCATGACGGTCAGTGAGAAACACAATAGCGATCGCGAATTAATCGGACAGGGACTCGCTAACATCGTCGTTCCCTTCTTTGGTGGCATTCCGGCAACGGGAGCAATCGCCCGCACCGCCGTGAATGTGCGCTCTGGCGGCAAAACCCGCTTATCGGGAGTGATTCATGGGATGGCACTGGCAATCATCGTTCTCGCCTTAGCTCCGTTAGCATCTCAAATTCCCCTCGCAGCATTGGCAGGTATCCTAATGGTGACGAGTATCCGGATGATTGAATGGGAAGCGATCGGCTTATTAGTCCGGGCGACCTATTCTGACTTTGCGGTGATGATTCTCACCTGGATGGTGACCATTTTCTTTGACCTGGTACTTGCTGTAGAAGTGGGGTTGATTGCAGCAGGCGCTTTATTTATCAAACGGATGAGCGATCTGAGTCTGAGCAAAGTTCCAGAAACCAAGGCATTTCCCCCTGGACTCCCATTAGAGTTGAGTAAGCAAATTGCCGTTTATCGGGTGGATGGTCCGGTGTTCTTTGGCGCAGCTGAACGATTTGCCACGTTTCTGCGGGATGAACCGGAGGTGAAATATCTAATTTTGCGGATGCGCTTTGTGCCGAATATGGATACCACTGGACTGGTAGCATTGGAAGACATTTACCACGATCTGAAACGACACAATTGCCGTTTACTGATCAGTGGTTTGCAACCCGAAGTGCAGCAACTTCTTGATCGCAGCGGCTTACTGGACAAAATTGGACGAGAAAACTGCTTTGAGACGACGGATGCTGCCATCTGTTCGCTGAACCCTGATTTAGAAGCGTGTCAACCCGGGTTAGCATCGAACCGGCGATCTGAAGAACGGGTCGCTTGAGTTTTTGACAACCTTCTTGGGGCAGACGCTCTCTGAGATCCGTCATGAAGTTTAACACCACACCCAGCGGTGGCAGGATTTGTCACTGCTTTTTTTCAACCTCTGTTTTCGCGACGCTATGAACTCACCGGATTCTGCCACTTTATTTTGCCAATGTAGATGTCAGCATCAAATTGGCCGACGAGACTTTTTACGATCGATCCTACCGGGATTGGCAATGTCATTGCCGCTGCTGCTCAGTGCCAAACCGGCTAGAGCCGCCAACCACAAAGCCAAAGCGTTGGTGCTAAGCTGCATTGATTTCCGCTTGATCGAAGCTGAACGATCCTTTTTATCACTTCAGCATTTAGGCAATCAATACGACTGGGTGGCTCTGGCAGGAGCTTCCCTGGCACTTACCGGGTTTCCCCATGGGGCAGAAGCAGAAGCTTTTTGGGATCAGCTTGCGTTATCGCAGCAATTACATCAGATCGAAAAAGCGATCGTCCTCGACCACCAAGATTGTGGCGCCTATGCCAGCCAAATCGATCCGAACTTAAGCCAAGATCTCGATCGAGAACGGCAGATTCATGCAGCGTATTTGAATCGCGCTTATTGGGAAATCAAGAAGCGTTATCCAGACCTAACCGTCGAGTTATATTTTGTTACACTGAAGGGTGATGTGAACCCGGTTTTACCGATACCTGAAGGTTAAGCGCTCTGGGCATCTCGATTAACTGACTGGGGTCTTCAAGATGTAAAAGACTGTTGTATTTTGTGATTCTGCGCTCAAATCATGAATTTTTCGATGTCCCCAGCATCTAATTTTGCGTTGTTAATTTTTAATTCTCCCCGCTCTGCTACACTCTGGCTTTTATTGAGTAGGACGGGGCCAAGGAATTGCCGAATCGTTGGCGAGTTGGCGGGCGACGGCTGCGGCTCCGGCGGCGTTGAGGTGGCTGGGATCGGCGAAATATTCGTTGCGATCGAGTCCGCGTCCGGTGAGATCGCGCCAAAGAAACCCGGCTGTGGGGGCAATTTGCTGCATATAGCGGCGAAATTCTCCTTCGTAGCTTTGTCGCACCGGATCGAGGTAATCAGCTGTCAGGGGTAGGTTGACAAACACCACCGGAATTTGCCGCGAACGGGCAAAAGAAACCAAAGATTCCATAGCCTGAGCTTGGATGCCGCCCAAATCGAAGTTCTGATAATCGCCGTCGTATTCGCCCGAAACGTAGGGATATTGTTGGTAATACGTATCGGGATCGAAGCGATCGGCAACGGGGATAAATCCGTTGGCATCGATGGCACTCACAGACAAGGGAATGGGAATGCCATCAAGAGTCGCCAGTTGGCGTTCTACGGTTGTTTCGGGATCGATCGCCTTGGTCGGTTGCAGCGTCGAGGCTCCCAAACGCCGATGACCGGGAGAGGTGACGATCGCCTCAAACGTGCGATCGACTCGACCGCTATTGAACGCCCGCGATCCGTCCACCCACAAAATCAGACGCGGCAACGGTTTACCCTTCAGCAGTTCTTGCAGTTGCCAGTTCACCACTTGAGCGGTAGCACCGTGAATGCCAAAATTAAAAATTCTCAATCCCCCGTATCCCTGGGAAGCGAGGGCGTATTGCAATTCTTTGGGATCGACCCCTTGGGCGGCACGAGAACTACCGACGATTAAGACGTCCGGCGTCCCGATCGCCTCGAGATAAGACAGGTACAGCACCCATTTTTCGTCGAGAAGGGGGCTGTTAAAGGTGGGATAGGAAAAGCCGAGATTGGCGGAGGAGGCTTGGGAAATCGCATAGGCGGCATTGCGCAGGTACTCCACCACTTTTTTCTGGGCGAAGGCTCGCTTGGCATCCCCGGGCGGCACGGATTGCATCAGCGACACCGCTTGAATCCACGCCACAGCCGCCCGATCCCAATCTTCGGGCGATCGGGCGGACTGGGCGATTTGCCAAGCTTCTAAGGCTCGTTCGGTGGCGCGATCAAAGGGATCGACAGCGGGCTGAGCCGAGAGTTCCGCATTCAAACTTAACAGTTCAGAGGAGCGATCGTTCCCACCCCCAGAACCCTCGGTCGAGCGGTTTGACTCTGGGGAAGCGGCTCGACCAACCGGATCTCCCTGACTGGGAGAACTGGAAAAGCAACCCCAAGTGACAATCGCCAAAGTGACGATAGCGAGAAAGCGCATAACGTAAATCCCCAAAAGGTAACGGGTAATTGGCTTGCAGTCAGTTATAGCAATTACCCATTACCCCTTCAAGATCTCGATCCTTACTCCTCTTCGTCGTCCAAAATGGGGGAAGAAGAGTAACCGTCTTCATCCAATCCAAGATCGTTGGCAGACATATAGCGACTGCCTTCGATCCCGTTCATGCCGAACGCGCGAGCCGTGCGATCGTCGATGATATCGTCGGTCAATTCGTCTTCTTCATCCACTCCCCCAAATGCCGGACCGAAATCCGCACCCGACGGCGAACCGAAATTGAGATCTTCATAGGCATTGAATCCCGTACCTGCCGGAATCAAGCGACCGATAATCACGTTTTCTTTCAAGCCGCGCAACCAATCGGATTTACCTTCGATCGCCGCTTCGGTGAGTACCCGCGTGGTTTCTTGGAAACTTGCCGCACTAATGAAGCTGTCGGTATTGAGCGAGGCTTTGGTAATCCCCAGCAAAACGGGAGTATACCGTGCCGGAGCCCCACCGGTAATCGACATGGCTTCGTTGACCTGCTCTACCTGCCGCAGTTCGATCAACTCTCCCGGCAGCATGGTGGTATCGCCACCGTCTTCGATGCGCACCTTATTGGTCATCTGCCGGACGATCACTTCGATGTGCTTGTCGCTAATATCGATACCCTGGGATTGATACACCGACTGCACCTCGTTCACCAAGAAGGTCTGCACGCTTTGGAACGCTGCCAGTGCCGCTTCGTGGCTGCCGTTAGGAACCAGGTACTCGAACCACACTTCCAGAATTTCGTGAGGGTTAGCCGGACCGTCGGTGAGACGATCTCCGGTATTCACCTCCTGACCGTCGGATACCATCACGTTCTGCCCCGGCATCGGTCGGTACTCCGTCACCACGCCATCGGCTTCGACCACCTTAATTTCCACCGACTCGTCTTCTTCGTAGACTACCTGCGCCATTCCCGGTCGCCGCGCGAGGATGCAAGGCTCTTTCGGTTTGCGAGCTTCTAACAACTCTTCAATCCGGGGCAAACCCTGAATGATATCTCCGGTTTTCGCCCGCTCGAACACGAGCAGCACCAGGTTATCCCCCCGTTGCACCAAGCTGCCGTCATCGACGTGCAGCACCGCACCGGGAGAGACGCGGTAGGGACGTCCCACGCGCAGGGTGTAGCCCGTATCGGAGACGGCAACCACTTGACCGGATTCGGCTGCCCGAATGCCGGGAGCGACATCGTCTTTGCCTTCAACTAGCAACTGACCGACGGAGAGCGCGGGCTTCTTGCCGATTTCCACATCGCACCGATCGCTGGGACTGACGATTAAGATCCGTCGTTGAGCCGATTCGCCCAAGCGCACTCCCTGGACTTCGCCTTCGTCGATATCGGTGGCGCGCAGTTCCGTCCGGGCGATTTCGGCTCCCGCACCCACCACTTGACCTTCTTCCACCAACAACCGGGTGGTGGTTCCCTGAGACATCAGGGGCTCGGCGGTAACCGCACTTTCGCGGCGAATGGTCAGCGATTCCAACACCACCAGTTGCAGGCGAACGATCTCGGGATCGTTGGGGTCGGGAACCAATTCGATGTCGGCTTCCAGGGCATTGCCCTCTTGCCCCATTTCCAGGACCAACTGCGTCCGCAGCAGTTCCAAGCCGTCTACGGATTTAATCCGCTCGCCATCTTTGTAGGGCAGGAGACGCTGTACGGCTCGTAAGCCGATGGGAAAAGCGTTTTCTTGGTCGCTGACCGAACCTTGGTTGGGGACGGGCGGCACGTCGGGAACGGCGTATTCGATAACCGGACGCAAGAGGATGCCTTGTCCTTCTGGGGTGTCCACCCATTCTAAGTAACAGAGCTTATCGGCGGTTAAATCGGGCAGGACTTGCTGACCGGGATTGACGATCGACCCACTTTCGATCGTCAGTTGGGAGGGATCGTCGATGAGGTGCAGATCGCCGGGTTTGATGGAAATTTCCCGCAAAATGTCGTTTTTCTGAACGACCTCGACAATTCCGGCACTCTGACAGAAGATATCCTTAACGATTTCGGTTCCGGCTTCGACGTACTGGCTGTCTTCAACTTCCAGTAGGGAGATATCTTTGTTGATTTCGTGAGTTTCTTCGGGAATCCACAGCAAGGAACCGCCTTTGACCACGTCGTAGCCACCTTTGCTGCCTTTGCCCCGCTTGGCAACTTCGATCCCGGAGTAGCGCAACAAACCACCTGTTGTCGTGCGATAGCTGTCGTCGATCAGTTCGGCAACCACTTGGTGGTGACGCACTTTGGTTCCCGGTGTTGCCGTTAGGGCAAATTGCTGTCCTTCTTGAGTTTCGATAATGTGGCGATCGCGGCTTTGGGTGCTGATTTCGCGAACTTGTGCCGTTTCCAAGAGGACAGAGGCGGTGACGATCTCCACTTCTCGGGGAATTTTGGGTTCGAGATCGCTGGTCTCCGAGACGGTGGGTTCGGGCTTGTCGTCTTCGGCGGGAATGCGGACGATACCACCATGTTCGGTGAGGATTTTGGTGACGGCGAGGATACTGCCGGAGGCGATGCGATCGCCTTTTTTGACGGCGGGTTCGGCACCGGGAGGCAAGTTGTACACTTGACCGGACAGCACCCACATCAGCCCCCCGCGTTGGGCGATGGTGGTAATGTTGCCCTGGCGGTCTTGGCGCTCTTCGGGAACGATGTCGGCAAATTTAACTTCCCCGGCCAGATCGCTGGCTACGTCTTTGGTGGCTTTCTCCGTGGTTTTGCGCGTCGTGCCGCCCACGGGGACTTCTGCCAGGGGACGACCCGCAGCCACGGTTTCTCCATCCCGGACAAAGACGGTAGAACCTGCCGCTACGGCGACGGTCATTAGGGGTTTGTCCAATGCTGAATCGGATTTAGCTTTGCCATCGCCACCGAGCAAGCGTAGTTCTCCCCCTTGTTCGGCAACGAGAGCGTCTTCGCCGTGGCGGGTGCGTAAGGGGCGAACCCGCAAGCTGCGGGAGTACTGAATGGTGCCGCCATGGGAGGATTTGACCAATTCGGCGACTTCCCCGGTGAACACCCCACCCGTGTGGAACGTTCGCATGGTTAACTGGGTTCCGGGTTCGCCGATACTTTGGGCGGCGATAATACCGATGGCTTCGCCGAGATCGACGAGTTTAGCGTGACCGAGGCTCCAGCCGTAGCAGTGTTGGCAAACGCTGCGCGCCGATTCGCAGGTCAGGGGCGATCGCAACGTGACTTCTTGCACGCCCCGCTCTTTGAACAAATCCGCTAGGTCTTGAGTAATGGCTTGATTGCGCTCGGCGATCGTTTCGCCGCCAATTACCACATCTTCGGCTAGCACCCGTCCCAACAGTCGATCTTCTAAGGGAATCAACACTTTCGAGCCGTTGGTCATACTGCGGACGGTAATGCCGCGCGTCGTGCCGCAGTCGAATTCGCGGACGATCGTATCTTGAGAAACGTCCACCAAGCGGCGGGTGAGGTAACCGGAGTCGGCAGTACGCAGTGCCGTGTCTACCAACCCTTTTCGGGCGCCGTAGGAGGAAATGATGTACTCGGTAACGGTCAGCCCTTCCCGGAAGTTGGTTTTGATCGGCTGGTCGATAATCTCCCCTTGAGGATCTGCCATCAACCCCCGCATCCCCACGAGTTGGCGCACCTGGGAGATATTCCCCCGCGCCCCGGAGAATGCCATCATGTACACGGAGTTGAGGGGATCGGTCTTGCGGAAATTGATCACCACTTCGTCTTTCAGTTCTTCGCTGGTGGCGTTCCAGGTGTCGATCGCCTTTTGGAAGCGCTCGACTTCGGTAATTTCACCCCGGATGTACCGCGCTTCGGTTTCGTCGATTTCTTTTTGGGCGGCGGCTAAGAGTTCCTGCTTTTTGGGGGGGACTTGCAAGTCTTCGACGCTGATAGAAACCCCGGCGCGGGTGGCGTAGCGAAAGCCCAAATCTTTGAGGGCGTCGGCGACTTTTGCCGTGCGTGCGGTTCCGTAATTAATAAACGACCAGCTAATCAGTTTTTTGAGCTGTTTTTTATCGATGATGCGGTTGCGGAAAATCATATTGGCGGGAGGGGGAATCGAAGGATTTCAGAAGTTACAGGAGTTGCAGGAATTCGGAAAGGTAAGAGAATTAAGAAATAATAATTATGTTCCTCACCTCAAACTCTGCATTCTTAGCCACTAGCGCTTTAAGCCAATGCTTCAACGATCGTTTGATTGTAAATAATCCGACCGGGGGTCGTGCGAATGAACTGGGAAATTTGATCGCCTTTGGCGTCCAATCGCACGCGACGATAGGTATAGAGTTGGGTGACGCTGCCGTCTTCGTTTGTCTTTTCTTCGATCAGTTCGTCCGCACCGCTATCAACTTCGCCGTCATAGCGCACCCACACAAAACAGTGCAAGCCGATCTTTTTTTGTTCGTAGGCAATCGTCACATCGTCTAAACTACCGAACGTGGGAACGGGATCGAGTTGGGCGGCGGGATTTTCAGCGGTGAGGTAGTAGCACCCCAACACCATATCCTGACTGGGCGTGACGATCGGCGATCCGGTCGCCGGAGACAGGATATTATTCGACGCCAGCATCAACAACCGCGCTTCAGCTTGAGATTCCAAAGAGAGCGGCACGTGCACTGCCATTTGGTCGCCATCGAAGTCGGCGTTAAATGCCGGACACACCAACGGGTGCAGTTGAATGGCGCGACCTTCGACCAGAATCGGCTCGAAGGCTTGAATCCCCAAGCGGTGCAGCGTCGGCGCCCGGTTGAGCATCACGGGGTGTCCTTCGATCACTTCCTCCAAGACATCCCAAATGTTGGCGTCATTGCGAGCGATCAGTTTCTTAGCTGCCTTGATATTGTTGACCAGTCCCTGACGGATCAGGCGGTGGATGACGAAGGGTTGGAACAGTTCGATCGCCATTTCCCGAGGCAATCCGCACTGGTGCATTTTTAACTTCGGACCGACAACGATCACACTCCGTCCGGAGTAGTCTACCCGTTTCCCTAGCAAGTTTTGCCGGAAGCGACCCTGTTTTCCTTCGATGATGTCGGAAAGCGATTTCAAGGGGCGATTGTTGGCGCCCACCACGGTGCGACCCCGGCGACCGTTATCGATCAGGGCATCCACGGCTTCTTGCAGCATCCGCTTTTCGTTGCGGATGATGATTTCTGGCGCGAGGATTTCTTGCAACCGAGCCAAGCGGTTGTTGCGGTTGATCACCCGGCGATACAGGTCGTTCAAGTCGGAGGTGGCGAACCGACCGCCGTCGAGTTGCACCATCGGGCGCAAGTCGGGGGGAATCACCGGAATCACTTCCAGCACCATCCACGCCGGGTCGGATTCGGTGGCGATGAAGTTATCGATCACCCGCAGCCGCTTGATCAGCTTGGCGCGTTTTTGACCCTTGGCTCCGGCAATTTCTTCCCGGAGGGATTCCGCCGTGGCTTCTAAATCCAGGTCTTGCAGCAAGCGTTGGAGGGCTTCCGCGCCGATTCCCACTTCGATGCCTTCTAATTCCGAGTCTTCGTCGTAAAGCTGCTCTTCGATTTCCAGCCACTGATCCTCGAGCAGCAGTTGTTTGTAGGCTAAGTTGTCGGCGTTGCCGGGACTGAGAACGACGTAGGCGTTAAAGTAAACGATTTGCTCCACATCCCGCAAGGGCATATCCAGCAAAATGGCGATGTAGCTGGGAATCCCCTTGAGATACCAAACGTGAGCGACGGGAGCGGCGAGTTTGATGTAGCCCATGCGGTGGCGGCGCACCCGCGATTCGGTGACTTCTACGCCGCAGCGCTCGCAGACGATGCCCCGATGGCGCACCCGCTTGTATTTGCCGCAGTGGCACTCCCAATCCTTCGCCGGACCGAAGATGCGCTCGCAAAATAGCCCATCCATTTCGGGCTTGAGCGTCCGGTAGTTGATGGTTTCTGGCTTGGTGACTTCTCCGACGAGCTGTCCGTTAGGCAGAGTGCGTTCTCCCCAAGCGCGAATCCTCTCGGGAGAAGCAATGCCGATTTTGACGTAATCAAACCGCTGTTCTAGCTTGGCCATGTTCTGTGTTGTTGTCCCTTTTCCTTGGCATCTCTTGGCTCGGGTTAACCCGGTTCTAAGTTTCGATATCGTCTTCGCTCAACATCGATTCGTAGGTGGGGCGAGAGGGGGGACGGCGACCGCCGAGGTCTGCCATCAGATCCACTTCGGAATCGCGCGAGCTACCGTCTTCTGCCGTATCTACTTTGTGGACGGCGATATCGAGACCCAACGATTGCAATTCTCGCATTAACACCTTGAAAGATTCTGGCGTTCCCGGTCGGGGAATGGCTTTTCCTTTGACGATCGCGTTGAGGGCTTCGTTCCGTCCCTGCATATCGTCTGATTTAACGGTGAGTAGCTCTTGCAAGGTATACGCCGCGCCGAAGGCTTCCAGGGCCCACACTTCCATTTCTCCGAACCGCTGACCCCCTTGTTGAGCTTTCCCGCCGAGGGGTTGCTGGGTGACTAGGGAGTAAGGACCGGTGGAGCGGGCGTGAATTTTATCGTCAACTAAGTGGACGAGTTTGAGCATGTAGGCTTTGCCCACGGTAATGGGGCGATCGAACGGCTCTCCCGTGCGCCCGTCGTAGACCACGGTTTTACCGGGATGGGCGTCGCTGAACAGCCAGTCTTTGCCGGTTTTCTCCCGCGCCTGCATCAGTTTGCTGTTGATGGTTTCCCGGGACATTTCCTGACCGTGCATTTCGTCGAAGGGCACGATTTTGAAGCGCGACCCCAAACATTCCCCTGCCCACGCCAGCAAGCACTCGAAGATTTGACCGACGTTCATCCGCGAGGGAACCCCCAGCGGATTGAGGACGATATCGACAGGCGTGCCGTCGGGCAGGTAGGGCATATCGTCGATGGGCAAAATCCGGGAGATAATCCCTTTATTGCCGTGGCGTCCTGCCATCTTGTCGCCCACTTGGATCTTCCGCTTCTGGGCGACGTAGACCCGCACCACCATGTTGGCTCCGGGGGGCAGTTCGTCTCCCTGTTCGCGGGTGAAGACGCGCACGTCTACCACCCGCCCTTTTTCGCCGTTGGGAACCCGCAGGGAGTTATCCCGCACGTCGCGCGCTTTTTCGCCGAAAATCGCCCGCAGCAATTTTTCTTCGGGAGGCTGGTCGGATTCGCCTTTGGGGGTGACTTTCCCCACCAAAATATCTCCGGCTTCCACCCACGCGCCGACGCGGATGATGCCGCCTTCGTCCAGGTGGCGCAGGGCGTCTTCCCCGACGTTGGGAATTTCGCGAGTGACTTCTTCTGGCCCGAGTTTGGTTTGCCGAGCTTCGATTTCGTATTTTTCGATGTGGATGCTGGTGTATACGTCGTCGTACACCAGTCGCTCGGAAATCAGGATGGCGTCTTCGTAGTTGTAGCCTTCCCAAGGCATATAAGCCACTAGGATGTTTTGCCCGAGGGCGAGTTCGCCGCCTTCGGTTGCCGAACCGTCTGCCATCACTTGCCCGGTGACCACTTCGTCTCCTTCAAAGACGATCGGGCGTTGGTTGAGGCAGGTATCCTGGTTGGAGCGGTGGTATTTTTGCAGTTCGTATTCGATTTCTGCGGCTTCGCTGCCGTCCTCAGTCGTGGGACGCACCCGGATGCGCTGGGCATCGACGTAGGTGACGACACCGGGGGTGCGGCTGACGATCACCATCCCGGAGTCCCGCGCGGCTTGGGCTTCCAATCCCGTACCCACGAGGGGGCGCTCCGGTTTGAGCAGGGGCACAGCTTGGCGCTGCATGTTCGACCCCATCAGGGCGCGGTTGGCGTCGTCGTGTTCCAGGAAGGGAATGAGAGACGTTGCTACCGAAATGATTTGTACCGGAGACACCGCCACAAAGTCTACTTGATCGGGGGAGGTGGTGGTGAAGTCCTGGCGGTAGCGGACGGTCACGGAGTCCCCGCGAATGACGCCATCGGCATCGACGGGCAAATCTCCAGGGGCAACCCGCAGTTCGTCTTCTTCGTCGGCGGTCATGTAGATGGGGGGTTCTTCCAGGAGTACCCGTCCGTTATGAACGCGGTGGTACGGTGTTTCGATGAAGCCGTAGGCGTTAACTTTGGCGTGGGTTGCCAAGGAGCCGATCAATCCGGCGTTGGGACCTTCCGGGGTTTCGATCGGACAAATTCGTCCGTAGTGGGAGGGGTGGATGTCCCGCACGGCAAAGCCGGCGCGTTCCCGCGTCAGTCCCCCAGGTCCGAGTGCCGAGAGTCGCCGCTTGTGGGTTAACTCTGCTAGGGGGTTGGTTTGATCCATGAACTGGGACAACTGGGAGGAGCCGAAGAATTCTTTAATGGCAGCTACCAGGGGTTTGGGGTTCACCAGGGAGGCGGGAGTCAGCGATTCCGATTCGGAAACGGTCATCCGCTCTTTGATGATTCGCTCTAAGCGGTTGAGTCCGACGCGCACTTGGTTTTGCAGCAGTTCGCCGACCGATCGCACCCGGCGGTTGCCCAGGTGGTCGATGTCGTCGGTTTGCCCCATGTCGAATTCGAGGTTGATTAGGTAATCGACCGCCGCCAAAATGTCTTGAGGGGTCAGCACCCGCATGGTGTCGGGGACGTTCAGGCGCAGTTTTTTGTTGAGTTTGTAGCGCCCCACCCGTCCCAAGTCGTAGCGCTTGGGATCGAAGAATCTCGATTCGAGCAACGCCCGTCCGCCGGATACCGTGGGCGGTTCGCCGGGACGGAGCTTGCGATACAACTCCATCAGGGCTTCTTCTTCGCTGAATTGTCCCTCTTTTTCGATGGTTTTCTGGAAGTATTCGGGGTGGCGCAGGGCGTCGAAAATTTCGTTATCCGCCAGTCCCAAGGCTTTCAGTAACACTTGGGCGGAGAGTTTGCGGGTTTTGTCGATCCGCACCCACACCAGGTCGTTTTTGTCGGTTTCAAATTTGAGCCACGCGCCTCGGTTGGGGATGAGGGAGGCGTTGTAGGCGCGACGTCCGTTTTTATCGGTTTCGGATTTGTAGTAAACTCCCGGCGATCGGACGATTTGGTTGACGATCACCCGTTCGGCGCCGTTGATGATAAATGTCCCCCGATCGGTCATCAGGGGCAGATCGCCGATAAAGACTTCCTGTTCTTTAATTTCTCCGGTTTCTTTGTTGATCAACCGCGTCGGTACGTACATCTGCACGGCATAGGTACTATCCCGCCGCTTGGCTTCGTCAACGTCGTATTTCGGTTCTTTGAGCTTGTACTTTTTCCCTAAGAAGTGAAGTTCGAGCTTGCCAGTATAATCGGTGATAGGAGAAAAGCTGTTGAGTTCTTCGATTAAACCGACTTCCAAAAACCATCGGAAGCTAGAACGCTGGATTTCAACGAGATCGGGGAGGTAGTAAGCCTGGGCGATGTTGCTCTGATTAGTCATGCGTTTGCCAGAAACAGTATGGGGGCGAAGTCTAGCAGGCTCTCCATCGTACTATTTCTTTACAAAAAAGTCAATTTGACCCCGAACTCGGTCGAGTCGTTCGACGTTGCCGAGTTCGGGGCGGATCGCAAAGAGAACGCTGCTGAAAAAGGGAATGTACCGTAATTATTTGGTGGGAAAACAGCTAGGGGTCGATGGGCAGGGTTGAGATTGGCTTCTATTTCGAGATTTGTTTCTTTACATTCTATTATGACGCAAGGGCGATCGGGTGATCGCGTAGCAACTTCATAGGAGTATCGCCTAGGGACTCTGTCAGAGAATCGCGTGCAAATTGAAAATTTGGGGCGATCGCCCGCCCTTGCCGACTGCCTATTCGCTACAATAAGGGATGATGAAAGTCGTTATGAATTCGCGATTGCCCTCTGGGATCGGCGAAATTGGAAACCGTCAATGTGACGGACTTTGTATATAGAAGTAGGTAAGCCCATGACACTAGCAACTCAGCCTCAACAACGGGGCATCCAAATGACGGAATCCGCCCTCGCGCAAGTCAAACTGCTGCGGGAAAAACAAGGACAAGACCTGTGTCTGAGAGTGGGGGTTCGTCAAGGCGGTTGTTCGGGAATGTCGTATACGATGGATTTCATCGATGCCAGCGCCATCGGGGAAAAGGACGAAGTTTACGATTACGATGGGTTTCGGGTGGTCTGCGATCCCAAAAGCTTGCTCTACATTTACGGGATGGTTCTCGATTACAGCGATGCTCTCATCGGCGGCGGCTTCCAGTTTAGCAATCCCAACGCTACCCAAAGTTGCGGCTGTGGTAAGTCGTTTTCGGCGTAGTTTTGGAGTTGGGGGTTGAGAGTTGGGGGTTTGGGGTTGGTCATTTGTAACAACCTTCTCCCCTCACCTCCTTACCCCATCACTTCCTCAATCGCTTCTGGGTAATGGGTCGGGACGGGTGCGTTTCGTGCCTCAACGCACCCGTCCCACTCTCTAGTACCCTCTACCTTCTGAACTGCTGAACTTTTGAACTTTTGATTATTAATGCCTCAAACTGCTGAAGATCTCTTTCAAACTGCTATTCAACGCTATCAATCTGGGGAAAGCGCTGCAAATTTAATCCCCGTTTTCCAGGATATTTGCGATCGCGCCTCGAAAAATAGTCCGGCGTGGACTTGCCTGTCGTGGTTGTATTTACTGGACGATCGCCCTAAACTGGCGTACAAAGCCGCGCAAAAGGCAGTGAAGCTCAGTCCCGAAGATCCTCAAGCGCGGGTGAATCTGGCGATTGCCATGCTCGAAACCCAGCAAAAAGGGGTGCGCGATCAGGTGGAGTCCGCCTGGCAATTGCTGATGGTCTCCTCGGAATGGAGAGAGGAAATTCAGAAAAACTTTGAAGAAGGGTTAAGCCGCAAACCCAACTGGAAAAGCTTGCAGCAAGTCCGCAAGTGGCTCTTTGAAGGATAAAGATCCTAGAAAAAGCAGGGGCGAACCCAGCGGGGATCGCGGCTTTCTCCCTCGATGGCGATCCGGATCGAGATCGCGATCGTTAAATCTACTTCATAATTTATTAGATAACTTCATAAAAAAAACGAGAAGTCAATGATAAGATTTAGTGAAGTTAGGGATTAACGCTCGTTATCTCAGTCCCAAGCTGAGGTTTCTATTTAGGGAGTAAAACGTGTCATGGAAAATAACACTAGTGTAGAAGTTAAGCCGGAAACCCGAAATCACAAAGGATTTTTTATCCAAGAAGGTTCTTATAGGTTAATGGGTGTCGATAAGTCGGGGTGGGCATTTATTTGCTTGGACGATGTGAGTTGCCACTACGTCGATCCCGACAGTTTGCAAATTTCCGAAGCTCAAGATTAATCTAATCCATTGTACTTTTGTATCTAAATTAACGACACGAATTGTTGAATTCGATAATAAATTAAAGCGGTTGCACTTCGGTCAGTGCAGCCGCTTTCAATTTCAACCTGTTAGATCGTTTGCCTAACTACAGAGAATGCGAACCCACGCGACAGGACAAGGCGCGATCGCCTGGAGACTCGATCGATATCAAACCGTACTCCAAACCTTCTACCAAGGCTTGATAGGACGCATCGATAATATTAGTCGAAACGCCCACTGTCGTCCAACGATGGTGCTGGCTAGCAAATTCCACCAACACCCGCGTTTTTGCCGAAGTGCCCGCCCCGCCGTCGAGGATGCGAACCTTGTAATCCACCAGTTGGAAATCGGCAATGTTCGGGTAAAAATTGATTAACGCTTTCCGCAGTGCCGCATCCAG
Source organism: Oscillatoriales cyanobacterium M59_W2019_021 (assembly GCA_015295945.1). Classification (GTDB taxonomy): domain Bacteria; phylum Cyanobacteriota; class Cyanobacteriia; order Cyanobacteriales; family Geitlerinemataceae; genus DVED01. The sequence goes on along the minus strand of DVED01000105.1, from coordinate 33,733 downwards.
TGCCGACACCGGTCCGTTGCCCTCTGCCGCTTCCAAAATATCCTTGCCGTCTACTGCCAACTTCACCGTGGCTAAGGCTTGACTGTCCCCGTGTCCTTGTTCGCAGTGGACGTGGAAACCGTTGAGAGTAAAAAAGCGATCGCGCTGTCCCAGGGCTTCGCGCATCAACAGTTCGACGCTGGCTTCGGCTGCTTCAAACTGATAGCCCTGACTTTCTAACGCTTTGAGTCGATCCAAGATTTGACGGCAGGCGGGATCTTGTTTGTTTAACTGAAAGCCGAAGCCATTCGCTTTTGCCAACACGTTACTCAAGCCAGCTTGTTCGGAAATGACGATGCGCCGTTGGTTGCCCACGGTTTCCGGGGCGATGTGTTCGTAGGTGATGGGGTTGCGCTGGACGGCACTGACGTGGATGCCGCCTTTGTGGGCGAAGGCAGAACGACCGACAAATGCCGCGTGTTCGTCGGGGGCGAGGTTGACCAATTCGCTGACGTAGCGGCTGGTTTCCGTCAACCGGGCGAGTTGACCGTCTTCGATGCAGCGATAGCCGAGTTTGAGTTGCAGGTTGGGAATGAGAGAGCAGAGGTTGGCATTGCCGCAGCGTTCGCCGTAGCCATTAATCGTGCCTTGCACCATTTGCGCCCCTTCGCAGACGGCGGCGAGGGCGTTGGCAACGGCGGTTTCCGAGTCGTTGTGGGTGTGGATACCCAGTTTGGGTGTGGTTTCGTCGCGGTTGATGGGGGTGCGATCGATCGTTTCCCGGACGATTTGGGCAATTGGGTGGGGGAGCGTACCGCCGTTGGTGTCGCACAGCACGATCCACTGCGCTCCGGCGGAAATTGCCGCTTCTAGGGTTTGCAGGGCGTATTCGGGGTTGTGGCGGTAGCCGTCGAACCAGTGTTCGGCGTCGTAGATGACCTGCCGGCCCTGGCTCCGCAAAAAGGCGATCGAATCGCCAATCATCGCCAAATTTTCCTCGAGGCTGGTTTTCAGTCCGGCACTGACGTGGAGATCCCAGGATTTGCCGAAAATTGTCACCCAACGGGTTCCCGCCGACAGGATGGCTTGGAGCATCGGATCGGTTTCGGCGCGTTCTCCGGGACGGCGGGTGGAGCAGAAGGCGACGATTTCTGCCTGGGTGAGGGGTTGTTCTTGGAGTTGCCAGAAAAACTGTACGTCTTTGGGATTGGCGCCGGGCCAACCGCCTTCGATGAAGGGAATTCCCAAGCGATCTAACTGACGGGCAATGCGGAGTTTATCTTCGACGGAGAGAGAAAGACCTTCTCGCTGAGCGCCATCTCGCAAAGTCGTATCGTAGATCCAAAGATGATTGGCAGACATGGGAATTCTGAAAATAAAGTAAAAGCGATCGAACCCGAACAATTAAGAATTGAGACGTGGCAATGGGTCACGCCCCTATTCTAGAAAGTATTGTTAGAAAATAGAGTCAGAATTAAAACGACTCGATTTTTTTAAGCATTGGCGTTCCGTTCGGTATCCACCGCCCGAAGATCGAGTGAGCAAGTTCGCAGGAGAAAAAATCTTCGATGCCTACTGTCACAGCTTGTGGAAAAACGATCGCTTGCGAGGGCGGCGCGAATCTTCGCCAAGTGTTACTCGCAAGTGGAATTGCTTTGTACAATGGCAATGCTGCCCTCATCAATTGTCGCGGGATTGGAAGCTGTGGCACTTGTGCCGTGGAAATTGAAGGGGAAACGTCTCCGGTCAACTGGCGAGATCGCACGCGGCGCTCCCTACCGCCTCATTCCCCAGAGCGAAATCTCCGTCTGGCTTGCCAAACTCGGGTACTTGGAGATCTGCGAGTCACCAAGTACGATGGGTTTTGGGGACAGGGTTCTCAACCCGTGTGGACGCCCGTTGGCGAGGCGACGACCTAGGAGAATCGCACCGATCCCCAATCTGACCGAGAAAAATACAGGAGTAAGCGCTACGCACTGGCTGCGCCTACAGGAGTCCAGAAGAGAAGAGCGCATAGTGCCTGTCTTTCTACTGACTACTGAACTCCTGCAACTTCTGGATTCTGAACTCCTTTCAAACGATCGATTGATATCCACTTGTGAATACCGTTCCATCTACCCATGACTAACCAAATTCCCCCTTCTTCGTCGGGTCCGGCTCTCAACCCTACAGGTATTTGGGTTTCCGGTTTTCTGCTCGGGTTACTCGTCGGTTTAGTACCTTGGGCGATTTCTCAGTTTATCCCTCGAGGGGACAAACCGGAGACAGAACAGCAGAGTCTCAACGTCATTAATCCGGTATCGTCACAGCAAGTCGGCGCCAATGTCCCGGCTGGCGAAACCCCCCCGGTCACGGCAACCCCGGTGGCAACTCCCGTACCCTCGGGAACGGTTACTCAGGCTCCGAGTACGATTCCCAATCGACCCTCAACGTCTCCCCCAGCCAATACCGGAACCTCAACGAATACGAATGTCAACGTTTCCCGACGACCGATTCCGGCTCGCTGGTAGGGTTTTTGGACGATCTCGGAGAAACCATGGCGAGGATGGATTCGACCTTGGACGCGATGAAAGCGTTCAAAAGAGGGAGTCGGGGGTAAGATCGAGCTTTCGATGCCGATTTCGTTAAATGGGTGTTAAATGCACGGGCGCGATCAAGCGCGGATGAGACAATAAGGAGATGGGGGAAGGCTTTAAGTTCGATCTGTATCCCCGACGCTCCTTTCCCCCTGCATCCAACGAAGATGACACACGAAATTTTAATTATTGGCGGCGGTATTGTCGGTCTGTCGCTGGCAGTCGAGTTGAAGTTGCGCGGTGCTAGCGTTACCGTCGTCACGCGCGATTTCTCGGAAGCGGCTACCCTGGCGGCGGCGGGAATGCTCGCTCCCCAAAGCGAAGGGATTGAGCCGGGAGCGATGCGCGATTTGTGCTGGCGATCGCGGGATTTGTACCCGGAATGGACGCGCAAGCTGGAAGAACTGTCTGGAATTTCCGCCGACTATTGGTCTTGCGGCTTTCTCGCCCCCACTTACAGCAAACGGGACGATCGATCCTGGGAGGAAACCTCTCCGGCATACTGGCTCGATGGCGATGCCATCCGTCGCTACCAACCGGGTTTGGGCGACGAGGTAACCGGGGGATGGTGGTTTCCCGAAGACGCGCAAGTGGATAATCGATCGTTAGCACGGTCATTGGCGGCGGCGGCACGGCAACTCGGCGTGACCGTTAAAGAAGGGGTAACGGTGGAGGGCATCCTCCAGCAGCAGGGACGGGTTATCGGCGTCCAGACTTTGATCGGAATCGAAAAAGCCGAACATTACGTTTTAGCGACGGGTGCTTGGTCGAACGATTTGCTGGCGATTCCCGTTTACCCGAAAAAGGGGCAAATGATCTCGGTTCGCGCCCCCGAATTGCCCCTCAAGCGCGTTTTATTCGGCAGCGAAACCTATATCGTCCCCCGCCGCAACGGTCGCATCGTTATCGGGGCAACTAGCGAAGAGGTGGGATTTCGCGGCGGCAATACCCCTCAGGGAATCCAAGCTTTGCTCGATCGCGCCACCCGCCTGTACCCCGCCTTAGCGAATGCCGAAATCGAAGAATTTTGGTGGGGATTTCGTCCGGCAACCCCCGACGAACTACCCATTCTCGGCGCGAGTCACTGCGAGAATTTAACGCTGGCAACGGGGCATTATCGCAACGGTATTTTACTCGCACCGATTACGGCTGCGTTGTTAGCCGATTGGATTTTAGACCGCAAAGCCGATCCGCTGTTAGCCCATTTCGCCGTCCGCCGATTCGAGACTTCGACGGAATCGCCAACCCGAACACCTACATCTCAACCTATGATAATTTCCGCCCAACGCCCCTCTCTCCCCACAACCTCAGAGGTTTTAGAACGTCCCCTGACCATCGCCGGACGCACTTTCCGTTCCCGCTTGATGACTGGAAGCGGCAAGTACCGCAATTTCGACGAGATGCGCCAAAGCGTCGCCGCTTGCGGGGGCGAAATCGTCACCGTGGCGGTGCGTCGCGTCCAAACCAACGCACCGGGACACGAGGGGTTAGCCGAAGCGTTGGATTGGCAAAACCTGTGGATGCTGCCCAATACTGCCGGATGCAAAACCGCCGAGGAAGCGGTACGGGTGGCGCGATTGGGACGGGAAATGGCGAAGTTGTTGGGACAAGAAGACAATAACTTTGTCAAATTAGAAGTCATTCCCGACCCGAAATACTTACTCCCCGATCCCATCGGCACGTTACAAGCTGCCGAACAGTTAGTGAAAGAAGGGTTCGCCGTGTTGCCCTATATCAACGCCGATCCCATGCTGGCGAAGCGGTTGGAGGATGCGGGTTGCGCCACGGTGATGCCTTTGGGATCTCCTATCGGTTCCGGTCAAGGCATCCAAACGGCTGCCAACATCCAAATTATTATCGAAAATTCCAGCGTTCCGGTGGTGGTAGATGCGGGAATTGGGACGCCTAGCGAAGCCGCCCAGGCGATGGAAATGGGAGCGGATGCCGTTTTGATCAATTCGGCGATCGCCCTGGCGAAAAACCCGGCAGCGATGGCTCAGGCGATGGGAATGGCGGTGGAAGCGGGACGGTTGGCATATTTGGCGGGGCGGATTCCCATTCGATCGGCGGCGAGTGCGAGTTCGCCGCTGACGGGTACGGTGTCTTAGCCCCTTAAACCGTATCCGGATCGATACCTAATTCCCGAAGCTTAGCTTCTAGCTGTTCCTTGCGACGCCGTTCTGCGTCCAACGCTTCTTGCGCGGCGAGTGCATCTTCTTCCGGTGTTGGAATGAGTTCTCCCTCTGCGGTGAAAAACCGAACGAAATTCTCGTGAATTCCCAGATACAATCCTAACTGTTGACTCCACAGCAATCCGCGATCGTTCGGTTTGATCGGTTCGTATTTGCCATCGACTAAATGAAACCCTTTCCACTCTAAGGTTTGCGGATCGAACCAAAAGTAATCGGGAGTCCGAAAGGTATCTTGGTAGAGTTTTTTCTTCTCGGTTCGATCGATCTTGGCGGTTTTCTTCGAGAGAATTTCGACAATCAGATTGGGGTATTTTCCGCCTTCTTCCCAGACGACCCAACTGCGACGCATTTTTTGATGCGTATCCAACACCACGAAAAAGTCTGGACCTCGAAAATCTTCAGTTTTTCGTTGGTGAGGACTGTAATAGATACTGAGGTTTCCGGCTGCGTAATAGTCCGTTCTGTCTCTCCAAATCCATTTTAGGCATTTGAGAAATAACAAAATTTGTTGGAGGTGTAATGTGCTTTCCCATTGAGGTTCATCGCTGTCAATTTCGCTAGAGGGAAAAACGGCATCTTCCCAAGAAATCGGTTGAGTTTCTTGGGACTGAGTTTCTGGGGGATGAACGGAGTTTTTCAGGGAAGGCATGATGAATTTTAAGTTTGGGAATTGGGGGAAATTACCAATTTTGACTATCTGGCGATCGACTGTTCGCCATAATTTAAACTATCGATTTTTAAACTGATCGACAACCCGATCGAGGGCGACGGAATGAGATGCTTTAAATAGAAGGCGATCGCCCGGTTGCGCGAATTCTTGCAAGCGTTTTGCTAACAATTCATGGGCATTCGGTGTCGCAAAATCGATAACTTCCACAACGGGTAAACCTTCTGCCCCTTTTGCCATTGCTTCGGCTTCCGGTAAATCGGCTAAAATCAACAGCGCATCGAGGTTTAATTGCCGTGCCACTTCTCCCACTTGTCGGTGAAATTCGATCGATCGATCGCCCAATTCTTTCATCGTTCCCAACACGGCAATTCGTCGCTGTCCCGGAGTTTGGGCTAACAGTTTCAACGCCGCTAACATCGACTCCAAACCTGCATTGTAGGTTTCATCTAAAACGACAATATCGTTGTCTAATTCGTAGCGTTTGGCACGACCGTCGGGTAATACCACCGATAATCCATTTGCCAAATGCGACCAATCGAGATTTAACACTTTGGCAACGGCGATCGCCACTAAATAATTGAGAGCATTGTGTTCTCCCGCAAGCGGTAACGGCAACCGAATTCCTTCGAGATCGATCGTGTTTGCATCGATGAATTTGCCGCAAACCTCGCCGCCTTGCAAGCCAAAAGTAATCGTTTTTCCCTGCCAAACAGTGGCGGCAGTATCCATTAACCGTTGGTTATCGTGATTGAGAATGGCAATACTAGTATCCGGCATTTCTGCCAGGAGTTCGCATTTGGCTTGGGCGATCGCCTCTTCCGAACCTAACAAGCCGATATGTGCCGTACCTACGTTAGTAATGATGCCGATATCGGGACGGGCAATTTCAGTTAACTCGGCAATTTGTCCCCGTCCGCGCATTGCCATTTCGATGACAGCAAAGTCGTGTTCTTCGGTTAAGCCTAATAGGGTTTTGGGAACGCCAATTTCGTTGTTATAGTTGGCTTCTGTTTTTAAGACTTTTCCGTGAGTGGATAGCACGGCAGCAATCAACTCTTTTGCCGTGGTTTTCCCCACCGAACCCGTAATACCAATGACGGGAATTGAAAAGCGATCGCGCCACCACCGCCCGATTTTTTGATACGCTTTCAACGTATCGCCAACGACAAATTGCGGGATGGGTAGCGGCAATAGGCGATCGACGATCGCGGCAATTGCCCCCCGTTCCGCCGCCGTCTCCACAAAAGCGTGTCCGTCAAATTTTTCCCCCCGCAATGCCAAGAACGCTTCCCCAGGTTTGAGGCTGCGGCTATCGGTAACAATTCCCGTACAGAGAGTATTCGGAGGGAGTTCCGAACCGTTGAGGAGTGGCGTGGAGAGAACGTCTTGGAGGTGAGTGAGGGGAATTTGCATGAGTCCGCAACAACAGAGTAACTAGTTATCATAGCGGCAACTGCCACTTGAGAAAAGCACTGGCGTTTCCAAAATCGAAGTCTTTCTATTACGATTCTCGTTCCGAGACGCTACGCGATCGGCTGTTAGCTGTCAGCAATCGGCTAGAAATTGACAGATTCGTATCGTCTTTGCGAGACTTAAGCTGCAAGAGTTTTTGCTTTTAGATAGAATACTTAAACCTAGTGCAATCGGGTGTATCCCAGTTTTCTCTAAAGGATAACAGTCATCGAACTAAAAACTACGAAACAGCTACGAGTTTTTTCGTGTTTTTCACTAACCGCCGCCCAATTCGACGCATCAAGTGAAGATGGCGATCGACAAAGGTATTTTCCCAACCCGCCCAAGCGGTTTGATTGAGATAATCGTACCATAAAGAGGCTTGAGGATGGATACAACCCCGATGCCAAGGTTTGGGCTTAGAACCGTAGTGAATAATAAACGGATTGCGGACGACGTTGTTAAATTGCTCTTGCGTATACGGGCTATCTTCCCAAGATTTGAAGTTGTGAACCACTGGGATTTGATTCCACCGAGGATCGAGTTCGCCCCATTTTCCAGAAAGAACGAAGTTTAACGCATCCATGTCAGGATAGGGCAATTCCAGATGGTTGGCGATGAAGTCCAATAGTTTTTCGGAAATGCGATCGGCTCGCCATTTATCGAGATCGATGAGCAAAACGCCCGACTGAAGGTATTTCGCTTCTCGAGAAACCCCCAGTGAATTGAAGTCGAGATGTTGGAGATGTGCGGGCCAATCCATCTGGCGATTGGCGGCATCCATTGCTGCCAACATATGATAGTCTCCGAGTTCGAGGTTCCACAGCTTGGCGATATCCTCGAGAAGAATCACATCGGTATCGAGATAAATGACTTTTCGATAGCGATCGGGAATAATTTCCGGTAATAACAAGCGGTAGTAAGCGGAAATTGGGTAGGTGCTTTGAGATCGAATATAAAGCTGCTCCATATAGTCGGAGCGAGGTTTAACCCAATGAATTTCGATGGGTTTTCCCTTTAAAGATTGGATGATTTTTTTCCGGTTCGATGGTTGGATACCCCCATCGAGAATGTAGAAATCGATCCAGGCATTTTTGTTAAGATTTGCTACAACCGAATCGGCTGTAACCGCGAGGGGCATTGCAAAGAAGTCATCGGCTGCACACGCGACAACAATGGGGTCGGTCGAGTTTTTCATGGGTAGATTTCCTATCTTGAAGAACACGTCCAGCAATCCTCAATTGCCGTTTTCTATACCGATCGGTTAATTTACGTAATTTTACGAAGGTTTTCAAAGCTAGAATCTTGTCTTTCAGTATAAATAACTAAAAAAAAAGAGGAGAGCAGCAACGTACGAGTTTTCGTCAACTCGCTCGATCTTTATCAAGACTTTAAATATTAGCCACTTGTTTGAAGTTTCTGTAAAGATACGTAGATGGGGGATGAGATCGTCAGATTGCCGATCCGTTGACTTGCGGATACGTTAATATACATTCACTTCGACATTGGGAATTCCCGGTTCCGACGTTCCCCTTCTCCTTTGAAGCATTGAGGTCTGCCATTTCTAGGTGGCACAGCCAAGCCTCCTCGGACGCGGCAAATCGATCGCCCAGTTTCGTTCTAAACATCTTTTGGGAGTGGACGAACCCCAGTGGGAGTGTAGATAGCGTCTCCTCAGCGTTCTGGCGACGGCTAGAATCCCCATGGGATGGAAGGTTCTGGGGATGTGGGTGTCAATGCTCTCGATCGTTGCCCGATCGAATTGGCGAAGGAGGTTGACAAATGCCGATGGATTTGTCATGATAATAAACACGTGAGTTTCGCGGGTGTAGCTCAGTGGTAGAGCGTCACCTTGCCAAGGTGAATGTCGCGCGTTCGAATCGCGTCACCCGCTTACCCACTAAAAAGCCTCCAAAATCAGATTTGGGGGCTTTTTAGCATGATCGATTTGCTCCCATTATCATGATGCGAATTTGATGCCAGGTATGGAATTCTCTCAACGACCCGGCATCGAGGAGATTCTACTTAGAAAACACCCGCGTTTGCCAGACCCAAAATCATCCCGGCACCCAGGATATGACCGAAGCTAGCGGTTGCCAGCAGTTCCGGCAAGCCAAACCCTTCAAACAAGCTGGAACTAGAACCCGAAATCGGCAGTGCCGGACCCTGTCCGCGATTTTGAATGGCAGAGCGACCGATCGCAATCGCAAATAAATTGCACAGGATCATCGTAATTCCCACACCTAAAGACCACTCGGTGGTTTGGGCATAAGCCGCCGTCATTAAAATGGAAGAAATCATGGTTTTGTCTCCTAATTTTTTAAGTTGTCGATTGCGATCGCCCGCTTTCCCTGTCTTCAATGCAGGTTGCCGACGGTCGATCGCCTTTTTTGTAAAACTTAAAACAAGATTATAAAAAAATGTCTGTCTTTGACCGATCGTTGTTTTAATAGTTAACAATTTTGTAAATTTTTAATACAGTTTGACTGGAGAAACGTCCGTTTGGGATGACGAAAATCCAGCTTCCGTACATACAGCGTCGAGGGGTTTGTCCCACGGTTCGACGGGTAACTCCGGCAGGTAGGCAAACTCAAATACGATGCCGATGGTGGGGATGCTTGCCCACTCCGGCGAGGCGAACAGGCGATCGTAATAACCTCCACCATACCCCAACCGATAGCCGCGATCGTCGCACGCTACGGCGGGAACTAAAATTAAATCGATCTCCTTGGCAACAAGCTGCGGTAATTGAGAATCGGGTTCTAAAATGCCGTAAGCTCCGGGTAGCAAAGGATCGCCCGGTTGCCAGCGATGCCATACCAAAGTTCGATCGACGCATCGCGGAATGCCCCAACTCGATCGCATTTCCAATAAGGAACTCAAATCCGGTTCTTGGCGAAAACTGAAATAGGTAAGGATGGTGCGAGCGGATATGAATTGCGGCGAAGCTTGTAAGTTCATACAAAGGCGATCGCTTTTTTCTCGCCATTCTTCAATACTTAAAGCTTGACGCTGTTTCAAGAGCGATCGACGTAATGTTTTCTTCTCTAGATTCATCCGATTTTGGATTTTCGATCGATTCTGCAAATCAAGATTGAAATGTAGGGGCGAAGCATTTGGACTGTAGATTCTGGGTTTTGCCTGGAATTGATCGCCCAAACGCTTCGCCCGTCTTCGCGTCGGTTAAAACTTCCGCAACATTCCATAAATTGCCCAAATTGCCATCGCTCGTAAATAATGACTGGCACGGAACGTTCCCACCGCCGTAATCGCTTCCGGCGTTCTAAATTGCAAACCATTGGTATAGGTTTGCAAAACCACCGCTTCGGCTAATTTCAACCCTTCTTCCTTCATCCCCATTTGAATAGCAAAGGCTGCCAAACCGAAGTTAATTCCCGTCCAAACTTCTAACGGATGGGTAGCATTGGGATTTTCCGGAGAGCCGTCTAATTTAACCCCATTTGCCGCCCCGATCGGCGTTTCTAGTTTTTGATTAAAATTTACAAAACAAGCTTCATACACCGTTTTTAGGGCAGAGATAGCGCACTCTTCCGGTACGATATCTGGCAATTCTAACAACCGGGCGTAAAACTGCCCGCACAGCTGATCTGCCATCACCACATCCGACCCGCTATCGCGATCGAGACGGTAATACCGACCGTTCCAAAGGGTTTCTTGATACAGCGGTTTTGCCTGTTCCAACCATGTTTGATAAGTAGCGATACAGGCAAGCAAATCAGCAGAAGATTCGCGCGAAGTGGGAATCGAAAACTCAAATTCGATCTGTTGAGGATGTTCGAGCAAAAGATTGCCGATCGCGATCGCTGCTTCCAGTGCCGCTAACCACAATCCCCCACAATACGCACTAATTCCCTGCAACTTCCAATCGTCAAAGGTTTGATCGGGTGCGCCGCCATTTTCGGGAATTCCATCCCCATCGCGATCGAACGTTTTCAAATAGTCTAAAGTTTCCACGATCGCCGACCAACAGTCCCATAAAAAGGGATAATCGTCACCTCCCGTTAACTTAAAATCTCGATAAACTTGCAAGACAAAATCGCACGGTAAATCCTTCCATAAATTGCAATCTTGATAGCTGGTATAATTACTTTGCACCCAAGGATGTTCGTTTGCCGCACCTAAATCGTGCGGCGTTGCTCCGGCAGCTTTGCGAATGGCAGGTGCTTGGTTATAGCCAATAACGCGCGGTGTTTCATCGTGGGTGGGAATTGCCATCGCAAACGATCGCATCACCGATTTTTCGAGTTTTGGCCAAAGCATTAACAGCGCAAACGCACCATATAACCGCACATCTAAACTTTCGTACCAGCGGTAATCAAAACATTCCAAAACCCCAAATTGACCGATGGGATGGTTCTCATCCACTCCCGTCCACAAAGTGCCGCCACTAGTGAGATCGTACAGTTCGTTAAACAGCGCCATTTTCAACCAATTCGGCAATTCGTCATCCGTTAAAATTGGTTCTTGCCAAGTTTCAATCTCCTCTTTCCAAGTGTCCGAATGCTTCAGTGCCGTGCGAATCATCGACCAGGTATTTTGACCGCTTCGTCCGAAAAAATCGGTGTAACGGCGATAATATTTAATGTCTGCGGCAAACTCGGTAATGGGGAAATCCCACGCGAGAATAAAGGGAATTTTGCGCGTTTTCCCCGGTCGAATCGTCGTGCGAACGGCAATGGCAGTGGCGAGGCGTTCCCCTTCTCGTGCCGGGGTTTCGTTGGCAATATCCGGTAAAGAACCGTCGGTGGCAAAATGCTGCCAAATTTCATCGCCATCGCCCACGGGATTCCAACCCGTATGATAAAACACTTCGACGATCGGATTGGTAATGGTAGCGATCGCCATTTGTCCCTCCCCTTCTGCCAATTCTTCTCCGGAAAAATTGCCGCTCATGACGCAACCCAACCGGGAAAAATCCTCGATCCAGCGATTGAAATTTCCCCCACTTTCTCCCCAACGGGATTCATACTCATACACCGGACTGCCGTCATCTCGCACTCGCACTTTGGGAGACTTAATCGCATTCGTAAACCAACCGACAATATTTTCCCAAGTTAACATAATTGAAACCGTTATGGGTTCGTCGGTGGGATTGTGAATTGTCCACTCAAAAATGGCGATCGGATAGCTGGTTTCCTGATAGTTATTCGGCAAAATTGGTGAAAATTGCTCGCAGGTTATTTGAGCTTGAAAGACATTTTCGTAAACAAACCAACTGCGAGGATAAAGTGCGTGATAAGTTCCGCCAAAGGTTTCCCCATCTTCCCCAGGATGGCGGGGATACCAATTCCACGCCGACAGCGTGCCATCCTCCGGCGGTTCGGTACACATGGCGTACGCTTGGCTGGTTCTTCCCGCTTCCTCGTAAACGCTAAACTGACAGGCGGGTAAGTTGCGAAAGATGTGTTCGCCGCCGTCTAAATGCCACAAATTGAAGTCACCTCGAGGGGAACGACCGATGCAACCCGCACCCAACCCCCCCAACGGCATTCCGTGCCAGGGCCCGTCATCGAGATTGCTGGCGTAACGAACGGCGTACGGTTTGTCCCAACCCAAACCGATGGGACGACTCCAGGTATGCGGGGGAATAGGGGGTCGAGGGGGTTGGTGAATCATGCTGAAGGAATGTGACGAGAGGATGAAATAAAGGATCGGGCTGTTATATTTTATAAGACTGAGGTGTATTCCGAGCCTCGATCGGTTTGCAAACTTCTATAAATATGGGAGTTTTACCCCAAATAAACATTCGTTATTCGGGCGATTTCTATTTTTGAATTTCCGGACTATTTAAATTTATAATGAAACTTTTGATTCTCGCGATCGCCTTCTTGCTAGGCTTGTGGTTTATCTGGAAAACCAAAAGACAGTTAACCTCTCCCAAACAACCTCAAGTTAGTAACTACAGCCTCGCGATTCAAGATCGGATGAATCAACCGGATTTTTACCCGATCGATTGCCCCAATTTTCCTACAAACTACCAACCGATCGCCCCTTGGATGGGACGGCTGATTTTACCCCCCAGTGCGATTAAAACGTTTAACGAGGATGCAGTCAAATTTGAAGTTTATTTCGCCCCAATGGCTTATCGAGACCTCATCGGAAAAATCGTCGATTTAACTTGGATCGATCGCCCCAACGTTCGCGATTTCGTTCGCAGCCTCACCCGCGATATTCGCTTCAATCGAGAGACCCAAATTAGTCAAAATATGGGCTACGTTCTGCCCGATCGCCTCAACGATCGCCATCAAGTTGGTCCCCTAGAATCCCTTGCTGGAGCGCGTACCCTAGACGATATTACCGTCATGTTAGAGTTACCCGTCGAAGTAGAAGATCGCGCCCGACTCCTCGATCGAGAACTCGTTGGTAACCATCAAATAAACGTCACCTTAACCCTCGATCGCCCTCCCGTCCAAATTAGCGGTTATTTTGTGGGTTTAGTGAGTATTATCAATCGAGTCGATCCCACGGGTCATCTATTTGAAGTCCGCCACTATAACCGAATTTCCCAACAATTCGACGGCGACCTCGAAACCATTTGCATTCCTCAAGCGATCGCCGATCGTAACGGTCTTTTTCGATCGACCATCAATAAAATTGAAGAATCCCCCTTTAACGCTTCCGGTTGGTATATTTATGGCGCCAGAGATGCCCAAGGAACCTTCACCGTCCGGGCGATCGAACCGCGCAATTTAACGAACTTAATTCCCGACAAAATCCACCTCGGCGTGCCTGCCGGATTGAACTATATCGATCGACTCAACTGGCAAAATACCGCAGCCCAAAAAGGCACGATCAAAACCGTCCTCCTCGATCCACTAGCCAACAATGCCAGCGAAGCCACCGCCGACTGGAAAGAAGGCGACAAAGCCCTACTCGTGCACGTTTACGGCGGCATTGGCGGCAACAAAGCCGAAGCCACCGCCCCCTTCGGTATCGTCACCGGACACTTTGCCTACGGCATCGCCACCGTCATCCGCGATCCCTTCACCGACCAACTCCGCTTCGATATCGACTACTGGCAAGTTTACGCCCACAACCCCGACGGCATCATCTCCGGAACCGCTACCTGGGCGAACTACATGGGAGACTTGCAACGCGGATGGCTGGGTTCGCGTCCGGTCTCCGACGTTCTCATCAAACTCGATTGCGTTACCAAAGACTATTACTTCGACGGCATCTGCATCTCTCCCCTAACCCAATTGCAAACCGAACTCGAAACCATGATGGCGCGATACCGCAACGGCGACGGCGACGGTGCCGCACTGGTCACCCCCGTCACCTCCTGCGTCCAAGACTCCAACCAAGCCCTCTACATTGCCATCCAACGCATCGAACAACAAGTCGCCTGTCACCCGCAAATTCTCGACTGGTTGCGATCGCACCCCACCCATCCCCAAACCCTCCGATTTCAACGCCTCCAAGCCTTGGGAACCGCCCTCGAAAAGCTCCTCGTCCCCCTAGGCATCGTCCGCCCCGACTGGGAACGCAACGCCCGACAATTGGCAGGCATCACTCCAGAACCCAACATTTTCCGCGCCCTCTACAAAACCGTTACCAGTTGGCGCACCATGTTACCCCGCTTCGCCTACGACGAAATCGCCCGCCTGTTTCTCAAACACGGGGCGAAATTGTGGTTTCTTCGCACGAATCAAGTGGGCGGTTTCGATGCCGACATCGTTCCCAAAGCACCCACACGGTTGTTTAGTTAGGAATTGGGGTTAGTTTGTAGGGAGTGCCACCGGAACGAAACGCACCAGAATTTTCTTCAAACATTCCGAACTCCCGAGCGCCTTATTTAATCTGATCCATCACCGCAAACATCGGCAGATACATCGACAGTAGAATCGATCCGACCATCCCCCCGATGACCACGATCATCAGCGGTTCTAACATACTCGTGAGTGCCTTAATCGCTTGTTCCACTTCATCCTCGTAGAACTGTCCCACTTTAATTAACATTTGGTCGAGTTCCCCAGTTTCCTCACCGATGGACATCATCTGGACGGCAAGAACGGGCATTACCCCTTTTTCTCGGAATGCCTCGCTAATACTTCCTCCCGATTGGATTTGCTCTTTTGCATATTCGATCGCCGCTGCAATCACGCTATTTCCCGCCGTATCTCGAACGATTTCCATGGAGTTCAAAATCGGCACCCCCGAACGGGTTAATGTCCCAAAAACGTTACAGAAGTTCGCAACTGCCGTCTTCTCGATCAAGTCTCCAAAGATGGGCAACTTAAGCATGATGGCATCAATTTGGTAGCGTCCGGCTGGCGTTTTATAGTATTGCATGATGAGGAAAACAATCCCTATCAAAATACCCACAAAAACGACAATATAGTAGTTTCTCAACTCCAACCAGCTTTCTGCTTCCGGATCTTCAACAGGTAACGTCGGACCGCGCAAAAAGTAGCTGATATTCATCATAATTTGGGTGAACATCGGCAGTTCCGCACCCAACTGTTTGAAAATACCCGCAAAAATGGGCAGCAGAAAAATCGTCATCCCCAAAAAGATGACGACGGCAATTCCGCCAACTGTCTGCGGATATGCCATAGCCGACTTCAATTCGTTTTGAATCTTTGCCGACTTTTCTAACAGCATTGCCAGACGGTTTAGCACTTCGTCGAGTACCCCCCCAACCTCTCCGGCTGCCACCATACTGGTATACAATTTATCGAAGCAAGAGGGATGTTTTTCCATCGCCGTTGCTAAACTACCACCTTCTTCCACCTCGCCGCGAATTTGGGTCAGTGCCTTTTTCAATCTGGGGTTACTACACTGGTCATTGAGAACGCTGAGGCATCTCAGCATTCCCACCCCGGCATTAAACATCGCCGCAAATTGACGGGAAAAAATGGCTTTATCTTTAACGGTTACACTAGAAAGTGCGACTGTGATCGCCTCTCCAATGTTGTTTAAATCAAAGCCTTGAGATTCTTTTTTTCTAGCAGCATTTGCCATAGTTCGTTCTCGATCGCAATCTTAGAAAATAATAGATAAATAGATCGATCTCGGACGGCGATCGATCTATCTCTCGCTCCAATGTTAACTGGAAAACTAGCGACTTCTTGCCATTGGCTTTTTACCCGCCGTCGGCGCTCCGGGTTTGCCTCCAGCTTTAATTTTGGGATCGATCAGGCGATCGAGTTCGTCGGGTTTGGAACTCTTACCCACTGCGTCTTCATAAGATACTTTCCCTTCGTTAACCAACTTCGCCAGTGCCATTTCCATCGTCCGCATTCCCACTTGGGAACCCATTTGAATCGACGAGTAGATCTGAGAAGTTTTTCCTTCCCGAATCAAGTTGGCAATAGCGGGCGTGTTGACCATAATTTCTTGAGCCGCACAGCGACCCCCGCCAATTTTCGGAGTCAAACATTGACTGCAAACCCCGACTAACGAGAGCGAAAGTTGCGCCCGAATTTGCGGTTGTTGGATAGGGGGGAATACGTCGAGAATCCGATCGATCGTACTCGAAGCCGAGTTGGTGTGCAAGGTTCCGAAGACTAAGTGACCCGTTTCTGCGGCGGAGATAGCTAGCGAAATCGTTTCCAAATCCCGCATTTCCCCCACTAGAATGATATCCGGATCTTCCCGCAAGGCTGCCTTCAGTGCGTTGGAAAAACTCTTGGTATCTTCACCTTTTTGGCGCTGGTGGAACAAACTTTTAATATTGGGAAATACGTATTCGATCGGATCTTCTACCGTGAGGATATGCTCGGCGCGCGTCCGATTGACCAAATCCAGAATCGCCGCCAGTGTCGTCGTTTTCCCCGATCCCGTTTGACCCGTGACCAGCACCATACCCCGAGGTCGCATCGCCATTTCCCTCATGATTTCGGGAACGCCGAGCTTTTCAAAGTTGGGAATCGTCGAAGATAGCGCCCGCAAGCAAGAGGCAAAACAGCCCCGTTCCCGATAGACATTCACTCGGAACCGAGACAGACCTTTGACCCCATAAGCGCAGTCTAATTCCCAGTTCTGCTCCAACTCTTTGCGTTGGGTATTGTTGAGCATACTGAAAATCAATCGCTGACACTCGTCCGGCGCCAAACTTTCGCCGAATTGCGGTTGCGGGGTCAGTTTCCCGTGGACGCGGAAGTAAATCGGCGCTCCCGCTTGAATGTGAATATCCGAGCCTCCCTGCTCGACGAGGGACTCCATCACGTCTTCAATCATGTAGTCCATAGCTTGTTCTCCATTTCAGTAACGAACACTAGTGAAAATGGGTCAGGGGCGATAGTCGTTTGCGCGATCCGATCGCCACCGCCAACCGCAGACGAACCCGACCCTAATCTTGGAAGCGCGGGGTCATACAATAGGGACAATCCATCCATTCCGGTTGCAAAGCCGCTTCGCAACTCTGACAGGTTAACCCCGTTTTTCGCTTGGCTTTGAGTTCCGCTTCCAAACCCGTATCGGTAAACGTTACCCGCTCCACTTCCTCAAAGGTGGTATGACCCTGGCGCACCAGTTCCAAACTGTAAGCCAGCAAGGTTTTCATCCCTTGCTCCACCGCTTTTTCGCTAATCCGCTCCGTAGGCGCACCTTGGTTGATCAACTCGGCGACTTCCTCGGAGTTTTGCAGGAACTCGTAGACCCCTACCCGTCCTTTGTAACCGACCCCCGAGCATTTACCGCACAGTTGACCGCTGTTGGCAAGGGCTTGGCGCTCTCCGGCGGGAATAGTGTTTGCCTTAAAAAACTCGGCGTTGACTTCCCGAGATGCCGACAGCCCGAATCGGGCTAATTCTTCCGGCGTTGGGGTAAAGGGAATCCGGCACTCATCGCACACCCGGCGCATCAAGCGCTGTGCCAGTACCCCCAACAGCGCCCCGGACACCATGAACGGTTCCACGCCCATTTCGTCCAAGCGGGCGATCGCTCCGGCTGCGTCGTTGGTATGTAACGTCGTCAACACCAAGTGACCCGTCAGTGCCGCCTCGATCGCCGTTTTCGC
Source organism: Oscillatoriales cyanobacterium M59_W2019_021 (assembly GCA_015295945.1). GTDB lineage: Bacteria > Cyanobacteriota > Cyanobacteriia > Cyanobacteriales > Geitlerinemataceae > DVED01. The sequence goes on along the minus strand of DVED01000105.1, from coordinate 15,880 downwards.
CGTTTCTTTATCCCGCGTTTCCCCCACCAGAATGATATCCGGGTCTTGTCGCAGAAACGCCCGCAGGATATTAGCAAACGTCAGGTTCTTCTCCCGAATCACCCCGCACTGCGTCAACCCCGGCAGGGTGTACTCCACCGGATCTTCAGCCGTGGAGATATTCACCCCCGGATCGTTCCGCTCTGCCAAAATCGAATACAGCGTCGTCGATTTCCCCGAACCCGTCGGACCGGTAACCAGAATCAACCCGAAGGGACGAGCCGCCACATCCCGGACTTTTTGTAAGGTTTCCGGATCGCCGATTAATTTATCCAACCCCAATTGCGTCGAGGAGTTGTCCAAAATCCGCAACACAATTTTTTCCCCGTATTGCGTCGGCAGGGCGTTCACCCGGAAGTCCACCGTCCGCCCTTGGAATACGCGCCGAATCCGTCCGTCCTGGGCTTGGCGGCGTTCGGCAATGTCCATATTGGAAATAATCTTGAAACGGGAGGTAATTGCCGGAATCACCGCCTTGGGAAAGCGGGGGAACGGCTCTTGCAGCACCCCGTCTTTGCGCATCCGAATCCGCAGGAACTCTTCTTGGGGTTCGACGTGGATGTCAGATACCCCATCGGAAAGCGCTTTCCGTAAAATTTTGTTCACAGTATCGACGATCGGCTGCGATTCGGCATCGCCCTCGGTGGACAAATCCATTTCCGCATCCGGCGCTTCTTCGAGTTCTCCCTCTCCATCGCCGAATTTAGCAAACGCATCCTCGCTGATGAGATTTTTTTGCTCTTGCTCCTTAGCTGCGATCGCCGCTTCCTTGCGTTCCTGTTCCTGCAAACACAGCGAGATCAACTGCTGGTAATCATCCGGCGCGATGACTCGTCGCCGCACGTTCATCCCCGAAGCGCGTAAAATTCGCTTCAGTTCGTCCTGGGCTTCTAAATTTTCCGGCTCCACCATTGCCACAACGACCGATGGAGGCATCGCACCTTCGTCCCGTTCTAGAGGAATGAAGCGATAGCGACGGCAACTATCAAGGGGAATTAACTCCATCAGCGCACCCAATTTGGCGGCGGACATCTCTTCAAGTTCCGGATCGAAGGCTTCGACGCCATACAAAAGTTTCAGTTCAAATAACTGCTGTTTCTTGTATTGGCGAATCAGATCGGGCGGAAGCTGCTGTCCGGTGAGCGTGGCGATCACTTCCGGTAGAGGACGTCCCGACTTACGGCTTTCCTCTTGGGCTTGACTCATTAACTCGGGGCTGATATATCCCCCTTGAATCAATTTGTTACCAAAGGGCGAGTAATTGGTTTGTACCACCAACGCCCGCCGCGCGGATGAGAAGTTAGTCATAGCGAATCGTTCCGATCTCCCTCTAAATGAGTGATGAATTCCGGATGAGGGACGAACCAGAACGCTTCGGATTTTCGCTGGTTCCATCGAACCTCATACCTGTGGAAATGCGCTCTTAGGCTGCCTCATTGACCGACGCCCAACCGAAAAGCACACATCGAGCCTCGCGCTCGGATGATTTATACAAATGATAGCTTTTACTGGCAAAGCGGACGGCAATTTCTCCCATTTGGGTCGGTTGTCCCACCGACCAGTCTAACCCCTTTCGACAAACTCGGGTCGATCGCCCCTCGAGAAATTTTAGTTCTCAGGGGTTTGGGGTTTGGGGTTGGGAGTTTGGGGTTTGTTATTAGTCATTGGTCATTTGGGGTTGGTAATGGGTAATGGGTCACTGTTTTCTCCTCCTGCTCCCTCTGCTTCCCCCGCTCAAGAAAGCTCAAGAAAGCCTCCCGGGCTCCTCTGTGTTCAACTCAATCCAAAAAAAACACATCTCTAACCTTGCGACTGCCCGCCTCAACCTGTCATGATAAGGAAGAGAAGTTGCCAGGGGGAATTGATATCCCGCTGTTGCTATTGCTTCCGAAACGTCTGTAACGTAAGGGCAAAACTTCTCTGCAAATTTTTGTGACGGCAACCGAAACTTTGGATACCATGATGGACGAGGACAAGCAGCTAGAAACCCCCCAAAGCACAACGGAAACTCCTGCACCCGACCAAACCGATCGAGCGACCGTTGAAACTGAAGTCTCCGAGGTTGCTGCTGACCCGACAATCCTCTCCGATGCAGCCGTCGAACCCCTCGAAGGAACGGCGCAGGGAGAATCGGCAGCGTCCGATGGCAACTTTGCGCGCGATGAAGCGGCTCTGCAACAAGAAATTGCGGCATTAACCCAAGCACTGCAAGCCACCCAGCTTCAACTGGAGGATGTGAAAGGTCAGTACGCCCGTCTGGCGGCTGATTTTGATAACTTCCGCAAGCGGACGCAAAAGGAAAAGGAAGAATTATCCGACCAAGTAAAATGTTCGACGATCAAAGAATTGTTACCCGTTGTCGATAACTTCGAGCGGGCGCGATCGCAAATCAAACCCCAAAATGACGGAGAATTGAATATCCACAAGAGCTACCAAGGCGTGTACAAGCAAATGGTAGACTGCCTCAAGCGCGTGGGCGTCGCTCCCATGCGTCCGGAAGGGCAAGAGTTCGATCCCAACCTGCACGATGCCGTCATGCGGGAAGAAACGGACGAATATGCCGAAGGCACGGTGATCGAGGAATTGATGCGAGGGTATACGATCGGCGATCGAGTTTTGCGCCACGCGATGGTTAAGGTGGCCACCGCTCCGGAGTCCGCCGCCCCGGCATCGGCTGCCAATAGCGAAGCAGAAGCCTCGGAAGGGTAGACACTCGGCAGCCCATTCCCTCCCGAAAAATGGCGAGGGCAGCTTGCCCGTCACCGCAATTTCGGGCTAGTGTTACAAGTGTTAAGATATTCCCTAAGTATTCCCCGAGATTGCGGGGGGGAAATGTTACATCTAAATCGATTCTGCACATCACCACCTGCCAAGTGCTATGGGAAAAGTCATTGGGATTGACCTGGGAACGACCAATAGTTGCGTTGCCGTTCTCGAGGGCGGTCAGCCGGTTGTCATTACCAACTCCGAAGGCGGACGGACGACGCCGAGTATGGTAGGGTTTGGCAAATCGGGAGAACGCCTGGTGGGTCAACTTGCCAAGCGACAAGCCGTAACCAACGCCGAAAATACGGTGTTCAGTATCAAGCGATTTATCGGTCGCCGTTGGGAAGATACGGAAGAGGAACGATCTCGAGTTCCCTACAAGTGCGTGATGGGACGGGACAATACCGTGAACGTGCAAATTCGCGATCGCACCCACACCCCCCAAGAAGTGTCGGCGATGATCCTGCAAAAGCTGAAGCAGGACGCAGAAGCTTACCTGGGGGAGTCGGTTTATCAAGCGGTGATTACCGTTCCGGCATACTTCACCGACGCCCAGCGCCAAGCCACCAAAGATGCGGGAACCATTGCCGGATTGGAAGTGCTGCGAATTGTCAACGAACCCACCGCCGCCGCGCTGTCCTATGGGCTGGACAAGCAAGAACTCGATCGCAAAATCTTGGTGTTCGACTTAGGAGGCGGGACTTTCGACGTTTCCATCTTGCAATTGGGGGATGGCGTCTTTGAAGTCAATGCCACAGCAGGGAACAATCATCTAGGCGGAGATGACTTCGATAACGCGATCGTCCGGTGGATTGCCGATGCCTTTCGCGAGAAAGAAGGCATCGACTTATCGGGCGATAAAATGGCGTTGCAGCGATTGAGAGAAGCCGCCGAACGCGCCAAAATCGAACTCTCGAGCGCCCACAAAACCACCATTAACTTACCGTTTATCACGGCTAGCGATACCGGACCGAAACATATCGAAACGGTGCTGACGCGCCCGGAGTTCGAACAATTGGTCAAACCCTTGGTCGATGCCACCATCGAACCGGTGATTCAAGCGCTCAACGATGCCGGACTCGAACCTAACGATATCGAGCATATTATCCTCGTCGGCGGTTCGACGCGGATTCCCGCCGTGCAGAAAGCCGTCAGCGACTATTTTGGCGGGAAAGCCCCCGATCGATCGGTCAACCCCGACGAAGCCGTGGCAACGGGGGCAGCCATTCAAGCGGGGGTTCTCGGCGGCGAAGTCAAAGATGTGTTGCTGCTCGACGTGACCCCCCTCTCTCTGGGGATCGAAACTTTGGGGGAAGTGTTTACCAAAATTATCGATCGCAACACCACCATCCCCACTAGCAAATCGCAAATGTTCTCCACGGCAACAGACGGACAAACCTCCGTCGAAGTCCACGTCCTCCAAGGGGAACGGGCGATGGCAAAAGATAACAAAAGTTTGGGTCGCTTCCTGCTGATGGGGATTCCCCCCGCCCCACGCGGCGTTCCCCAAATCGAAGTCTCCTTTGAAATCGACGCCAACGGTATCCTCAAAGTGTCCGCCCAGGATAAAGGCACCGGGCGCGAGCAAAGCATCCAGATCAGCAATACCGGTGGGTTGAGTTCGGAAGAAATCGAGAAAATGCGCCGCGAAGCCGAACTGTTTGCCGATGAAGACAGGCAGCAACGGGAAATTGTCGAGATCGAAAACCAAGCCGAGAGCCTATTTTATAATTACGAAGAAACGCTCAAGCAAAGCGGAGATCTCATTGCCGAGTCCCTGAAAGCCGAGGTTAGCGAAAAGGCAAAACAGCTTCGAGAAGCCCTGGCAGGTGGCGTGGGCGTTGACGAAGTCCGCGAGCGGCTCAATACGTTCCAGAAAAGTTTGTTTGCCATCGGTTCGGCAGTCTACCAGCAAGGAGCGTCTGGCGATGGGGTTTCCATCCCCACGGGGGACGAGGATGGCGCGGCGTCCAGTGCCGAGTCACCTACAGATCGACCCGCCGACAACCTGCTCGCATCGGGCAACGTCGATCTCGATACCTTCCTAGCCGAGGAAGATGGGGCAAACGATTTGCTGGAAGTCCCGACGACGAGCAGCCCTCCCCCACCCAAGCCCCAACCGTCTCAACCCACGCCCAGTTCCGATCCTTTCGTCATTCCAGTCACTCAAAAATCCAAATCCGACGAAGAAGATTCCGACAATCCCTTTCTCTAGACCTGAACTCCAGGGCAACAGTTCGATCGTCCCTTAGTACCCCTTAGAATTGACAGCAGCGCGATATGGCCGGTGACTATTACGAAATGTTAGGCGTCTCCCGCGACGCAGATAAAGAAGAAATCAAGCGAGCGTATCGCCGTCTCGCTCGCAAGTACCACCCAGATGTCAACAAAGAAGAAGGGGCAGAAGAGCGGTTTAAAGAAATCAATCGTGCCTACGAAGTGCTATCGGAACCAGAATTGCGGGCGCGTTACGATCGCTTTGGCGAAGCGGGGGTCAGTTCCGGCGCCGGGGCGGGCTTCCAAGATTTTACCGATATGGGCGGCTTTGCCGATATCTTTGAAAGCTTCTTCGGTGGGTTTGGCGGCGCGGCGGCACAAACCGGACGCAGCCGCCGCAGCGGTCCGGTGCGGGGCGACGACTTGCGGCTGGATCTGAAACTGGATTTCCGGGAGGCAATTTTTGGGGGCGAAAAGGAAATTCGCATCAATCACCTGGAAACTTGCGAGGTGTGCCGGGGAACGGGCGCCAAACCGGGAACCCGACCCCGCGCGTGTCCCACCTGTAACGGCAGCGGTCAGGTGCGCCGCGCCACCCGCACGCCCTTTGGCAGCTTTACCCAAGTCTCCGTCTGTCCCACCTGCAACGGTGCGGGTCAGATAATCGAGGAAAAATGTGAGACCTGTGGGGGCAAAGGGCAAAAACAAGAGGCGAAGAAGCTGAAAATTACCATCCCGGCTGGGGTGGACAACGGCACGCGGCTGCGGGTATCCGGAGAGGGAGATGCGGGGGCGCGGGGCGGACCGCCGGGAGATTTGTACGTTTATTTGTTCGTCAAGGAAGATGCCCAATTCCAGCGCGATGGCATTAACATCCTCTCGGACATTAAAATTAGCTACTTGCAGGCGATTTTGGGCTGCCGCTTGCCCGTAGAGACGGTGGACGGCGAAGTGGAATTGACCGTGCCGCCGGGAACGCAGCCGGGAACGGTGATGACGTTGGAGGATCGGGGCGTGCCGCGTTTGGGCAATCCGGTCAGTCGCGGCGACCATTTAATTACCGTGTTGGTGGATATTCCCACGAAGGTGAATGCGGAAGAGCGGGAATTGTTGGAGAAACTGGCGAAAATTCGTGGCGATCGCCTGGGAGGAAAAGGCGGCGTGGAAGGGTTTCTCGGAGGGCTGTTCCATAAATGACAAAGCAGACAGCCATTCCCGATGCCCAACTGGATTTGCGCGGAACCCCCTGCCCGATTAATTTCGTCCGCACGAAATTGCGATTGGAACAATTGAGTCCGGGTCAATTGCTCGAAGTGTGGCTCGATCCCGGAGAGCCGATCGAACAAGTGCCGGAAAGTTTGGCAGTGGCGGGCTATCCCGTCGAGAACATCGAGGATCGATCGGACTTTTTCGTCCTGCAAGTGAGACGACCGCTCCCGGACGCATGAAGTCTGAAGACCTATACGGGCAAGTGTCGGATGGAACGCCGATTTGGGGAACGGTCTTAGCCGTGCAGGCGAATTTTTATCAAGTGCAACTCGAGCCGATCGGCGATCGACCCGTACCGCTGACCTATCTCCTGTGTACCCGCCGCACGCGGTTGAAGAAAATCGGTCAGCGCGTCATGGTGGGCGATCGGGTGATGGTGGAGGCGATCGACTGGGAAGGGGGACGGGGGGCGATTTCCGAGGTGCTGCCCCGGCAAACGGAACTTGATCGACCGCCCATCGCTAACGCTCGTCAAATTCTGCTGGTTTTCGCCTTCGCCGATCCCGCCCTAGACCCCTATCAACTCAGTCGGTTTTTGGTTAAGGCGGAATCCACGGGGTTAGAGGTGTGTTTGAGTTTGAATAAAAGCGATCTCGTCGATGCCGAGTACCGACAACACTGGATCGATCGCCTCCAAGGGTGGGGATACGACCCGATTCCCATGGTTGCCAGTTCGGGGGTCGGGTTCGACGAACTCGCTGCCGTCCTCGCCGGAACTATTTCCGTGGTTTGCGGACCTTCGGGGGTGGGAAAATCCAGTTCGATCGATCGTTTGGTTCCCGATGCCCAATTGCGCGTTGCCGATGTTTCGGGCAAACTCGGTCGCGGTCGCCACACCACTCGCCACGTCGAACTTTTCGAGTTACCCGGCGGGGGGTTGCTGGCAGATACCCCCGGTTTTAACCAACCCGACCTCGACTGTTCGCCGACGGAGTTGGTGGACTACTTCCCCGAAGCGCGGCAACGTTTGGCTCGCGGACAGTGCCAATTCAGCGATTGCTTGCATCGGGGGGAACCCAATTGCGTCGTTGCCGGAGATTGGGAACGCTACGACCATTATCGAACGTTTTTGGACGAGGCGATCGCCCGTCAGGAGGCATTACAGCAGTTGGGCAAAACCGAAACCGCACTGAAGTTGAAAAGCAAGCGCGACGGTCGGCAGCAGTACGAACCCAAACTCGCCTCGAAAAAATACCGCCGTCAGTCTCGCCGCCACCAACATCAATCGCTACAAGATTTGTGCGAAGAGTTAGAAGATCCGTAATCGTCGATCGAGATCGTTACCGATCAACCGTTACTAACAGCATGGCGACGAAATCTGACTGGGGATAGATGACAGATAGATTTCCAATAGCTATGCTGAAATAGCAACAGACTCGATTTTTCGGATGGCTGAATCTCTATCCATTACGCTCAATATTAGCGACCTACTCAAATTTTTAGCTTTTATCCTCGGGGCGATCGCAATTTTTATTCTCGGTCGTTTTTCCATCCCCATACTGTTGACACAAATTCAATCTTGGGAATCCAGCCAAATTGTCAAACTCTATCAAGCCCTGATCCAACCCCAACTCGAATATTTAGGATTAGTGGTTTTGATCGCGATCGCCGAAAGTCTGGTACTTCTGAGTCAAGCGCCTGAATTTATCGAAATTGGCGTTAGCTTACTGTTAACCATTAGCATTATCAGTTTTGGCTGGAGATTAATTTACCAATTATTTGACGTTTATCTCTTAAAGCTCGTCGTGCAAAGCGGCAGCAAAATTAACGAGCTTTTGAATTTTGGTAAGATTGTCGCCAATGGTATTTTTATTGTTGTTTCAATTTTCATCTTTTTACAATCCCACAACATTAACTTATTGGGATTAATTGCGAGTTTGGGAATTGGAGGACTTGCTGTTGCATTTGCCGCACAAAAAACTTTAGAACAACTCCTGGGAGGAATTGTTCTCTATTTGGATAAACCCTTTACCATTGACGATTACGTATCCTTACCCGATGGCACGTTCGGTCGGATCGAATCCATCGGTTTGCGATCGACCAAAATTCGCCTATCTGGAAAAGGAACCTTAGCGATCGTTCCTAATAATGCTTTAACTCAAATGACGATCGAAAACCTGACGGGTGCTAAAAAAGTCATAGCGATCGTTTACCTCAATTTTTATCGGTTACTGCCCGAAGATGAAAAATCCTTAATTCGTCAAGTAGTCATTCAAGGGACGATCGATATTTTTGGGATCGACTCCCGCAATACCGAAGTCGAATTCAGAAATATTCCTTACCTCGATGGGGAAATAACTCAAGCTCAAATTGCCTTTTTTATCTTAGGCTCTGGCAATGTTTCGATGGAACTGCGACGACAAGTTCTCGATCTTGCCAATCAAAATATCAATCAAACCCTGGTCGAACATGGCATTGAATTTGAAATAGAAGATTCGACGATTTACGTCGATTCGCCGATTACCATTTAAAGTTACAATTTCAAGATGAACTTCCATCGCTGGATAGATTTTCCCCTCTCGGTCTATAGATTAGCATACCAGTCAGGCATTCCCAATTATTTAGTCTTTTTAATTTTTGCTTTATGCTCCGTTTTTGTGGGGCAATTTACACCGCGAATTGCGCGATGGTTTATCGGTCGTTTCGGTTCGAGTGCCGTTCTCAAAACCTACGACAAACTCACCGAACCGATTCAATATCCCTTCCGAGTTGCTGGGATCTTAGTTCTCATTTCCATTTCCTCGGTTTGGCTGAAAACCTACGATCGCTTTTACGATTTTATCAAGCCTTTTCTCGACTTAGCGGTTATTTTCAGTGTGGCTTGGTTGGTGTCGCGTCTCTTTCGGCAAATCGTTCGCCTTTACGGCATCGATTTGCTGAAAAAAGCCGGATTGGAAGTAGACGAACTCCTACTGGTTTTCGAGACAATTGTTAATGTCGGGATTGGCTTTATTGCCGTGTTGGCGTACGCGCAAAGCCAAAGGTTGAATTTACTCGGATTGTTTGCCGGGTTGGGATTGGGAGGTTTAGCGATTGCGGCTGCCGCACAGAAAATTTTAGAACAATTGCTGAGTACAATCGTCTTGTATCTCGATCGACCGTTTAAACCGGGAGAATATATTCGCTTGCAGAAATCGCAACAAATTCCCGAAGGCATATTCGGTAGAGTTGAATCGATAGGCTTGCGATCGACCAAAATTCGGACCTCGGGAATCAGCACGCTGTTTATCGTTCCCAACTCTACCCTCGTCAATTTAGAAATCGAAAATTTGACGCGGGGTAAGAAAGTGATGGCGATGATCTATCTCGATTTCGTGCAAAAATTAGAGGAAGAAGATCGAGCGCTAGTGCGTCAGGCGATCGTCGAAAGTACGGATTCAGTATTCGGCATCGATCCCGGCAGTACGAATATTACCTTCAATCAAAAGCCTGACAGCGAAACCACCCAAGCGCGAATTACTTTCTTTATCTTGGGATCGAGTGAGAACTCGCTGCAACTGAGAAAGAGGCTGCTCGAACTTGCCAACCAAACCCTAGCGAAAAAGCTCGATCGATTCGGCATCGAATTTATGTCTAAAGATCCCACAGTTTACGTCGAATCGCCGATTACGATGTAAGCGTCAGCCATCAGCTTTCAGCGATCGGTAAACTTTTTAATTTAGATCGCGAGATGTTCGATCGTCCAATTTTGAGTCGGACAGGAGATCGATTACCGAGAGGAGACGCGCACGTGTTGTTTTTCCCGTTGTTTGTGGAGGGAAGGGGAAATCGGCTGGCGTTTGGGTAAGGCTTGCGGCTGATGCGATCGCGCTAAAGAAAGGGCTGGGGTTCCCGAGGCGAGTTTTTTCGGTTCGTCTAATTCCTGCAAGCCTTCTAAAACCGCTTCCAAGACGATCGATTCCGTTTCGGTTTGCAACATCAAGCGAAAGGCTGCGGAAACGGTACGGCTCTCGATTTCGTCAAATTTTCCCGCCTTGACGGCGTGGAGGAGTTGGCGCACGGCAATCAAGCGCTTGAGGGGGTCGGCATCAGTTAAGCGATCGAGTTTTTCGTAGAGATCGAAAGCGGTTTCCGAATGCAGGAATCCGCCTAAATTTTGACCGAGAAGGAGGGCTAAAATTACCAAGGTAGCGAAACCCTCGGCGATGGCTGCGGTGGCGATCCAGGGGTTATCTGCGGTCGTCCACAGGGCAATTGCCAGATAGGTTCCCACGGCGGCAAGTCCGGCACTAGCGACGGCAACGGCAAAGGGACGATTGGGATGGGCAACCAGCCGACGCGCGAAGTTCTGAAATCCTCCCCAGTTCCACTGCTGCATGGCATAGGCAACTCCCAACACAGTTGTCCCGACGCCGATGGAGACAATAAACTTCCAGTCCCAGAGGAAGAGAACGGCGATCGCGCCACTGCCGAGTATCCAAACGCGAGATCCCCGAGTGGATAGGGGGATATCGATCAATTTCAATTGAGGGGGGAGCAACGACGAGTCCTGCAAATGCTGGAGAAACTGTTGCCACGGAGAGATTACCTGAGCCACGGGACTTCCGGAAAGGCGATCGCCTCTGAAGATGTATTCGTTAGTTTACCAGAGAGCGCCTGCGCGATCGCACAATTGCGAAGCGAGTTACGGAGCGATCGCCTTAGAATCCAAAGCTAATATCATCGACAACGAGTTGTCCTTCAAAAGCGGAGAAGGTGACGCGGTAAATTTGAAGTCCGGGTGAGTGTACTTTTAACTCGGTATTGGCAGGAATTGGGGATTGGGTATCGTCGAGATTGGCATGGGCTAATTCCGCTCGACTTAATAAATTTCCGTGGCGATCGTATGCGGATAAAACGGTAGCTCGAGAACTGGTAACGAATCCAGAAACAAAACGAACGGGGTGCTCGAAGGTAATTTCGATCGAACCATTTTTCGGCGCTCCCATTAACACCATTTCCCCGGAATGGGGGGGGAAATACGGATTTGAGGGCTGAATGGCGATCGCATTGGTAAAGGTGACGCCCCAGTGCGAAAACTGCCGATCGACCACTTCAAAGCAATTCAAGCCCTCAAAATGAAACCGAACGAATTTGGGTTTTTCAAAGGGCAGATCCGATTCGCGAACCAACCGATCGCGACAAACGGTGGCAATGGTCACGTCCGATTCAAAGCGATCGTAATCGGGCAGACTGTCGAGTTGATAGCCGGGTGTCTGAATCATAACGTTCTCAGTCCGTCTGGGTAAATATCATCATTCATCTCTACACGAACCCATTCGTTTGCCGATCGATTCGGTGGTTCGTTGTAAAAATAACTTACTTGGAGGCGACGGCAGTTTCTACTAACCTTGAGACACCTTTTCAAGTGGTCGGATCGCAGAATCTGTCTCAGACTACCCTGAAAACGAATGAGGGGTTAGACCCCTCAAGATCATGATACCACAATGTCAGCCCTCGGTGTTCGGTGGAGCAGGGGCAGCAGGGGGAGTAGGGGAGAAAAGCAACGAGCGACTAGCAACTAGCAATGACCAACCCCAAACCCCAAACCCCAAACTCCCAACTTCAAATGACCAATGACCAATGACGAACGGTGAACCTCTATAATTGAAATTTATCGTCGAGCTACCCTGACGTTTAGAGGTGTGCCTATGCCCCCAACTTGGCCGCGCAAGCCCGATCGCCGAGATCCCGAATTCCGACGCTTTGCCGATCGGATCAACTATGCTTTTCACGTTGCCGTGTTCTGTGCGGTCAATTCCGGGTTGTGGTTCTTCTACAATTTGTATCGCGCCTCCGGATCTTGGGCGGTTTGGACGACGGGAGTGTGGACGTTTATCTTATTGGCACACACGTTGTACGTGTTCGCGATCGCCGATTATTCGGAATCTGCCCGAGGTTAAACCCTCGATATTGGCGATCGGGACTTTGCCCCGAGGCAGAGATCGGCACAACGACGATCGCGATTTTGCGGGAATGGAAGTTGTCGGGTCTGGGAAGCGTGCAACCGTTGGCAAAATTTGGAATCCCCTCGGCGATTTCCTCAGTTCCACAGGGTGAGGAACTTCTGGAGATCGATCGTCGCGGATTTCGTGTTGAGATGAGGAGGTGGATTCGTTGAAAATGTCCCTCGAACAACTTTGGGATCGGGTTCTCGATCGCTTGCAACTCCAGCTCAACCGACCCACCTTTGAAACGTGGATTAAAACGGCTCATGCCGAGTCTCTCAACGAGAATCGCTTAGTCATTCGCACGCCCAATCCCTTTGCGCGGAATTGGCTACAAAAGTATTATTTAAAAACGATTTCTGATGTGGTCAGCGATGTCCTCGGGCATTCCGTGGAAATTCAGTTGAGTGCGGCAAAAGGGGAACCGACTTCACCCCCCAACGAACCGGAGATGCTCTGGAAGTCGTCTCTCCCGGAAGAAAAACCGCGCCCATCTCGTCCCAAACCGCCGGAACTCAATCCAAAATACGTATTCTCGCGCTTTGTGGTGGGGTCGAACAACCGGATGGCGCACGCGGCATCGCTGGCAGTTGCCGAATCTCCCGGACGAGAATTCAATCCGCTATTTTTGTGCGGTGGCGTCGGTTTGGGCAAAACCCATTTGATGCAAGCGATCGGGCATTATCGCTTGGAAATTAATGCCGATTCTCGCATTTTTTACGTTTCAACCGAGCGATTTACTAATGATTTAATTTCGGCAATTCGTCGGGATAGCATGCAAAGTTTTCGGGATCACTACCGCGCGGCGGACGTGCTACTCGTCGATGACATTCAATTTATCGAAGGGAAAGAATACACCCAAGAAGAATTTTTTCATACCTTCAATACGTTGCACGAATCTGGGAAACAGGTGGTACTCGCATCCGATCGCCCACCCCACCAAATTCCTCGACTGCAAGAGCGCCTTTGTTCCCGATTTTCCATGGGATTGATTGCCGACATTCAAACTCCAGATTTGGAAACAAGAATGGCAATTCTCCAGAAAAAAGCCGAATACGAAAATATGCGCTTGCCGCGAGAGGTCATCGAATACATTGCAGCAAATTATACGTCGAATATTCGAGAATTAGAAGGCGCGTTGATTCGAGCAGTGGCTTATATTTCCATTTCGGGACTGGCGATGAAGGTGGAAAATATTGCGCCCGTTTTAAACCAACCTAAAGCGAAAATTGATGCTTCCCCAGAGGCAGTTATTCAGGCAGTGACGGAAATGTTTAAAGTTTCGGTTGAAGATTTGAAAGGAAACTCTCGCCGGAGAGAAATCAGCCAAGCTCGACAAATTGCCATGTATTTAATGCGGCAGCATACGGATTTGAGTTTGCCGAAAATCGGCGAGATTTTCGGCGGGAAAGATCATACCACAGTGATGTACAGTTGTGAAAAAGTTGCGCAACTCAAAACTAGCGATCCGAATATGCAGCAAACTCTCAATCAATTGGGCGATCGCATTCAATTAGCAAACCAGTAAAGCAAGATATTAGCCGTCAGCTAAAAGATAGCAATACTCGAAAATGATGGTATTTAGGATTACCATAAAAAACGAACGCCAAGCGATACTCCTAAAATTAGAGAGGCAATTCCTCCGGTTGGCACGGTAATCAATGCAAATAAATGCAAATGTGCCATGACCGAAAATAACTCGCTTAAAAACGGTCGTCCTTCGCAGGTAAACCCCGATTCGTTGGGTTCGCAACCGCATAACTGCGCGAAGCTCGCACCTGCAAACGCTAAGAGAATTGGCAAGATGGTATACAAAAGGGCGATTCCCAGTAGGATTGAGTGGAGTTTTAATGACATAAACGATGCTGGGATGGTTTTTCTGAGATCCTACACCCCTTACATGGGTAACAGTGTATTAAGTTTAGCTTAAGTTTGGGGCGATCGCCTTGACGCGACTAACAATACATGCTCTACTCTTGGATAGACATTAAGCAAAATAAATGTCGAATCCGTAGGCTCAGGTCTCATTGGACAGAATTAAAACCATTCTGTTCGTCAGACGTTAGCTTACATTCGCAAAGTAACCATTAGCATCGTTTGAGATGCGGTAGGTTTTCGTGCTTGCAGCGAACAAGACCCGTACGGGCAAAATGCTTGATGTTCCTTGACTTTTGAAACAAAAGAACATTAGCCGATAACCCCTTAATGAAGACCCGGCTGATTCTCAAAGCTAGGTCTTTCTAGAAAGCAGAATCAAAAACTATGAAACCAAAATTACCCTTATTCAACAATCCAGAACTGTTTCAGCAAGCCTTAACCCATCGGTCTTATGTCAACGAAAATCCCAACGAAAAAGATAACGAGCGCCTGGAATTTCTCGGCGATGCAGTGTTGGGTTTTTGGGTAGGAAAATTGTTGTACGATCGCTATCCCGAGATGAGCGAAGCGCAACTGACTCGCTTGCGTTCTGCCTTGGTTAACGAGAAACAATTAGCCGAACTGGCTGAAAATCTCAGTATCGGACAACTCATTCGGTTAGGTCGAGGGGCGCAACGGGATGGAGGGCGAGAAAATCCGGCGTTACTGAGCGATACGTTTGAAGCCATTATCGGAGCCTATTTTCTCGATGCCGGAATCGATGCTGTCAGGGATTATATTTACCCGTTGTTTAGTTCCTTAGCCGAAAAGATCGTTCGATCGCCCTCCGATCGCGCCCAGACGCCGAATTTGGTAGACTGTAAAAATCGGTTTCAACAATGGGCGCTAGCCAACCACCAGCAAAACCCACAATATCGGATCGTCAAAGAGTCCGGACTCGATCACGCCAAAGAATTTACTGCCGAAGTCCTGGTTAACGGTGAAGTTTACGGCACGGGTACGGGACATCGCAAGCAAATTGCCGAGAAGTGTGCGGCTGAAGATGCGTTGCTGACGTTAAAGAAAAAAGGACAAATGACTAAGAACGAATGACCGATGACAAATGACAAAACACTATGATAGAAGTCCTCATTTGGAGCCTGTTGGTTGGTAGTCTGGGTATAGAGGGTGCGATCTCGGGGGGTTGGCTGTATTGGCAGCAACGGGTGACGAAGCAGCACGATCGGGAGGAAGAAGAATTCTTGACGCACTACAACGCCGATAAAGAAGTGTGGGATGTCGAGTCGCAACCCGTCAACGGGAACAATGGCGCAGCATTCCCAAATGGTAACGATCCTCGTTTGGCGGGATGGGAGTATAAAATCGTCCGTGCCAGTCGAGATCTCTTTCGCGATCCGAAAATTCTCAAGCAATTGCGAGACGAAGAAGCGGAAGTGGGATGGATTTTGCTGGAAAAACTAGACGATCGCCGCATTCGGTTCAAACGACCCATCGCCATGGCAAATCTCCTCGATATCGATTCTCTCAAAATCGATCCCTATCGATCGCACTACGGACCGACCTCTTCTCGATTATCCTGGATCGCCGCGATCGTGGCGCTGACAGCGTTGGCATTACCCGCTTATCTCGGTTACACCCTAGTCAGAATGACGCTAGATCGATCAGGCGAGAACCCGACAGAACTCTCGCAGGTGAAGTCAACACCCATTCCGTAATCCGTTGAGAATCAATGCTTTTATGGATTATGACTCCTGACTTCTGACTCCTGAATTCTTCTTCATTTA
>DVED01000021.1 GCA_015295945.1 Oscillatoriales cyanobacterium M59_W2019_021 | reverse complement strand
GCGCCGATCGGTCAATAACTCCTCAAATTCTCCGGTTAATTGCAGAAAAGAACGGTTTTGCATGTTTAGCGATACACTCCTGTACGATCGATTTGTAGATATACAAAATTCAGCAAATTCAAAAATTTAGAGTCTGCAAAATGCTTACTCCAAATGAATAAATAGATGCAACTTTATTTAACTACTTTTGTTTGAAATCCGGGTAAAATTTGTCCAACTAACTCAAAAAATACGCGATTGCGGTTTACCCAGACAATTGAATAAGCGAGGACGAGACAATCGCGGCAAAACGGAAAAGGCGATGGCTGCACGGAATGGTAAATGTACCTAAATTTTCAATCGATATTTGCAGTTTATTTTGGCAGAAATAGCTGCTAAATTTTAAAATTTAACAGTTTCATTCGTGCATTTAATACCGATAAGTTGAGAAGCGGATAGCTTGAATCTCGATGACTGTTAAGGACTGACCGATCGACGCTAAAGTTCCTTTGAAAAAGAAGAAAATCTCGCAACTCTCGATCGTTGAAGCTTAGAGATGTCCGACCATCCTAATCTACAGCGATCGCAAATTGTCAAGATATAAATATAAATTTTCTGTAAAGCTTGCGTAGAATTGCGGTGACTGCGCCGATTTACCCGTACCTACGGATCGATCTAACCCTGGGCTGACAGCGCTGGGGCGATCGCTATATAGTTGACTCTACAGCCATCCCTGCCGATGGCGGGTTGACTTTTGCCCGAAGTCGAATGGATTTTCTCTTGGCGTTGCCTGCGGCGATGGTCGTCTTCTTACTGGGAGCGGCGATCGGGAGTTTTCTCAATGTGGTGGTCTATCGGCTGCCTGCCGGGTTGTCCCTGTTATGGCCCCCCTCTCGCTGTCCCCAATGCTTGCATCCCCTCAAAAAACGGGAAAACGTCCCGGTGTTAGGATGGCTGTGGCTCAAAGGTCGCTGTTCTCACTGCCGCAGTCCCATCCCCATCCGCTATCCGTTGGTGGAAGCGGCAACGGGTTTGCTGTTCGTCTTGGTATTTCTCGTCTGCGGTTGGTCGTCTCTAACTTGGGGATACTGGCTGCTGTTGAGTGAGTTGCTGGCGTTGAGCCTCATCGATGCCGATACCATGACCCTCCCCAACGAACTCACCCAATCGGGACTGGTTGCCGGACTGGTGTTTCAAGGAGTGTTGGGTTGGCAGACCGGTGGGGAACCCAGTGCGGCGATCGCGTTTCTGATGAAAGGGATTGTCGGTGCGGTGCTAGGAATTTGGCTGCTGGATATCATTTCTCTGGTCGGTTCCATCGCCCTAGGACAGACGGCAATGGGCGCGGGAGATGGTAAATTAATGGCATTAATCGGTGCGTGGTTGGGGTGGAAGCTAATGCTGCTGGCAGGGTTTCTCGGCTGTGCGATGGGGGCTTTTGCTGGCGGAGGCGCGATCGCCCTGGGATGGTTACATCGACGCCAACCTATGCCATTCGGACCGTTTCTGGCCTTGGGAGCGGCGATCGCCGCATTATGGGGAGATGCCATTATTTCGCTGTACCTGCAACTCTTTTTCCCAGTGGCGTAACTGAATACGATAAACTTTAGTAAAAAACGCCCTTAATAACACCGATAAATCGCTCCTGCCATAGGAATTCATACACATCATGTCTCTATTTGATTGGTTTGCAAATCGCCGGAAATCCGACCCCATTAGCCACGAACAGCAAGAACGGGAGATTTCCGACGGACTGTGGACGAAGTGCGAAGCTTGTAGCGTGCTGACGTACACCAAGGATTTACGGGCAAATCAAATGGTCTGTCCGGAGTGCCACCACCACCACCGCGTCGATAGCAACGAACGGATTCGCCAACTGATCGATCGCGACACCTGGATGCCGATTAACGAACAAATCCGTCCTCAAGATCCGCTGAAGTTTCGCGATCGCAAGCCTTACAGCGATCGCCTGCGGGAATATCAAGACAAAACCCGCCTATTGGATGCCGTGCAAACTGGATTGGGCGAAATGGACGGCTTCCCCGTCGTTCTCGGGGTGATGGATTTCAGTTTCATGGGGGGCAGCATGGGATCGGTGGTGGGCGAAAAACTCACCCGTGCCATCGAATACGCCACCCTCAAGCGGCTTCCGGCGATCGTGGTGTGTACCTCCGGCGGAGCGAGAATGCAGGAAGGAATGCTGAGTTTGATGCAGATGGCGAAAATTTCCGCAGCTTTGGAACGCCACCGGGAAGCACGGTTGCTGTACGTTCCCATCCTCACCCACCCGACCATGGGTGGCGTTACCGCCAGTTTTGCCATGTTGGGGGATCTAATTATCTCCGAACCCAAAGCCACCATCGGGTTTGCCGGACGCCGGGTGATCGAACAAACCTTGCGGCAAAAACTACCAGATGATTTCCAATCGGCGGAAGATTTGCAAAAACACGGCTTTGTCGATGCGATCGTGCCGCGGACCCAACTCAAATCTACCTTAGTGCGTTTAGTTCGCCTGCACCAACCCCAGGAGGAAGAAACGGCAACCCACTTGATTCCCCTTCCCCACTCCCTACCCATCGGCATGACGGGGACAACGCAGGGTTAGATGTTTGGGGTTGGGGGTTGGCAATGGGTGTTTAGTCACTGATAACTGTCCCCTCATCCCCTCACCCTCTGCTCCTACTCCCTGTCAATCTCGAACTCTAATGTTAATATTTTTTCGTAATTTTTAACAAAAGTTAAAATATACGTCGATTTCCAAATATTGAGATTCTAGAGGCGTGAGATTCGTCGGTTTTTTGGCACGATTAAGTTAAATTACTTATTGACAAATTCCGTGCGATCTTAACTACAAGCTTTTTTCTGGGGATCGCTAGGGTTTGATTGGCCGATCTTTTCCGAAAACCTGCGCTAAAGTTACCGTCCTCTGGCATGATAATAATATTGAAAAATCCAAGCTTAGTCGATCGACGTAGGCAATTAGCCAGTCCGATCGCCGATCGATCGGAAGTTGGAGATTGACTCGCCAGTCAAAAAATAGCGAACGCCGTGCAGTTTACCGGGTCTTCTCGTCCTTCATACTGTTAGGAATTTCGCTTGTCGCGCTTGGCTCGGCGATCGCTGAAAACATAACGAACTCTGATGCAAGACATCTTTCGATCTCGATCAAATGCAGGTCTTGCTCAGATCGTGACTGCCTGTAAGCGAACCGATCGAGTCAAACTCTAACTCAGGCATTACTAAACCCAAAACGTAGAGGAAAACCATGTTAAAAAGGTACATCTGGCTCGTTGTAGCCACTGTATTTTTTGCTTTTCAAATATTTATCGACAGTGCCTTCGCGCTGGAACTGAGCGACGCCGATCGCACGGTACAATTGAACGAGCAAGGAGACAAAGTCACCCTATCGCTGAAACAAGCCAAAGAAGGGCGGCGTTTATTTGGTAGCATTTGCGCTCAATGCCATCCCGACGGCAACACCAAAACCAATCCCAACGTCAAACTCGGTCAGCAGGATTTGGCATTTGCAACCCCCCGCCGAGACAACATTGAAGGGTTGGTCGATTTCATGAAAAATCCCACCACCTACGATGGAGAAATCGATATTGCCGAACTCCATCCTGCCACTTCGAGTTCGGATATTTTCCCAGAAATGAGAAACCTGACCGATGACGATCTGTATAACATTGCCGGTCATATTCTCATTCAAGCCAAAATCCGACCGAGTTGGGGACGCGGTAAAACGTTCTTCTAATTCGAGTTCTATAAGATTGAGGTGTCAGAGTTTCGATTTTTTGAATCGATCTGACACCTCAAATTCCCAAATATCGCAAATAACGCGAACGTTCGAGAATTTCAGTGAACCAAAGTTTCAACGTTAGCGGTAAGGCTTGCCCTTCAGTCGCTTTTCAGGCTGAGATCGCCAAACGCCAACTGCTAACAATTGACTTGGAAACCTAACCCCGAGATTGATGTTTAATCGACCTTTTGTACGGCGCTTTTTGGGCGTCTCGATCACTTTCCTCTTGTGGATTTTACCCTTCGGTCAATCTGCAAGTGCTGACGAGATTGATCGGTACATCCGCCGAGATTTACAGGCAAGCGAACCTGTTTCGATCGCGATCGACTCTGCCGGAAACGAGCGCGAGTTTTCTCCCCAATCCTTAGAACGCGGCAAGCAACTTTTCGATGAAAGTTGTTTATTTTGTCATATTCGCGGCTCGAACGTGCCGTTTCCTACAGTTTCGCTCTCTTTACAAGACTTAGCAGGCGCGACCCCTCCCCGCGACAACATCCAAGGGTTTGTGGACTACATGCGAGCGCCGATGACCTACGATGGCAGCGACTACACCCCCTGGTGCCGAGAGGTTTCCGAAAGTTGGATGTCCCAGGAACAAATTGAAGATTTAGCCGCCTTTGTCATTCGCGCCGCGCAAAAAGATCCGGCATGGGGTTCTAAGCAGTTTGAGGTCAGTCTGTAGGCGGTTCGATCTCGCATTCCATTTGCATCACTGCGTCGATAAACTCTTGAGGCGGCTTGTAACGATGTGCCTCGACATAATGACAAATCATCATTGGCGCAGCATAAACGCGACCGTCCATACCAAGAGCCCGAATTTCAGCCGAACTGCATGCTCCTAGGTCTCGCATTCGTTGTATCCTGATCCTCCGGTCAACGGACGAGTCGAAGAAGCCGTCGTCGCACCAAGGACACAGATGGAATCCTCGCGTTTGATTGACCGGATGGTTTTTCAGTCTCCGAAGTCGTTCGACAAAACCTGCTGGCACATCTCCTTGGGGAAACGGGTGTGAGGGGGATAGCCATCCGACATTCAATGCCGTAGACTCATCGCGAAAGTATTCGTAAGGAGTTAGATCGGGGAAATACACCATACTGAAACCTAAAACATCAATTTTCCTTCATTTCTTCAAGGCGGACAAAGGCAGCCAGTTCTAACCGATCGGACGTTAAGTTCAACTCTAAAATACGAACGATCGCCCCTGCTGGAGTCAACCGATCCAAATCGATCGTTCGATCGAACCCTCCAAAAATTGTATCGAGTAATTGGGGGGAAACGGTTTCTTCATCTACTTGAATCTGCGGATCGACTAAGGCGATATAGCGTCCTTCCCGCACGGTCAATCCCGATTCGATCGCCAATTTTGTGGTTTGGGGATCGTCTCCTTCTCGAATTTCCACTCGGACGCGCAATCGATCATCCCCGAGAAAGTCAATTTGGGGATTGAGGAACGTATAATTGCCGATTTCCCATTGCCGATTTTGAGAATTTCCAGAGAATCCCCGATCGAGATCGTCTTCGGTGATAACGAGCCGAATTCCGGCTTGTAAGGGCTGTTGCATTGCCTCTGGGAAGCTTTCGTCGATGTTTTGGCGATCGAAGGTCGATGGGGTCGGTTTCTAGTTCTAGAACCGCAATTTTCAAGGGAATCGACTTGAAAATCAACCCCTGTCCGGCAATTCGCAGGCGATCGACTCTGCCTTGTAAAATCTGATGCGAAGGGGCGTTGTCGAGGCGAACCCGCAGATCTTCGACAGATGCCAATCGATCGCGCCGTCGAGAATTAACCCGACGGGTGATAGTAATGGGTAATGGGTCGCGTACCCCTAACGAACAACCAATAACCAATAGACATCTCCAAAAAAGAGGAAACAGGGAATGGGGAACGGAAAACAGGGGCAATCATTCAGAAATTTGGCATGAGAAATGATTGCAATTTCAACGAGCGGAGATGTCTAATAACCAACCCCAAACCTCTGTTTTAAACTTCTTACTTATTACTGATTACTTAAAAATCCCCCAACGCCAGGACGGCATTCTGACCGCCGAAACCGAAGCTGAAACAGAGGGCGTGTCCTAGGGAAGTGGGACGAGCAGCAGTGACGAAATCCAGGTTGAATTCGGGTTCGCGCAAACCCACGCAAGGCGGGAGAACTTGGTGTTTCAGTGCTAACAGGCAAAAGACCGCGCCCAATGCCCCAGATGCCCCGATGGTGTGTCCCGTTGCCCCTTTAGTGGAACTCACGGGAACGCCTTGGGGGAAGAGGGTTTGAATGAGTCCGGCTTCGCTGCGATCGTTAAGCTGGGTACTGGTTCCGTGGGCGTGGATGTAGCCGATATCGCCTGGAGACAGATCGCTACGCTCGAGGCATTGTTTCGCGGCAACGATCGCGCTTTTCCCCCCCGGTTCGGTGGCACAGACGTGGTGGGCATCTGCCGTCGCTCCGAACCCCAAAATGCGACCGTAAATCGGGGCATTGCGGCTGCGGGCTAACTCCGCCGTTTCCAAGACTAAAATCGCCGCCCCTTCTCCCAAGGCTAAACCTTCGCGCCGTCGATCGAACGGATACGATCCGGTTTGAGCCAGCGCCCCCATGCGATCGAACCCCGCTAGCGTTAAAGGCGTAATTGGCGTTTCCACTGCCCCGACGATCGCTCGCTGGCACTCCCCGGTTTGCAGGAGTTCAAACCCGCGGGCGATCGCCCAAATCCCCGTCGCACAAGCCG
This sequence comes from Oscillatoriales cyanobacterium M59_W2019_021, assembly GCA_015295945.1. Lineage (GTDB taxonomy): Bacteria > Cyanobacteriota > Cyanobacteriia > Cyanobacteriales > Geitlerinemataceae > DVED01. Next base: position 2,157 of record DVED01000021.1, on the reverse strand, counting down.
CCATCGGCGCTAGAACCGACCCCGTTGACCCAATTTGACCTGCGGCGGTGATCGCCCCCATATGGGGCAAGGAATCGAGCCAGTTAAGGGGTGAGGAAATCGGCAGTTCGCCCCCATCGATCGATTTAGCCGCCCGAGACAACCGTTCCAAATTGCCTTGTTGAGCGCGACTGGAACCGATAACCACGCCGCAATCCGGTAAAGGCGGCACTAACCCGGCATCTTGCAGAGCCGCCGCCACCACTCGTTCCGTCAATTCTAAGAAATCCGTCGGCGACTCGGCGATCGTTGCCAAAGGAAAAGGCGGCAACTCCGGAAACGGCTGCCGCAACTGCAACCCCGATTTTCCCAACAGCAGATTCTGCCAACTCGCCTCTAAATCTCCCAACGCCGAGGCAAACCCGATCCCCGTCACTACTACTTCAACTTGTTGGTTGTTTGGGGTTTTGGGTTTGGGGTCGATCATTTTTCACAGGCAACAAGCGACTAGCAACTCGCAACTCGCCATTCTCACTTTTTCAAATTTTCCGATCCCGAAGTCACTTTCGCCGACACAATGCGATCGCCCTGTTGAATTTCGTCAACGACATCCATTCCTTCCGTCACGTAGCCGAACACGGCATAAGACCCATCCAAAAAAGGCAAATCCGCCAGGGCAAAATAGAACTGAGCCGATGCCGAATCCGGCAAGCTCGATCGCGCCATTGCCACCGAACCTCGCCGGTGGGTTAATTTCGGCGGTTCGCTAATTCCCGCCTCGGGTAAGGTGCGACCGTAAACGGGATTATCTTGTCCTTCCGGCAGAATTTCTAAGGGAATGTAGCGGGGTAACTTAGTGTCGGGATCGACGAAGCTACCCATTCCCAGTTGGGAAGTCGGCAAGCTGGTATCTTTGCTATTGGGATCGCCGCCTTGCACCACAAAGGGTTCGGGGGTGCGGACGACGCGGTGAAACATCAAGCCATCGTAGACGCCGCGTTGGACTAAATCGACAAAATTCCCCGCCGTAATCGGGGCATTCGTGCCATCGACTTCGAGGGTTACCGTCCCCTTGTCCGTGACCATCTCCACCGTCGCTTTACCATCCAATCTCGGTAAGCTTTCATCCGGTTGCGTCTGAGAGATCGTTGGTGGAGGAGGTGGAGCAGCCGTTTCCGTTGACGCTTGCAGGGCGCACCCCCCGACAAATAAAATGCCGATGGCGATCGGCATTAAAATCCAAGAGCGAATTTTTGCGTACATGACATCCTAAAATTCAACGTTCGATTCGGCGATCGGTTCCCAGATTTAGAGACCTTCTAAAGGAACGCTCAGAAAACGAGCCAACTCCGCACCTTGATTCTCCAAGTCAGAAAGGGCGATCGGCTGTCCCACCCGCGTCAGGGGAAGATCTCGCATCCCTTTGACACGTAGATACAGCGCTCGTTTGGGATTGAGACCCTCTTTCAGTTCGATCCGCACCGATTGTACGTCTTTGATGGCACATTTCACCTCCACTTGTCGGTTTTTTCCCGGAAAGCCCCAGCGAAAAATGCGAACCGTGTCGGTATCCAAATTAAACTCGTTATAGCCACCGCCGATGTCCAAACCGATCGCCAGCCAAAGATACGAAGCGAGCAGAATGGCAGCGATGCCGTACAGTCCCATCACTAATCCTTGAGGGACGAAAACCAATTGAGTGGGATCGGCAAACGGCAACAGGTTGACCTGGAGGTAACTCGACAAACCAGAGAGGAGGAACCCCACCCCCCCCAGAGAGACGATCGTCGCCCACCAGTAGTTGCTAAAGCGTCGCGACCCCACTACCGTTTGACGCAGCAGGCGAGGACTTGTCGATACAACGGGTGTTGTCATAATTCAATACGTCGTTAAATGAGCGATATGATTAAAGAATTTACAATCCGAGTCAACGGCTAAACTACCAGATTACTGCCTCGCGGGCATCGAATGGGGCGATCGCCCCGAAAAAAATTTTTACAAAGTTTGGCATGGTTTCTATAGATATGTTAACTTACTTAGAAACCTTGCATTCCCCATTCGCAAGGAGGATAACAATCAAATGACAATAGCAGTAGGACGCGCAACAGTCGAAAGAGGATGGTTCGACGTCCTCGACGACTGGCTGAAGCGCGATCGATTCGTCTTCGTCGGGTGGTC
>DVED01000136.1 GCA_015295945.1 Oscillatoriales cyanobacterium M59_W2019_021 | reverse complement strand
CATTCTCTGTCTGGCTCGCGGCGGATTGCGCGTCGGAGATCTCCTCTCGCGGATTTACGACAAACCCCTGGCGATTTTGGCAGTCTCGTCCTATGGTGGCGAAACGGGACAGGTGCGCGGCACTCTGCGATTTGCGGAGCATATCACCTCCACTCACCCGTTACAGGGTCGTGTATTGTTGGTAGACGATTTAGTCGATTCCGGTTTGTCTTTGCAAGAAACCCTCAAATGGCTGGAGGCGCGTTACGGCAGCGAGATTGACGAAGTGCGGACGGCGGTGCTGTGGTACAAAGCGCGATCGATCTTCACCCCAGATTACTATGTGGAGTATCTCGCCGATAACCCTTGGATTCACCAACCCTTCTCCCGTTACGAACAATTGAGGATGGGTAATCGGTAATCGGTAATCGGTATTAGACATCTCCTCGATTCTCACGCCGATATTCCCAATTACTGCCCTTTTTCCCTGCTCCCCGCTCCCCCTTTTTTAGAGAGGTCTATGGGTTACAGTCTAGCTACCACCTTGGCTGGGAACCAAGGTGGTGAGATTCGAGGTTGGCGGCTGTTCTTTATGCGAGAACGAAGTCTACATCGCTCGCGCCAGATGTTTCCGACTGACCGGAGGTGATTTTGTTGCCATTCACTTCCACGGCAAACGGCGTGCTGTCCAGGTTAACGTTGTAGTCGGTTTTCTCGTTGGTGTATCCGACACTGGCGATCATCTTCCGTCCGGCATCGGTGTACTGGAACGCCATCATTTGATTTTTGTTTTTTTCGGTGTCTCGCGCCCAAATCACCATGTATTGTTCTCCCTGGTAGTCGAAGACTTTGGGCGGACGATTGGGAACGTAACGACCGGGAGAACCGAAGCTGGCATCTAAGAAGCTTTGTACCGAGCTTTCTTGCACGTTGGCATAGGCAACTTCTTCAGCAGAGGTAGGAACGGCGTCCTCTTCAGTGTCGGCGATGACTTCTTCTTTGCCGCGATTGCGGAAGTAATCCACTGCTTTTTTCGTGCCGATTGCGCCCACAGCAGCAACCCCCGCACCGATGAGGATGTTGCGCAATTTGTTATTCATATTGGGATCTCCAGAAGTGTATTAAGTGACGAGGCTCATAATACCACTCCCGGAACAGATCGACCTTCATCCAAAGGGGTGAATCTTCCTCGAGCCGGATGAGGTTAAAAAAAGGTGAATTTTTACAGATTTAAACCCCATTAGGGCTTTAATGAAACGTTTATCCTATTGGCAAGCCGATCGCCAACGAGTGCTATCGAAAACCGCCAATAGGTTGGATCGACCCCACCCCGCGAATTTGCTGGCGTACGTCAGGATTTCCATAAAAATTTACCGTTCCCGCACCGTTAATTTGCACGTCGAGGCGATCGTTTGCCCAGACGGCAGCTTTTCCCGCACCGTTAATTTCCAGGGCTACGGTTTGGCTTTCTAGGAGATCGGCATAGTACCGACTTCCGCCGGAAAATGTCAGCGTTTGATCGGTGACTTTTCCCGCTAAACTGAGTTCGCTAGCTCCTCCGAGATCGACTTGTAGGGTATCGGCATCGAGAGATTCGATGTCAATTTTAGCGCTACCCGTCGCGCCGAGTTGCAGGCGATCGGTTTTGAGTTGTTCGGCTTTAACTTGAACGACTCCATCGAGGTTTAAGGCATTGAGATTTTTAACGGTTAACTGAAATTGTACGCGATCGAAAGTAACAAAAGGCTCGTTACTTTTAGGATATAGATAAAGCGTGCCATCGCGAACTTCGCTGACGATGCGATCGAGCAGGCGATCTTCGGCAATTACAGTTAAACTTTCGCGATCGCCTTGGGTCACGATCAGTTTTCCAAAACTGCATCGAACCCGATCGAAATTGCTGACGTTTCGAGATTCGGAAACCACATTTCCCACTTTAGGAAATTGCCGCTTGGGTCGATCGATGTCTTCTGTTGGAACGGGTTCGATCTCGGTCAAGTCTGGGGAATTACTGCGTGCCGATGCCGTTACCTCTCGATCTTCGAGCCGGGAATCGACTTCTTGACAAGCACTGGTAAAGAGGAGAACGATAGGCAGTCCCAAGCGGAGATAGAATTTAGCAAGATTGGCGATCGACATAATAACTCTCCTGACTGACCGATCCTCTCGATCGAGTAGGATTGACAGTCAAATATCTTCGATCGCTTATTCACGAATAATACATAACAATCCGGAGAACAATTAATACGAAATGTAACTCGGTTGGGGGTTTGGGGTTTGGGGTTTGGGGTTTGAAGTAGGTAGGGAGTGCCCCCGGAACGAAACGCACCATCCCCAATTACCAATTACCAATTACCCCCGATTTAATAACTTCCAACTCGCCAAACTTTCCAAGCCGATCGCGCAGGTTAAGTTATACTGTAGCGGCGTAATGGTAATGTAGTTTTGTTGAATGGCTCGAACATCAGTGGGCAGGGGATTATTGGCATCTTTATCAACTTCTTGCAACAATTCTCCCGCCAACCAATAGTAGGTTTTACCACGGGGATCGACTCGTTTTTGGAAAAGATCGGTATAGCGGCGCACTCCTTGCCTTGCTAGAGTAATCCCGACAATTTCCGATTGGGGAACGGGGGGAATATTGACATTGAGTAACATCACTTCTGGCAGGGGTTGCACGGCAATTTGCTCCAGAAGATCGTAGGCAAATCGCACGGCGGGTTGAAAATCTCGAGCCGAAAAACTAGCTAAGCTAAAGGCGATCGCCGAAATCCCTTCGATAATGCCCTCCATCGCCGCCGAAACCGTTCCCGAGTACAAAATATCGGTGCCGATATTAGAGCCGTGGTTGATGCCCGACAGCACCAAATCCGGCGGCGAATCGAGCAAGGCTCCCAATGCTAACTTGACGCAATCGGATGGCGTTCCGGAACACGCCCAAGCTTTGATGGTAGGGTCGAAGTGGGATTCGACCATTTCGGCGCGAATGGGATCGTGGAGGGTGAGGCTGTGTCCCGTTGCCGATCGCTCCCGATCGGGACAAACCACCGTCACCTCGTGTCCGGCAGCCGCTAAACCATTCGCCAAGCTGCGAACGCCTAGCGATAAAATTCCATCATCGTTGCTAATCAGCAGTTTCATTTCTTAAAGGAGTTCAGGAGTTACAGGAGTTACAGGAGTTTGGGAGTGATAAGAATAGAATTTAGCACTGATTTTTAATATTATAGGATTAAGGGTATTCAAATTCAAAACCAACGATCGGTAACTAACGCCTAATAACCAATGACGAATGACAAATGACAAATGACGAATAATCCCTTTTCTGCCGAACGTCTTTTATTTACACCTGCAACCCCCGATCGCGATGCGGTTTCGATAATTTTTGCCTTTCCCAATGAATATAGCGTTGGCATTACCAGTTTGGGCTATCAAATTGTCTGGGCGACTTTGGCAATGCGACCGGATGTAGACGTGCGGCGTTTATTTACCGATGCGAACGAACCGCTACCCGCACGATCGGAGTTATTGGGATTTTCGCTGTCTTGGGAATTGGATTACGTGCATCTGCTGGATGTGTTGGAACGGTTAGAAATTCCAATTTACAGTCGAGATCGATCGGAAAATCACCCTCTCATTTTTGGCGGCGGTCCGGTGCTAACGGCAAATCCCGAACCGTTTGCCGATTTTTTCGATATTATTTTACTGGGCGATGGCGAGAATTTACTGGGAGATTTTATCGATGCTTACCGGGATGTTCGAGGTGAAAATCGCCGCAAGACGTTGCGACATCTCGCCCGAGTTCCGGGAATTTATATCCCCAGTTTGTACGAAGTGACGTATACCGCTCCCGACGGGGCGATCGCCTCAATTTCACCCATTGATGCCGATATTCCCGCCACCATTACCAAACAAACCTATCGCGGAAATACCCTTTCGGCTTCGTCTGTCGTCACCGAAAATGCGGCTTGGTCGAATATTTTTATGGTAGAAGTGGTGCGATCGTGTCCGGAAATGTGCCGCTTTTGTTTGGCGAGTTATTTAACGTTACCGTTCCGAGTTTCGAGTTTGGAAGGTTCGCTAATTCCGGCGATTGATCGCGGATTGCAAGTAACCGATCGCCTCGGTTTGTTAGGGGCATCGATTACCCAACATCCCGAATTTGAAGACTTACTCGATTATTTGGGAAAGGATAAATTCGACAGCGTGCGTTTGAGTATTGCCTCAGTGCGGACGAATACCGTGACGGAGAAATTAGCTAATATTCTGGCAAAACGCGATACCCAATCGATTACGATCGCCGTAGAAAGTGGTTCGGAACGAGTGCGAAAAATTATTAATAAAAAATTAGAAACCGATGAAATTATTCAAGCCGCAGCCCATGCCAAATCCGGCGGATTGAAAAGCCTCAAACTGTATGGCATGGTGGGCATTCCCGGCGAAGAACCCGAAGATGTCGATCGCACGGTAGAAATGATGCGATCGATCAAAAAAGCCGTTCCCGGACTGCGATTGACATTAGGTTGCAGCACCTTCGTTCCTAAATCCCACACCCCTTTTCAGTGGTTTGGCGTCGATCCCCAAGCCGAAAAACGGCTGAAATTCCTGCGAAAAGAACTGAGATCGAGCGGGATCGACTTCCGACCGGAAAGCTACAATTGGTCGGTCATTCAAGCTTTAATTTCTCGAGGCGATCGACGGTTATCTTCCTTACTCGAACTCGTACGCCACTACGGCGATTCTGTCGGCAGCTACAAACGCGCTTTCAAGCAACTGCGGGGCAAACTTCCCGAAATGGATGATTACGTTCGCACCGATTATTCGCTCGATCGCATTTTACCGTGGCATCACCTCCACGGACCGCTACCTACCGCCATACTTCAGAAACATCTAACCGAATCCCTGCAACATTTTCGTAAAAATGGGCGATCTGAGCGATCGCCCATCACTGCAAATTCGATCGATTAGGGATTGTCCGGGCGATACTCCTTTGGAGTCGCTACGTCCACCCGACGGGCTACGCCAACGCGATACTCCTTTGGAGTCGCCGAAGCGATCGCTACTCCTCGGGTTCTTGGGGACCAACCACCATTTGCAAAGCAAAAGGTTTACCCGTTTTATCGTGATACTTATCCGCCCAAGCACGGATGACTTCATCGAGTTCTGACATAGCCGCTTCCAGGCGATCTTCGGGAATGTCCAACTCCTCTAAAACCCGCATCGTTTTCGGTTGTCGCTGCGACCAATCTCGCATCATCCGGAAGAACCGAGCCGTATCTTCGATGGTAATATAAGTCCGTTCTTCGTCCCCTTCCGGCGCGTAAAACGAGCGAGTCAGGGCGTAAAGCGGCATTCCCCAAGGCGAATCGATGCGCGTCACCGTACCGGAATAAATCAAGCGCCGTTTGATATGTTCTGCCAAAGCTTCGCTGAGCGGCATCCGGCGTTCGCAGGGCAAATCTTCTTGAGAACGCGCGTGCAAATACTCGATTAACTCCATAAATTGAAACGAGTTAATCACTTGGGCGTCCGAGAGTTCCGACGGCAGCTTGCGCTCGAGATGGCGTTTTTCTTCCGCGCTGAAACTGGTTCCGGCAATGCGAGGTTTGCCCGGTTCCCAAGGATATTTTTCCAGCCATACGTAAGGAAATTGAATCAGATAGCGAGGTTCTTGAGAACCCAGCATTTTCAACAATTTCCCCTCCGTCAGCGCCTGTCGCACTTCCTCCACAATAACCTTCACCCGGCGCGGTTCGATATGGTGGAGGTGTCCGGTCATGCGCAAGTTTTGATCTTGCTCCATATAGGTCATGTAGATGGCGCATTTAGCTGCTGTCGCCGCCGCATCTAAGAAAGCACCATGCCGATGACCGCTCGTTCTCATCGCGCTAAATGCGAGATAGAGCAAGATCTGATCCATGGCACTCGGACTCAGGCGTTTGATCAGATCGACGTCGTTACTCATTACAATCCCCAAATCGAGTAGGTTGGGAGGCAACACTCCTCCTCTGTGCAATTGATTATATGTCTGAATATGCGTCCGACCGTGGTTTCAGAAACTGGCTGGTACGATCCTGGCTTTTCCAAATTGGCACGTTATAGAACGCCATCTTGCTCATCCTCAGTTCTTAGGAGAGTCTAACTAACGTTTGATTGCACCCTGTCAATCTATATACGTTCCGTGTATATACTCACTATAAGCCGATCGGGAAGATTCTCCAAGCCAAGCTCGATCAGAAGCAATCCAGTAAGAACCTATTATAGTTCCATTTCTTATGATTCATTTGAGTCCGACCGCCGTTCGAGAGCTAAACCGAATTCAGTCCAAGCAAGACGCTTCTGCCAAGTGGTTTCGCCTGAAAGCCGAACGAGGTGGATGTTCTCAGTTTGTCTACGAAATGGCATTCGTTTGCGCACCCCAACCGGACGATCGCCAATGCGAGTGCGAGGGACTGAACGTGGCGATCGATGCTGCCAGTTTACCCTATCTCGAAGGATTAACCCTCGATTACACCGAAGATTTGATGGGAGCGGGATTTCGGTTCCGCAACCCCAATGCCATCCAAGTCTGTGGGTGCGGCAACTCCTTCGCCGTTACCGAAGTTCCCGCGGGGGGAGATTGCGCTTCTTGAGCAGGGGGAGCAGGGGAAGAAGATGTTTGCTAAGGACGAATGACAAATGACAAATGACAAACCCCAAACTCCTAACTTCTCGTCAATAACACCACTGCATAAGCGGCGATGCCTTCCTCTCGTCCAGTGGGACCGAGTTTTTCGTTGGTGGTAGCTTTGATGCCGATCCGATCGCCTTCAATCTTTAAAATAGCGGAAAGGCGATCGCGCATTTGCGGCAAGTACGGCTTGAGCTTGGGACGTTCGGCAATGATCGTCGAATCGATGTTTCCAATTTGCCAGCCTTTGTCTTTAATCAGGCGATCGACTTGTGCCAATAAGTCTAAACTATCCGCCCCTTTCCAGCGATCGTCCGTCGGCGGGAAATAGTGACCGATATCTCCCAAACTCAGCGCCCCCAGCATAGCATCCATCATTGCATGAACGAGGACGTCGGCATCGCTGTGACCCAACAATCCCAACTCGTGGGGAATATTAATTCCACCCAAAATTAAAGGACGACCCGTCCCCAATCGATGAATATCGTAACCATTACCAATGCGAATATTCATGTTTTAAGAAGTAGTTCAGAAGTTCAGAAGTTGCAGGAGTAAGTGCTTCGCACTCTTCTCGCCTACAGGAGGAAGAAAGCAGGGGAAGCAGATTGTGAGGGGGTAAGGAAGAGAGGAGATGAGGGGACAGATATCAGATGACAGATGACAGATAATATAGCGGTTCTCAAGCGAGTGAGGTACAACCTTTAACCTCAAGTCCCCCTTAAAAAGGGGCATTTAGGGGGATCGAGATCGATCTCATCCATCTGAGAAACGCTATAGTTCGATTCCCCATTCCCAACTTCAAACCCCAAACTCCAAACCCCCAATGACGAATGACCAATCAATCTTTCAATCGCCGATTCATCAATTGTTCCAAACGATCGTCCCATTGTTTTTGGTTGGTATTGGCATCTTGGACGAAGGGGGAATGGGCGATCGCCGAAATCAAGCTTTCGTTAACCGCAGACCACGGAAAAGGGAGCGGTCGAACCATATCCACAAAAAGGATAACGCGAACGCCATCGGTCTTATTCCAAGCTTCGTGGGGGAAGGAATCGTCGAAAACCAAACTTTTCCCTTCTTCCCAATGCCGCACGTCATTGCCGACGCGAATCCCGCATTTTTCGCGAGGTTCTGGAATCCTCAATCCCAAATGATATCGCAACACGCCTTTATACGGTCCGCGATGTTCGGGAATGTGTTTTCCGGGTAATAGAATCGAAAAAAATGCCGTTTTCATGCCCGGAATTCGTTCCATCAACCGAGTGGTTTCAGGACAGCGATCGCAATTCTTCTGTGCCTTTAATCCGTAAGCATACAGAAAGTAAGTTTTCCAAAGATTGTCTTGAGTAATGCTGACTTGATCCTTAGAAATATCCTGGAAATTGGGTAAGTTATCTTGATATTTTAAGATTTCATCGAGTTCTTGGCGAATGCTTTTCCAGTTGGCTTCAATTTCGGCAATCCAGCTAAATTTATCGGGATCGAAAAAAGTGGAATCGCCGACCAAGGAGTAGTGGGCGATCGGCTTTTCCAGTTGGCGGACGAACTTTTCGCCGTAATGAAGTAAAAGTTTGCGGTTTTTCGCCTTAAATTTTGAATAAAACGTTTCCATTGTCGAGCAATTTAAACGATCGATCTGAAGCGGCGGGCGATCGACTGAGGAAGGATTGAGAACCACAAAGGCACAAAGGACGCAAAGTTTTTCGATCGTTTGTGTTAAGTTGGTTTTCCCCAGCGATGCAGTAGTGTCAACTTAAGCAATTGGGTTGCGTGTCAAGTCGCATCGATCGACTTCCATTCAACTTATGGTCTCCAGGGATACGACTCTTATACGTGGGGGGTCTGGGGGCGGCGTCACGACCCCAGCGGGGGGTTTGGGGGGAGACCCCCCAAGGTCTTTTGGCTCCAGTTAGAGCCTTTGACAACGCCTCAAAAATCTTAAGTTGACACCACTGCCCAGCGATGCCGCCCATCCAGTGTACCGCTTTATGCTTCGGAATATCCCTCCATCCCCACGCAGGAACAGACGAGATGGCGATCGCCGTAAGCATTGTCGATCCGTCCCACCGAAGACCAGAATTTGTGTTCCCGCGTCCAGGGGGCGGGGTATGCCGCTTGTTCCCGCGTGTAGGGACGATCCCAATCGCCCACCAGCAGGGATTCGGCGGTGTGGGGGGCGTTTTTCAGCAGGTTGTTTTCGGGGTCGGTTTCTCCTCGTTCGATCGCCCCAACCTCTTGTCGGATAGCAATCATGGCATCGCAGAAGCGATCGAGTTCTTCTAACGATTCGCTTTCGGTGGGTTCCACCATCACCGTTCCGGCAACGGGCCAAGACACAGTGGGGGCATGGTATCCGTAGTCGATCAACCGTTTGGCGACATCTTCGACAGTCACGCCTGCGGATTTTTTCAGCGATCGCAAATCGAGAATGCACTCGTGGGCGACGAACCCGGATTTCCCCTTATACAACACGGGGTAGTGTTCGCCTAAGCGATGGGCGATGTAGTTAGCATTGAGAATCGCCAGTTTCGTGGCATCTGTTAACCCAGCAGCCCCCATCATGCGGATATACATCCAGGAGATGACCAAAATGCTGGCACTGCCCCAAGGAGCGGCGGAAATCGCGCCGATGCCCTCTTTTTCTCCCACCGAGACGACAGGGTGAGTGGGAAGGAAGGGGACTAAATGCGATGCAACGCCGATCGGTCCCATCCCCGGTCCCCCGCCGCCGTGGGGAATACAAAAGGTTTTGTGCAGGTTCAGGTGGCAGACATCCGCACCGAAATCCCCCGGACGACACAATCCGACTTGGGCGTTCATATTCGCCCCATCGAGGTAAACTTGTCCGCCGTGACGGTGAACGATCTCGCAAAGATCTTTAATCCCTTCCTCGAAAACACCGTGGGTGGAGGGATACGTGACCATAATCGCCGCCAACTCGTTACCGTGTTTTTCGGCTTTGGCAGCGAGGTCGTTCAGATCGATATTACCGTCTTTGTCGCAGGCGATCGCCACCACTTTCATCCCGCACATCACGGCACTGGCGGGGTTGGTTCCGTGGGCGGATTCGGGAATCAAGCAGACGTTGCGATGTCCCTCCCCTCGGCTGTGGTGATACGCCCGAATCACCTGCAATCCGGCATATTCCCCTTGCGATCCGGCGTTGGGTTGCAGGGAAACCCCGGCAAATCCGGTAATTTCAGCCAACCATTCTTCCAGTTGCCCGAAGAGAATTTGATAGCCTTGGGTTTGGGATTTGGGGGCGAAGGGGTGAATCTTGCCAAATTGGGCCCAAGTCACGGGAATCATCTCGGCGGTGGCGTTGAGTTTCATCGTGCAAGATCCCAAGGGAATCATCGAGGTGGTTAGGGAGAGATCCTTGGCTTGCAGGCGATGCAGGTAACGCAGCAGTTCGGTTTCCGAGTGGTAGCGGTTGAAGGCGGGTTCGGTAAGATAGGGACTGGTGCGGTTAAATGGCGAGGTTTGCAGGTTGAAGGTTGGGAGATCTGCGATCGCAAAGGGTAAATCCTCCGTTCCCGCAAAAACTTGCCACAAATCCAGCACATCTTCTGGGGTGGTGGTTTCGTCTAAAGAAATTCCGATCGTCGCTTCATCTAACAGCCGCAGATTAATTTTCTTGGCTTCTGCCGCGTCGAGGATTTCGTCAGGAAATCGTGCGCCCAATTCCACCCGTAGGGTATCGAAAAACGGCTCGCTTCCCAATGCAAACCCCAGTTTCTCCAACCCCGCCGCCAAAATTGCCGTCAGTCGATGCACTCGCTCGGCAATGGCTTTAATTCCCGCCGCACCGTGATAGACGGCATACATCGAGGCGATTACCGCCAGCAAAACTTGGGCGGTACAAATGTTACTCGTTGCCTTATCCCGGCGGATGTGCTGTTCGCGGGTTTGCAGTGCCAGACGCAAAGCGGGTTTGCCGCTGCTATCTTTGGATATCCCTACCACTCGTCCGGGAATTTGGCGCTGAAAGGTCGATCGGGTGGCAAAATAAGCGGCATGGGGACCGCCGTAACCCAGGGGAACGCCGAAGCGTTGGGTATTCCCCACGACGATATCCGCGCCCCATTCTCCCGGCGGTGTCAGCAAGGCAAGGCTAAGAATGTCGGCGGCAACGGTGACGAAAGCTTTGGCGTCGTGGACTTTCTCCACAAACTCGCGGTAGTCGTAAATCGCGCCATCGGTCGCCGGATATTGCAATAGCGCCCCGAAAATGGGCGTAGAAAAGTCGAAAGTGCGCCAATCGCCGACAACAACCTCAATCCCGAGGGGGTTGGCGCGAGTTTGCACCACATCGATCGTTTGTGGGTGGCAATCTTGGGAGACGAAGAAGGTATTGGCTTTGGTTTTGCACAAGCCGTAACTCATGCTCATCGCTTCCGCCGCCGCCGTCCCTTCATCCAACAGCGAAGCATTGGCGATTTCCATCCCCGTCAAGTCCATCACCATCGTCTGGAAGTTTAATAGTGCTTCCAGGCGTCCTTGGGCGATTTCCGCTTGGTAGGGGGTGTATGCCGTGTACCAGCCGGGGTTTTCTAAGATATTTCGCAGGATAACGGGTGGGGTGATGCAGTCGGAATACCCCATGCCGATGAAAGAGCGGTAAATTTGGTTTTGAGACGCGATCGCCTTTAACTCCGTCAGTGCAGCCGATTCGCTCAAGGCTTCGGGGAGTTGCAAGGGGTGTTGCAGCCGAATGGAACCCGGAACAACGCGATCGACCAATTCGCCCACACTCCCCACTCCCAACGCCTCCAGCATTCGCGCCACGCGATCCCCATCGGAACCATTGTGCCGCCGGACGAATTCATTCGCAGCCGGAAGCTCGAATTTCGGCAGTTTGGGGCGATCGATCTGTTCCCCAGACCCTTTGAGTTCGGACTTTTTCCGTCCATTTCCCAGATCGGGATCGGCTTCGCTCGCAAAACTCGGCGTCAGTTCGTAATTCATCGGCAGCCCCCTAACACTTTCCCTGATTGGAAGAACAACTTGCTTGAAATTTGGGAATCAGCGTACAGGCGATCGTCGCCTCGGCGATGTCTCATCCTTTACCATCCGTTCCCCTTCCTTCATATTTTGCAACATTGTCAAGGGTTAGGGGTGGTTAGTGACGCGATGTGCAACTAATTGGAGAAGAAAAATCTCACCGAGGTCGTGGTTATTGGTTATTGGCAAACATCTTCTCCCCCTACTCTCTCTGCTTCCCCCGCTCCCCGGGCTCCTCAAATCCAATTACTCTCCCTCGACAGCAGCGCGATATTCTTCGGCGGAGAGGGTATCGATCAAATCGTCATCGGGGTTGTCCAAGCGAACCTTAATCAGCCAACCTTCTCCGTAGGGATCTTCGGCTAACTGTTCCGGAGCTTCCATCAGAGCCTCGTTGCGTTCGATGACCGTTCCCGAAACCGGAGAGTAGAGATCTTCAACAGCTTTAACCGATTCCACGTTCCCGAAGGTTTCCCCCTGTTTGACCGCTTCTCCCGTTTCGGGTAACTCGAGAAACACGATATCTCCCAGTTCCTCGATCGCAAAAGCGCTCAATCCGATCGTGGCGATTTCGCCTTCCAAGCGTACGTACTCGTGAGAGTCCTGATATCTCAAGTCTTCGGGATACTCTAACGCCATGTTACCTCCTCACTAGGCTCGTTCATTTTATAGGGTATATTCAATCTACCGATAATGCTTCGGGATTCTGAGTATCGAGTGTATAGCACCCGTGAGGAGAAACAAAGCGATCGAGGGGAAAAAGGTGAATGAGGCTCGATCGGATCGGGTTTTTAGGTAAGATTTGGGCTAAAATCCCATTGGGCAGGCTGTGTTACCATTGCCTCACGGCTATAGCTGTCAGCCGTCTGTACCTACAGCCCCCAGCTAGAACGAGGGTAGCTACCGCTATAACCTCTAAAACCCCTAAACTGTCAATCACTATCGCTGTGAGTTCCGACAACCATCACGCTGCCCAAACCGAGTATCGAGCGGGAAAACTTGCCTTCGAGCGCGGACAGTACCGCCAATCGGTCAGTGCTTTAGAGAAAGCTTGTGCTTTGGTCGATCGCAATTCCCCCTTGGGTGGCGAAATGCAAATGTGGTTGGTGACCGCCTATCAAGCCATCGGTCAGCAACAAGATGCGATCGCCCTGTGTCGCCAACTCAGCCAACATCCCAACTGGCAAACTCGCCAGCAGGGTCGCCGCCTCCTCTACATTCTCGAAGCGCCCAAGTTAGAAAAACGTCCGGAATGGCTGACCCAAATCCCCGATCTGAGTAAGCTCGAAGATAGCACCAGCGAATACCAACGCGGCTCTTCGAGTGTGGGAAAACGCCGATCGCCCTCCCGTCGCTGGCAACCCAAAACCGAACCCCTCGACCCCAGCCAAATCGAACCCGAAGACGATCGATTCGTATGGGGAGCGTTGGGTTTGGCGATCGTTATCTTAGTCTTGTTAGCCGGAGTGAGTCTCAATACCCCCATTCAGTAACCCAGGTTTTAAGGCAGAAGAGGGCGCTTTCTCGAGCAGGGGAGGCAGGGGGAGAGAACAACTAACCACTAACCACTAACCAACCCCCAATAACCAATAACAACCAAACCAGAAAGCCAGTGCGGGTCAGTTGCAACGCTTGCAAAACGATTTCCGGGGTAATTGGGCGATCGGCTTCTCCGAGTAAGGGTTTCTCCTTCGCCTTTCCTCGATACCAATTCCTGCCGCCCAATTGCACGCCCAAAATTGCCGCGTAGGCGCACTCGCTCCAACCGGAATTCGGGCTGGGATCGAGGATGGCATCTCGTCGGCACAACCGCCAAACCCGTCCCAACTTGCCTGTCAACAGACCTAAAGTCACCACGGTCAGCCGACAGGGGAGCCAAGTTAGAACATCTTCAATTTTGGCGCTCCACCATCCCAAATGGGTGTAAGGTTCTTCTGGATAACCCACCATCGAATCGAGGGTACTGGCTGCTTTATATGCCAGTGCTAAAGGGACGCTGCCGATCGCCGGAATTCCCAATCCCAATAGGGCATAAAATAAAGGAGCCATGACACCATCGGTGGCATTTTCGCTAACCGTTTCTAATACGGCTCGCAGAATTTCCGCCTCGGTCAAACCCTCGGTGTCTCGACCGACGTAGAGAGCTAATCGAGTGCGAGCTGCCGTCAAATCTCCAAAGGTTAGCGGCTGCAAAACATCGAGAGCGGCATGGCGCAAACTGCGTCCGGCAAAACAGCTTGCTAACAGAATGCTCGCAATTATTGACCCTAAAAGTGGATGAACTCGCTCGGCAGTGGCGATCGCCCCCCAGGCAAAGAAACCGCTCCCCCCGATGGTGGAGATCGCTAAGAATCCTCCCGCCCACCACCGCCAACTCGGACGTTTCAAGCGATCTAAAATGATACCCGACCCGCGATCGATCGTCCATCCAATCGCTTGAACCGGATGAATCCATCCCCAGGGGTCGCCAATGAGATAGTCCAACCCAGATGCGATCGCCAAGACCGCAATGGGCATCCAATTGACGGTCATCGAGAAGGCGATCGCCCGGCCTCCAAATTCACATTACACCACAAAACTGGTCTCCTCTCCTCGAGCAGCTTGCCAACTACGAGCATCATAATATAGATCTTCCAAAGAAATACTATACAGAGCTTCTTTCAGTTTTTGGTGCAGGCGATTCCAAAGGGTAAACGCAACCCAATCCTCTGTGCGGTCGGCATCGGGAATATGATGGGGCAATGGCTCCAAAGTTTCGCCAACCGCTTCGAGAATTTGACCTAGAGAAATTTGCGAAGGCGATCGAGCGAGTTGATATCCTCCTTGCACCCCGCGAATGGATTTTACCAATCCCGCTTGACGCATGGCAATCAACAGCTTTTCTAGATAAGGTGCAGGCAAGTCCTGGCGGCTGGCAATCGCTTTGACAGAGGTGGGCGCACCATCCGGTTGCAGGCTTAAATCGAGCAGGGCTTTGACGCTGTAATGACCTCGGGTTGTTAACTTCATACGTCATTCTATTTCACTTCAATTGGGTTCTTTCCCAGGGCTAAACCCTCGATTTTCTTGCCGATCGATCGACCTTCAAAGAGGGCAATCGAGACGAGTGGATCGAGGTCGCAGCCCGCCTAAAGATCGTTGTAGCTTCTCGTGGTGATGCGGAGATCGAGATCGTCACTGCAACTCGCCTGCAAGTCTGGAGAAGCTGACAGAAACCCCACGGCGATCGCGGCGGTTCTTTCTCTCAAGGACGGCTGGAGATCGAGCCATCGAAGAAAACGGCGTCTGCGACTCAACAGATGACACTCCTCAAACGGTCGATCGTCAATCTCTCAACTCCCATGAAACGCCGATCGTCTCGACGCACGATCGACGAAGAAGCCCAGATCGAGCTAAAACTTTGCTAAAACTTTTAAAGTTAGCAAATGTCCGCTAAAATAACGGTAGCAGATAACTGCTATGCTAAGGTTGAAACAACACTTAAGGTTGACAAACACAAATGAAGAAAATCGAACCGTTAACTGGAGAAGAACTACTTAAGAAGGTGAAAGACCTCGGCAACCTCAGTAAAGAGGAGAAGGCTAGAGAATGCGGTTACTACACCAAAACTAAAAATGGTGTAGACCGGGTCAACATGATGAAATTTCTCAATGCCCTGATCGATGCCGAAGGAATTCAACTCGACAGCAAACAATCGACAAACGGACGGGGCGGACGCAGTGCCAGCTATCGGATTAGCGTTCAATCTAACGGGAATTTACTGATCGGTTCTGCCTATACCAAACTCATGAATCTCCAACCGGGAGATGAGTTTGAAATTAGCCTGGGACGCAAACACATCCATCTCAAACAAGTTGGGAGCGAGGACGAAGACCTGTAAGACTGGGTTGGGATTCGCTCTCAAATGCTCGTGGATGAGGGGCTTGATTTCCCAAGACTTCCTCGATCGCAGGCCGCCCAATATTGCTCCCCTCTCCCATTCAATAACGGTCTGAGGCGGATTTTAACGCTCGGCTAATTGGCCCGATCGATCGGATGACATTGAGGACACCAATCCTCGCTCGAAACCGTTCTTCTTCACCCAAGACCCGCATCGATCGAGGATGCCCATTCCCGAGTTCCGCGAGGAGCTAGCTCGACTATACGAACCCGCCAACACACACATCCGAATTGTTGGCGAGTTGCCATTGAGGTTGATCGCCCGTTTTCTACGAGTCCAAAAAACGCCAACCGAAAACCAACAACCGCTTTCAAAGCCTCGAGCAGTTGCCAAAATTTTCACAACAGTTACTATAAAGGTTAAGCTAGGGAGTGACCCGAACCCGATCGCTCCCTAGCTAGAGGGAATTGCCTTCCTCTATACTCTTTGCCGATTGTCCGCGCGTTTCGGTCGCCTGCGAGCGAACAGTTGCGATTTCCGGCAGAGACATTAGGATCGGCACGATGCCAAGTCGGATCGAATCTCTCGATTTCAGGGCATAGACTTTATCAAACTGCAAAATCTGGTTCATGAACCGAAGTGCGCGAGTCCTGCAAACAATACCCATGCCTAGCACGAAAAACCCATTCACGGTTCACTTCTGGGGAGTGAGAGGAAGTATTGCCTGTCCCGGATCGGATACCGTTAAATACGGGGGCAATACCCCTTGTGTTGAAATGCGGGTGGGGGGCAAGCGTTTGATCTTCGATGGCGGAACGGGACTGCGGGTTTTAGGGCAGCACCTACTCTCGCAGATCCCCGTTGAAGCTTTCATGTTTTTCACCCATTCCCACTGGGATCACATTCAAGGTTTTCCTTTCTTTACGCCCGCCTTTATTAAGGGCAATAAATTTCACGTTTACGGGGCAGTTGCCCCCAACGGAGCGACCATCGAGCAGCGTTTGAACGATCAGATGCTGCACCCGAACTTCCCGGTTCCCTTGCAGATCATGGGAGCGCAGTTAGACTTTAACGATATCGAAGTCGGCGCCAGCGTTCAAATCGACGATATTAAGGTCGAGAGCGCCCTGCTCAACCATCCGGGGGAAGCCGTCGGCTATCGGGTGAACTGGAGGAACTATGCCGTTGCGTATATTACCGATACAGAGCATTATGCCGATCGCCTCGATCCCAACGTTCAGCGCTTAGCACACCGAGCCGACGTGATGATTTACGACGCCACCTACACCGACGACGAGTATCACGATCCGCGATCGAGCAAAATCGGGTGGGGACATTCCACCTGGCAAGAAGCCGTTAAAGCCGCCCGTGCTGCCCAAGCCAAAACCCTGGTGATTTTCCACCACGATCCCCTGCATAAAGACGACTTCCTCGACAAAATTGGCGAAAACGTCAAGCGAGAATTTCCGGGCGCGATCATGGCAGTTGAAGGCTTAGAAATTGCAGTTGCCACCGAAACCGAACCCTTGACCGATGCAAAAGTATCCGCATGAGGCGGCGATATCCGGCGGCACGTCCATGTAAGATCGAATCCGATCGGCTCGAGATTCCGAATGTCGATCGCGGTCTGAATCCCGAGATCTTTGAGAGAGGAGCTAGTGCGGGTAACAACTTCTTTAACAACGGCACTCGTGCCAACCATGGTAGTCTTAGGCAACTTCGATGGGGTGCATCGAGGTCATCGACAAGTCATCGAACGGGTTTTAGGGCGATACTCCTCTGGAGTCGCTGCGCGATCGCAGCGAACGTCCCCCGGCTCGGTCTACACCACAGTCGTCACCTTCGATCCCCATCCCCAAGAATTTTTCAGCGGACAGCAGCGGACTCTGTTGACGCCTAGAGCGGAGAAAATCCAGCGTTTAGAGGAAATTGGCGTCGATCAACTGGTGTTATTACCCTTCGATCGCGATTTAGCCCAGCTAGAACCCCAAACCTTCGTCGCCGAGATTCTCGTCCGCCAACTGCAAGCCAAACGAATTGGCGTGGGAGAAGATTTTCGGTTCGGATGCCAACGCGCGGGAACGGCGCTGGACTTGCAAGAGATCGCTGCTGGCTACGGCATCGACACCACCATCGTCCCCCTCTACCTGCTCGATGGGGAACGCGCCAGCAGTTCCCAAATTCGCCACGCTTTGACCCACGGCGATCTGGAAACCGCCCACCACTTACTGGGACGCTCCTACAGTTTGACGGGAATCGTGGTCAAAGGACAGGAGTTGGGGCGCACCATTGGGTTTCCCACCGCCAATTTAGAGTTACCTCCCGAGAAATTTTTACCTCGATGGGGGGTGTATAGCGTGTGGGTTGAGGGTTCCTCGTTCCAGTCGCAACCGGGCGTGATGAATATCGGCTGTCGTCCCACCGTCTCCGGAGATCGCCCCACCGTCGAAGTTTATTTGTTAGATTGGTCGGGAGATTTATACGGTCAAACACTCACCGTCCATCTCGATCGCTTTTTGCGCCCCGAAGCCAAATTCGACTCCCTGGATGCCCTCAAAGCTCAGATTCAGCAAGATTGTCAAACCGCGCGATCGAGTTTAAGTAATAAGTAATAAGTGGTAATTGGTAATTAGTAATTGACCAATCCCAAATGATAAATGACAAATGACCAATGACTAATTCTATGAGTTCTCCCCAAGTCGATCGGCTGATCCAAAACTTGAGTCAGACTATCGTCGGTAAAGCCGATGCCATTCGCTTCGTTCTCGTGGCGTTGCTTTCGGGAGGTCACGCCCTCCTCGAGGACGTGCCGGGGGTGGGGAAAACGCTGCTCGCCAAGTCCCTCGCTCGATCGGTTTCGGGTAAATTCGGGCGCATTCAATGCACCCCCGATTTACTGCCCACCGATATTACCGGAACCAACATCTGGAATCCCCGCACTGGAGAATTTGAATTTCTGCCCGGACCTGTATTTACCAACGTCCTGCTTGCCGACGAAATCAACCGCGCCACACCCCGCACCCAGTCGGCACTGCTGGAAGTGATGGAAGAGCAGCAAGTGACCGTAGACGGCGTTTCTCGCCCCGTAGAGCGTCCTTTTTTCGTCATTGCCACCCAGAACCCGATCGAGTATCAAGGTACGTTCCCGCTGCCGGAAGCGCAGATGGATCGCTTCACCCTGTCGCTGTCTCTGGGGTATCCCACCGAAGCCGAGGAACTGCAAATGCTGCAACGCCACCAGCAAGGGATGAAGCCGGAAGAATTAGAGCCGTGTATCAGTCTCGAGGAAGTGCTGGAGTTGCGATCGCGGTGTGCCGCAGTGAAGCTCGAAGCCTCGTTGCAACAGTACATTCTCAACTTAGTTCGCAGCACGCGCGAGGATGAAGACATTACGTTAGGGGTCAGTCCCCGGGGAGCGGTAGCCCTGCAACGAGCCGCGCAAGCTTTGGCATTTCTGGAAGGAAGAAATTACGCCCTCCCCGACGATATCAAGTTTCTGGCTCCGGCAGTAATGTGTCACCGGATGATTCCCGCCGGAGGGCGCAAAGCCAGTGCGATCATCGATCGATTGTTGAAAACTATTCCCATTCCTTAAGCGATCGGTCATGGGTCATGGGTCATTAGTCATTGGCAAACATCCTGTCCCCCTGCTCCCTTTGCTCTGAATTCCCAACTCTTGTAGGCGAAGACAGTACGAAGCCCTGTCTCCTGAACTCCTAGAAACACAGGTCACTGCTATGGGAAGATAGTGAAGGTGGATGGGAAAGCCGTTAGCGTCGATCCCCAGCCACCGCAAGTTGCAATCGTCAAGACATTATGGAAGGATTCAAACGCTGGCTTCAGGTGGGGGTTGTGACCTTAGTCCTGGTCGTTCTCTCCCTTGGTTTGAGTGCTGCGGGGTTTGCCAGCAGTAATTACCGCGAAAGTCGTTTGCCCCAAGGCAACG
Organism: Oscillatoriales cyanobacterium M59_W2019_021; assembly: GCA_015295945.1. Classification (GTDB taxonomy): domain Bacteria; phylum Cyanobacteriota; class Cyanobacteriia; order Cyanobacteriales; family Geitlerinemataceae; genus DVED01. The sequence goes on along the minus strand of DVED01000136.1, from coordinate 16,568 downwards.
CAATTACCAGTCCCCAAGCGCTGTTACAGTATGGGTTACCGATCGACAATGCGGCAGTGCGCGAGTTGCAGGAAAACATCGAGGATATTGCCGAGCAATTGCGGGCAAACCGTCGTTGGAGCGCTGTTGAGGCAGATTTGAAGAAAGCGCGCCGGATTCTCAGCAATCGCCGAGATGATTTGCTCGCAAGCGTTCCCGAGGCAAGCCGAGAACGAGCCGAAGCAGCGATCGCGACGATCGAAACGGAAATTAGCAATGTCGAAGCTGCCGCCACTGCCCAAGATAAGATAAGAACTGCGGAAGGGCGCAGACATATTCTGGCAACGATCGGTCAATTAGAAGCCTTGATGGTGACGAAGTTTCCCTTTGAAGTCCCCGAAGAATACAGCAATCTTCCCCAACTGAAAGGTCGCGCGACGGTCGAAATTAAGACCAACAAAGGGACGATGACCGCGATCGTCGATGGCTACAACGCTCCAGTGACAGCAGGTAATTTCATCGATCTCGTCCAACGCGGATTTTACGACGATATACCCTTTGTCCGCGCTGAAGAGTCTTACGTTTTGCAAACGGGCGATCCCCCAGGAAAAGAGGATGGATTTATCGATCCGAAAACGGGTGAGTATCGCACCATTCCCTTAGAAATTCGGATTCGCAGTCAAAATCAGCCTTTGTATGGGGTGACGTTGGAAGAGGCAGGATTGTATCGGGAATCTCCAGTTCTGCCATTTTCGGCGTTTGGAACTCTGGGGATGGCGCATCCCGACTTCGACCCCAATGGCGGTTCGTCTCAGTTTTTCTTCTTCTTATTCGAGCCGGAACTGACCCCTGCCGGATTGAATTTGTTGGACGGTCGGTATGCAGTGTTCGGTTACGTCGTCGATGGGATGGATATTTTAGATAAACTGGGCAAAGGCGATCGTATCGAATCGATTAAAGTTATCCGAGGTGAAGAGAATTTGGTCTCGCCCCAATGAATCGATCTCGTTGAAGCTGAAGTCTAAATTTTGAATTTAATTGTGAACTAACTGTGAACTAACAAAAAGCCGTCCCCTCTGAGGACGGCTTGGCGTTTTTGCATTAAAGAGACAAGATTCGAGACCCCATTAAAATTGAAAAGTTCTAAACATCATCTCGGTTTTAGAGTGCGATCGAAGTTACTCAATCTAGCCTAGTGTTTTTTAAAGTGTCTTCAGTATATTTTCGACACCAGATTTCACTCGAAATTGTTGAAATACGCAGTGTTTTATTCGTTATGTAGATTTAGATCGCGTATTTTTACGGAAAGACTGATGTTATTAAGAAAAGAATGAGGAATGTTTTCCGAAAAGAACCTAAAAAGCCCTGGCGAGAAACCCAACTCCTGTGGGGGTGAAGGGGAATAGAAAGGTCAATTAGCTGGGTTTCCTGAAGTTCGGGCAATATGCCGAGCTGATTTTCCCAACTCCAGGCTCAATGAAGAGTTGGGAAATAGAGTGTCAAGGAAGCTTTCAAACATTGCAATTTTTTCCCCAAAATTTAGAGACGAGCCGATGGGGATTGGACGGAAAAGACGTCTTCATTCCTTATAGCCGTTGCAGGATGCTGAGACCGTGAGTATCCGTACCGCAGGTACTCAGTAAACCGTAGCAAGCATTCAACTCGCGCACTTGTTCCGTTTGTCGGGGGCTGGGCGTCCAGGGATCGGGGTTATTATAAGCGTAGTAGGCTTCGGCGCCGTCGATGCCCAAGTCGGCAGCCGCGCGAATCAATTCCACGGGTGATCGCCGATAGCGAGCGGGGTGGGCGAGAACGGCAATGCCTCCGGCTTGGTGAATGGCATCGATCGCGCTGGCAGCTTGGTAATGCGATCCGGTGACGGCACGACCCTGGAGGTAAGGTTGGATGCACTCGACATCGGGATCGAAGTCGTAACCCAGAATGTGGACTTCCGTATCTAACAGGTTGGCGTTGACTTCAACCCCCGACCATAGGGTGGGAAGGGAAGATCGATCGCCCGATGTGCCTCGATTTTGCAAGCAACGACGGGCGGTCTGGTAGCCGCCGACGCTGTGGTGATCGGTAATTGCCAAACCTTTTAAGCCGATGTCGATCGCTTGCTCGATCAGGGCTTGGGGATGCAGCCGACCGTCAGAGTAGGTCGTGTGCATGTGGAAGTTGTAGTCTCGGGGGCAACTTTTGGGATGAAGCGCTTGAAAGACATCTTTGAGCATAGAAGGTCTTGAAGAAAGAGTAGGTGCTAAGGTTACAGTTGACGCTCGATTTCGTTGCATACACGTCTTAACAATTTATTACTTGTCTTAACTATAGCGAAGATGCTAGGCATTGCACCGATCGATTTCTGATACCTCCCATTAGTGAATCTGGGGAGCAGAAACCGATCGACCGACAATCGACCCCAAATCTCAAACCCCAACTAACAAGAGGGCACATTTCGTTCCTCAATACACCCGACAAAACTCGACGCGCGGGGCAACAACAGCCGTGGAGATCGTCCCTACCACATGCTATCGTTTCGACAAGTGAGCGATAGAGTCTTGTATGAGTTTTTTGAAGAAAGTCGCGCCGCCACTGGAATACCCGTCCGCAATTCGCCGATCGAGCCTATTTTTCTTACGATGCGGTGCGTCGATAACAACAATGTCATAGTCATCTTCGACCTGCTGAAGTTTGGTATTGAGCCGCAGACGACTGGATGAGAATCGAGTTAGCTGCTGCTGCTCGTCAATTAGTCTGATGTGAGAAGGAATAACATCAATTTCTGGAGTGTTAAAATCTTTCGACTGGCGAACGATATCTGGAATACAGTCAAAATCACCAGAACTGATTAACTGTAGAACATTTTTTTCTTTAAGATCGTCGTCTTCTTCAAACTGAAATTTAATTAACCCAGTTGCGAAAGTTGCATTGGCCTGAGCATCAATATCGACGAGCAGAACTTTTCTTTCTTTATTTTTAAAAGCCGCCGCCAGGTTGACGGCAGTTGTCGTCTTGCCAACTCCACCTTTATTATGATAAATCGCAATTGTTTTCATAGGGTCGAGAGCGATCGAGAAGTTACAGGTAGGAAAGTAGCACGAGTTTTTCGATACAACGACGATCTCGTTGGGTCTTGCTTGAGAATTCAATACTGTTTAAAATAATAGTGACAGCGATCGTCGGATCTGAAATTCGCAGTTTGCCACTGAGGAAATCTGTTTAAATTAGCTTAACGGCATATCGGTTTGATCGTTTGATCGAAAGATGAATCATCTTTAACGTTACCACTGTTGGCTAACTTTGCTGATTCAAGCTCGAAAGGTTTCGCTGGAGAAGTTGTAGGCAGGGTTGAGGATGTAGAGCCATCCATCCCAGGTAAGTGCGTTGTGATTGAGTTGTTATCGATCTCCAACTGCATAATAGCGGACACCTCAGTATCTATCATGAAAGGTTACAGGAGGTATCGATCGTGGCAACGATTAACGGCACGACCAGTAGCGAATTACTGGCAGGATCTTTAGAAAACGACGCTATTTTCGCTGCCGAGGGAAATGACAGTGTAATCGGAGACGACGGCAGCGATCTGCTATTTGGCGATCGCGGGGCAGATGCGATCGTCGGGGGGACGGGCAACGACACCCTCACCGGGGGGACGGGCAACCCTGCCGATAACATAGGCGATGGCGGCGATGCCCTTTTCGGCAATCAGGGAGAAGACTGGCTGTTCGGCAATCAGGGAAACGACACCCTAGAAGGGGGTCAGGGCAACGATACCCTGTTTGGCGGCAAACAAGCCGATGTTCTCAACGGGGGCGATGGAGATGACGTTCTCTTCGGGGATTTAGCCGTTAGCGACAGTGTAACCGACTTTCGCCGATCGGACTATCCCGCCAACGATCGACCGGGAAACCTCGTCGTTGCCGATGCCGACGGCGATGGAGACGCGGATCTGATCGTTGCCAACTCTGGGTTCGACGCTGCCGTGACCGGAGATTTTAGCGGCAATTCCATCTCAGTCCTGCCCAACAACGGCGACGGCACGTTTGCCGCCCCCATCCGTTTCTCGACGGGGGTCGGACCGTTCGTCCTGGCGGGGGATTTCGACGGCGACGGCGATACCGACGTGGTGACGGCGAACGCCCAAGACAGTACGATATCCTTCCTGCGCAACGCTGGCGACGGGAACTTTGCCGCCCCGGTGAACTTCGCTGCCGGAGACCGTCCCTTTGCCGGAGATGTGGAAGATTTCGACGGCGATGGCGATTTGGATGTGGCGATTTTCAATACTGTGGGGTTGGATCTCGATACCGGATTGAATCTGGGTAACACCGTTTCTATCTTGCGTAACGATGGGAACGGGAACTTTTTCCCCGCCGAAACCCATACTGTAGGGGCTGGGGTAGCGGATGTCAAAGCTGCCGATGTGGACGGAGACGGCGATCGCGATTTGGTCACCGCCGACGAAGCTAGCAATACCCTTTCCGTCCTCCTTAACGACGGTAGCGGCAACTTTGCCCTCACTGCCACCTTACCCGTGGACACTCGTCCCGTAGATGTTATCGTCGCTGACTTCGACGCCGACGGGGATCTCGACCTCGCCAACGCCAACTTCGGCAGCAGCAGCCTGTCCGTTCTCCTCAACAACGGCGACGGTATTTTTGCCCCTGCCGCCACCTATCTCACTGCCGAAAGACCGGGGGTGGTGCGAGCGGCAGATCTCGATGGCGATGGGGATCTCGATCTCGCCTTGCGCCATGCCCTCTTCATTACCCGAACGGACGATCCCTCTGGAAATACGATCGCCGTCCTCAAAAACAACGGCGACGGCACCTTTGCTGCCCCCCAAAGCTTCCCCGTGGGTAACGTTCCCCTCGGCTTCGTTCTAGCCGACTTGGACGGCAGCGGCAACATCGACATGGCAACCTCCAACTTCGACAGCGATAGCGCTACGGTATACCTAAACGCGGCTGCCGTCACCGAAGGGGATACGCTCACAGGCGGTGCGGGGGCAGATACCTTCGTTTTCGACCAAATTGGCGGCGAAGGGGACACTATCGCCGATTTCGAGTCTGGGGTCGATCGCCTGCACGTTTCGGCAGCGGGATTGGGCGGGGGTTTGGTGCCGGGCGCCATTGCTGCCGGACAGTTTGCCTTGGGATCGATCGCCACTGACAGCGACGATCGATTCCTCTACAATGTCTCTACGGGAACGTTACTGTTCGATGCCGACGGTACCGGAGCCACGCTGCCCGTCCTCCTGGTCAACTTGGCGGGTGCGCCGACCTTAACAGCAGCGGATATCGTTGCTATTTAGTGAATTATGTCATTTGGGGTTTGGAGTTTGGGGTTGGTCATTAGACATCTGGAGAAAACTCGTTTTTTGCCTAGACGGGGCAAGGGTTTGAGGGGTATTTCCGGAGATGTCTATTGGGTAGGATGCGCTCTTGCGCAGCAATGCATCATTTCATATAGTTGCTAGTTGCTTTCTTCTCCCCCCGCTCCCCCCGCTCCCCCTGCCTCCCCTGCCTGTCAAAACGATATCCTCATGGATGGGCAGAGTTGCTATGCCGCCATCGCTCCCCACACCGATGGGAAGTGTAGCCCTTCCGAGAGTGCCGGATAATGATGGTCGGGATCGACTAGGGACTTGACTTGCAGCCATCGATCGAAATTGGGATACATCCGTCGCAAGACTGCCGGATGCAACCGCGAATCTTCGGTCAACTTCACGCAACCACCGTATTCCAGCACGATGCGATCGAGTTGTGCCAACAAATCCCCCGTCTCGGCACTCAGGGAAACGTCCATCGTCAAGCTATAACCGGGCATCGGGAACGACAGCCAACCTTCTCCTTTTTGCACCCGTTGCAGCACTGCCGAAGCCGGCGCGTTCCCTTTACTGCCGAGAAACTTGAGGATGCACGTCAGTCCTTCGCGACTGACTGAGGTGGGAATGGCGCACTGATAGCGGATGAGTTCCGAATTGCCGTCGCGTTGATGTCCCGAGGCGTCGTTCGCGTAGAAAAACGAGTTAAAATTGAAAATCGCTTCGGTTTGGGGAGCGCGTTGGCGGTAATAGTGCAGTTCGTTCCACAAACCCGCTGCATAGCGATTCCATCCCCCCGACGGCAGGGCAAACGGTACGGACTGGCGGTGCGTTTCCAGCGCGAAAGGTCGCACCCGCTGGCGGCGATGCAACTCCTCGACGGTGGCATCGTTCCCCAAGGTCAGCAAGCTGCGACCGAGAAAGTCACCCGAAGCCAGACAATCGACCCACGCCACGGCATACTGACAATAGGATGTCCGTTTCTCGAAGAGGGCAAGGGTTTCCAGCAAATCTCGAGTTTTCAGCGTCAGGGTTTTGCAGTACGCCGTTTCTACGGGACGCAAGAATAATTCGATCTCGACGAGGGTTCCCGTCAGTCCCATACCGCCGACGGTTGCCCAGAAGAGATCGCTATGTTGCTCGCGGGAACACAACACCGTTTCTCCCGAGGCGAGGGCGACACTCAGGCGGCGGACGTAGCGCCCGAAGGAGCCGTCCCGATATTGGTTGTAACCGCTGACATCGAAGGCAACCGCTTCGCCGACGGTCATCGACTGGGTTTCGGGGTGCACGATGGGAAACCATCCTTGAGGTCCGAAGGCATTTAAGAGTTCTTCTATGGTGACTCCCGCTTCGCAGCAGAGCAAACCCGTCCGTTCGTTGAAGTGCAAAATTCGATTCGATCGTGGGTGAATCGGGGCATCGCTCGCACCGCGAACCTCTGGAGAATGGGTTTCGGGATGGCGGACGAACGGTAAGGCTGAGGAGCGGCTTTCGGGTTGCGCGGCTGGGTTTTGCATTGCCGGATCGGATTTAGAATTCATCGAAATTGCTCCTACAAATTAGATTGAATGGTGCTAACAATTTACAGAGATTTAACAGAAACAGAGGTGGATTGGGAACAGCCTGTATTGAAGTTTTCAATCCGAGCAAATCAGATGATTTGCTCGCCAAACTTGCGGATTTTTTTTCGAGATTGTCCGAGATCTCCAATCTGGAAAATTTCGATTTAAGAAATATAGACAGTCGATTTTAGGGAAAGCGATCGGAGGGGAATATTTTTTTAGATTGATCGTCAATTACCACTCAAATAGAATGACTATATGAAAGTATACGTACGTGTTATTGCGTACGTACGTAGTATAGCCCTTCTTTACAAAAAAAGCACCAAATAAATACGGAAAAAATATAAATTTTTGATAAATTCATTGGTCTCTTATATAAAAATTAATTAAAGATTAAAACAGATCGATGCTTCAATCAGTTTCAAGTTTTCGATCCGGTTCAAAAACCATTTTTTGTGTAGTTTTCCTGTATTGTATAACCTTTTTTTAATGAAGTAAGACTCATGCACTGCCGACTAAAATTAGACAGATGGGCATGAGTCTCACTCAATATTGTAAATTTTGGGAAGTTCGGATTGACTTGATCGTTATAAGAATTTGCGGCGTAATACGGCTAAATTCGCCTGACGATCCTCAACAACCACCTCAAAATTTTGAGAGATAGGAGGGTATTTCATCCAAGACGCAATGCCAATCCAATCGGCGAGATAGTCAATTTTTCCACCGCGATCGTCGAAAGTTTGCGTCGCTACATATTCGGGAATTTTTCGTTCTAATTTTGCGGCTAAAGCATTGGGGTTAACTTTACCATCCAAATTCACCGTGCGATCGTGGAAAAATCCTAAAGTTCCGGTTTGAACTGCCCCAACCCAGGTTTCTTCACTGGCATTTTCCTCAATCCATCGAACGACTTGGAAATGAGGATGAGTGGTTCCCTCGCGGTACAAACGTAAATTCAGCATCAGTGCCAGGACTAACAACGATAGCGTTCCGAGGGATAACAGTTGGCGAATGCCGATCAATCCACTCCAACGTTCCCATCCTAACACAACCATCGTCACAGTCAGAATTGCTAAAAAAGGCGAGATGGGGAACGTATAGCGACTGACAAAATGTGCTGCACCAAATAGCAATCCGTAATATCCCACTAAGCAAGCACCAAATGTAGCAGTAACATACAGCAAAATTCGTTCGTTATGGGTCATTTTGAACGCGGCAAAGATGGAGATCGCCGCATAAATTAAAACCACTAGAGACGTGACTAATAATACCGGAAGCGCTCGTTCAAGGACTTGAGGAATTGGCAATACAATCGAGGCATACTCAAAGAGTTTGGACGGAAGTTCTAAGACGTTTTGACCGAAAGATGCTGTTGCCGATTGTGCCGTACCGCTAATGGGCATGAGGCTGCCAAAATTAACATAATTGTTAATCAACCACGGACTGGCAACGACGATCGATGTCAGACCCATAATCGTCGATTCCACTATGCGGCGGAAAAATTGTTGCCGATTTTCCCACAATCCCAATAACGTATGCCACGAGGTTATTGCCGCAATTAAAAACACCGCATCAATTCGCGCCCAAAATGTAAGACCGAGCAAAATCCCGATCCCGATAGCTGATTTAGCCGAAAACCGCAGGTGATCGCATCCAATTTCTTTCCCGTACCAGACATAAACCGAAATCAAAACCAGCGTGACATACAATCCCGTTTCCAAACAATTCATGGTATGGGGAATTGCCACGGAACTCGAATACCAAAGCCCAGAAGTCAGGGCGGCAATTTCTCGATGGTAGGGACGATCGCACAGAACTCGACGTGCCAGTAAAAAGAGGAAGCGAGCGGCGACTAAACTCATGATAATTTGCAAGACAAGAGCGATCGCCACGCCGAGGGTTTTATCTCCACCCACCGCAGCAAATCCCACTGCTTCTATTAAATTAAATAACGGTTGAGTGCCGTTGGTGGGAATCGTTCCCGCTGCCGTACTCATGCCGTTTCCCAAAGCAATATTGCGGGCGATCGTCAGCATTAAATATCCATCTTCCGTGGGCCACTGCTGTAACAATCGACCGCCAACATTAAATAACGGTGCAATTCTGGAAATCAAACCGACTGAAAAGAGAAGAATGATGGATGCCACCAAAACAGGCGATTTCAATCTTTTTCGACTTGAATGCCCGGAATCATAATCCGGATTAGAAACCATTTTTAACATCTCAAGACCTCAACCAGTAAAAGGTTAACTGTGAATTGTTTTATCGACAAAAGACTCAACGTCCCCAAGTCCCAAGTTCCGAATGACTGACAGCTCTTGAAGAAGAACTGAGTTTTGAATTCTGGGCGCGATCGCTAACGATCGGCAATTGTAGTCACATTTACGGAGGTTTGGTTCAAGAAACGGTAAAGTCTGCGGGGCATTTGATGAAGAATCGTTAGAGATGGACGCGATACCTAGGTTTTCGGGGCAGCGAGTCGATTTTGTTCTGCCAGCATTGCCACAATGCCAACGGCAACGGCAAACCACAGAGTCATCAACCGAATCAAAAACGTCGCCGTCACCGCCACCGTGCGATCGACTCCATACAGCATCGACAGACCGATAGCACTGGCTTCTGCACCGCCAATCCCGCCGGGAGTCAGGGATAATGCCCCGATCAAACCCGACGCCGTATGAATGAGAATCGCTTGATAAACCGTGACGCTGGTGGCACCCATTCCCTGAAAAATGAAATACAGGGCAACGCCTTCCAAGCCCCAGGCGACCAGGGCAAGTCCGGTACTTCCCGCTAAAATTCGCGGTTGCAGTAGCGTGCTAGCACTATCGATCGAGGTTTCTATTTTTTGGGCAATTTTTCGCAACTTCGATCCCCGTGCCAGGGGTTTTAAAATGTGCCGCTTCAACACCTTGGGATTTTGTAAAACGAAAACGGCGATAACTTGTAATGCCACGATCGTCGCGATCGCCCAGCGAAAATTAGCAAACGAAGATAGCCCCGCACAAACGAGCAGAACCACGGAAAACGCATCGGTAAATCGCTCGCAAAACAGTCCCGCCAAAGTGGGCGCGATCGCCACATCGTGACGGCGTTTGAGCATCACCGATTTAATCGATTCCCCCGCTTTAGCGGGAGATGCCGTCAGGGCAAAACTCGCCAAAAAGATGCGAAAACTACTGCCCACTGGCACGGAATAACCCATTTCTTTTAGGTACCACTGCCAGCGCCAAAATCGCAGGTAATACCCAAAAAAAATGACACCGAGCAAACTGGGAATTAACCAAAAGGGCAGCAAGTTTAAAGCGGCTAAAACTCGATCGGCTCCGCTCCACAATACCGCGATTAAATAGAGCGCCACTGCCAATACGACAGACAACATCAAACCCCGCTCCCACCCGATCACCTGCCCTTTTGCGATCGGTTCTTCATCGTCGGAAAATTTACGATAGTAGGGATAATCGGCAACTTCTAGGAGTTGTTTGTCACCGCTGCTATCGCCGTAAGCATAGATAGAGTATTGACTTAAATTGCCCAAAACATCTTGCAGGCGATCGACCTTTTCTCGACCGTGACAATTTTTGCCGCGAATCCGACCGGTTACTCGATTTTCCAAGATTTCCAACTGCGTTCCCAATACGCGATCGAACCCTATTTCTTTCGCCCAAGGCTGTAAATAAACCTCCAAAGACGCGCTGACTAAAATTGTCATGTGTCCTTGTTTTTGATGCCATTGCAGCCGTTTTAGGGCTTCAGGGCGTAGCAGTTTGGAAATGGTTTTACGGGCAAAATCTTGACTTAAAGTCTGAAGCCGATCGACGCTCAAACCGCCGATAAAATAACGCAGTACCGCTTCTTTCGCTTTCCAATTGGGGATTAACCGCAAACCGTACGCGAGTAAAATCGGACTGAGAACGAGCAGCCCCCAATAAAAACGCCACGTTCCGACAACCTGCTTTAGGAATGGGAATAAAGAATCGCGATCGGTCAGCGTTTCATCAAAATCAAACGCAGCGATCGTGGGTAAAATGTTAGAATGAGAAGAAATGTTCATTACAACTTGCGGTGAATTAATGTACGGGTTTTCTCGAAGAGGCTATCCAAGTTTCCCGCATCCATCCAATGAAAACAAAAAAGAAGATAGCTCCCGTCATCCCATTGACTAAGAAATCTACGATCGGGCTGACATTTTCTCCGAAGGCGATGCCGACTATTGTTTCCAAATTGTCAATTCGAGCGACTGCCAAAATCATCGCGAGAAGGGGGAGAATTTGATGGCGTTCGACTAAAATGGGTAACGTACCCAGAAGTGGAATGTAGACCACCAAATCGTATTTCTGAATGGGAATTAGAGCGGCAACGAGTGCCAACAGAATTTGCAAGTGTCGTACCGGATCGGCTTGAACGTTGTCAAGAGTGGGTTGTTTAAACGATTGACTGGCTCCCCTCGAACAATTTCGTTTATACAGATAGGCTAAAGCCAGAGCAACCGATAGGGCGACAACTAAACCTGCCGCGATCGCTAGAGAACTCAATTCAGTTTTTCCGAACAATGCCGGAAGGGAAACATAATTGGAACGATCGTTAAATGGCAAAGCCAAATGAATGCGATACGACTCAACGAGTTGGTGCGGGATATCTAAAAATGCCCCAGATTGTCCGAGCAACGGACTCAACATTGCAAAAGTTGCAAATAGAAGGCTGGGGAGGAGGAAGCGTCGATCGGCGATCGCCAGCAGATAAACCAAGGGAATGAAAGAAATTTGGGGTTTAAACGTACTCAGGACGAAAAAAATCCCAAATAGCCAACTTTGGCGATACTGCCAAGCATAGAACGAACCGAGAATGCCGCACAGGGCGATTAAACCCATTTGTCCGATATAAAGAACAGAGGGGATGGCTGAAATGAATCCGGAAAAAATCAGAAAAATCCAAGGTTTAAGACTGCGAGAATTGACATGGGGGTGAGTCACTGTCAATCGAAAGGTGAAGAACCAAACACCTAAAAACGCGAGCAAGTTAATGGCGTTCAAGACCCATTTAGCAATGTCCCAAGGAAATAAACCCAATGGAATTGCCAGAAAGGCTAAGGAAGGCGGATACACAAACGAGCTAATTGCCTGAGTCTCGAAAACATCTTGCCAGTGCCAATTGAATAACTCAAAGTTATAGGGCAAATCGTGGTTTAACCAACAGCGACCGGCGACGTAGAAAAATTGGGCGTCGATCCACCGTCCTTTACCAAATGCGAAAAAACCACGATCGATAATATAGACAAGTGTTGCGAACAGGAGCAACGCTGTGAGTATCCGCAAAGTTTTAGAGTGCCAGCGAGAGATCGTCATCGTCAATTAATGCTCTAGGTGAATAAATATAGGAAGCACCTCGAGACAATCTATCGATTGCAATTACAGCTTTAACTGTTTAAACAGGGTTTCGGGAATCGATCGAATCATCAGCATAATCCAGAACCAAAAACCGGGAACGTAGGCAATATCTTGGCGTTTGTCGAGAGCCGAAACGATCGACCCCGCCACCTGTTCCGGACTGGCAACCCAAAACATTCCCGGCTTGCCAAAGGTCATTTTGGTATCCACGAAACCGGGTTTCACCGTGAGAACGCGCACGCCAGATTTTGCCAACCGACTGCGCAACCCCTGCAAAAAGAGAGTCAGCGCTCCTTTTGCCGAACCGTAGATATAATTGCTTTGGCGACCGCGATCGCCCGCCACCGAGGAAACGCCGATAATAAAACCCTTGCCCTGTTTTTCCAGATAGTTGGCAATGGGGGTTAACAGCGACACCACTCCGGTATAGTTAGAATGAATGATGCGTTCGGCACTCTCGAAATCGTTCTGAGCCTGCTGTTGGTCTCCCAATTCGCCTAACGAGACGATCGCCCCATCGAGCTGACCCAATTGATCGATCGCCGTTTGCACCACTTCCGGATGCGTGTTGTAGTCGCTTCCTTCAAACACGCTCCAAGTCACCGGAACCTGATAGCGCACTGTCAAATCTCGCGCCACCCGTTCCACTTCAAAAGCGTTGCGTGCTGCCAGGTGCAGCTTTGCCCCCTGTCGGGCGATGTTGTGCGCGAGGGCTCGCGCGATACTCGATGTCGCGCCCAAAATTAATACAGCTTGTCCGTTCATGGTTTTAAGAAGGAGTTCAGGAGTTACAGGAGTTCAGGAGTTACAGGAGCTATCAGCGGGCGCGTAGCGCCTTCTTCTGGGCTGACCGCTGTAGGCGCAGCCTGCGCGTAGCGCATTGGCTGACAGCTAGCGTCCCAATAAGGAGGTCGCAGTTTCCGGTAGAGGTTCGATGTGCAAGCGTTCCGAAAGTGCCGAACGGAAACGGTTTTGGGGATCGATGCGAGACTTCACCGCCAACCACCGATCGAACTCCGGATACATTTGGCGAAATACCTCCGGACGCATCCGCGCGTCTTTCGCTAAGTAAATGCGACCGCCGCAGTCGAGTACGAGGCGATCGAGTTGTTCGAGAAACTCCCAAATTCCCGGTCGAATGGGGATATCCAGCGCCAGGGTATAACCGGGCATCGGGAACGACAGCCAGCCTTCTTGCGCCCCCAACCGCTTCAGCACCGCCAAAAACGACCCGCAGCCTTTGGAACTGAGCAACGTGAGGATCTGCGTCAGTCCTTCGCGACTGACGGCACTGGGAATGGCAAACTGATACTGCACGAATCCCCGTTTGCCGTAGATCCGATTCCAATCCCAAATCGAATCTAGGGGATAGAAAAACGAGTCGTAATCGACGATTTTCTCCACTTTGGCAGAGCGTTGGCGGTGGTAGTAAAAATAGTTGAACAAACGCACCGTATAGCGGTTTAACAATCCCGACGGGAAATCGAAGGGAACCCGCAAGCGGCGGCGGGGTTTGATTTCTAGAGGTCGTTCCTGCTGCTGGCGGTTGAGATCTCCCACCGTGGCATCGTTGCCCAATGTCAGCAAGCAGCGACCCATGGAATCTCCCGATGCCAGACAATCGATCCACGCCACCGAATACTGATACTCCGGTTCGTATCGATCAAACAGATCCAAGGTTTCTTGTAAATTTCGAGCTTTGAGGTTGAGGGTTTTGTAGTATGCTGTGGCGATGGGGCGTAGGAAGAATTCTACCTCGACAATGATTCCTGTCAGTCCCATACCGCCGACAGTTGCCCAAAACAAATCGCTATTCTCCACGCGAGAACACGACACCGTTTCCCCAGATGCCAGAATCAGGGTCAGTCGCCGGACGTAGCGACAAAAGGAGCCATCCCGGTGGTGATTTTTCCCGTGAACGTCGGCAGCAACCGCACCCCCAACGGTGACGAATTTCGTTCCGGGGGTAACGGTGGGAAACCATCCCCGAGGCACGAAGGTTTGTAAGATATCTTCGATCGTCACTCCCGCTTCGCAGCAGAGCAAACCCGTGCGATCGTTAAATTCCAGCATTCGGTTCAGGCGTTCGCTCAAAATCGTGTAGCCGTCGGCATTGACAGCGGCATCGCCGTAGCTGCGTCCCATCCCTCGGGAGAGGAGAGAAACATCCGACGCCTGGATGGGTTGGCGCAAGGCAGAAACGGTTTCGGGACGGCGAACGGCACAGTCGCGGAGGGGGTAACGCCCCCATCCCGAAAGCGGGCGTTTCATTGCCGCATCGAACTCAGAATTCATGCTTAACTTCTCCTATGGCTAGTTGTGATTTCGGGGGAGACCGGCGTTACGACAGTCCGCCTTGATGTTGTAGGAAGAGGATGGCGAAGCTGGTTGCCATCCAAGCGATCGTGGTTGCTAAAATCGGGAAATCTTTCAGTAAAACTTCTTCAGGTCGTTCCGTACTCTCGTGTCCTGCCAATTGTCGGGATGCGGGTTTGGGGTCGCTGAGCAGTTGGTAGCGAAATACGCCGTACAAGACGAAGGGCAGCGTCAGTAACATCCAGGAGGTGGACGCACCGTTGACCACCGGACCGGAACTCCACAGGGCATAGCTCATGATCGTTCCCGTCGTCACCGTACTTTCCATCCGCGTTAGCAGCGGGAGGGAATAGCGGCGGAGGACGGCACGGGTTTTGCCACCTCGCCCTTTTGCCAGTCGCAGTTCGGCTTTGCGCTTTTCGATGCCCAGAAAGAGGGCGAGCATTGCCGTACACAGGAGGAACCAAGGCGAGAGGGTCAGACCTGTTGCTGCGCCTCCAGCACAGGCTCGCAAGACGAATCCCATGGCGATCGCCACGATATCGAGCAGTGGAGTATGCTTGAGTTTGAGGTTGTAGGCAACTTGCAACACTGCATAACTCAGCAAGACGATGCCCAGTGCGGGCGCGTGCCGCCAACCGAGGGTCAACGCACCGCCTAAAAGCACGATCGCCATACACAACGCGGCGGGAATACTGACCCGTCCGGCAGCGATCGGTCGCTGGCACTTGACGGGATGGCGGCGATCGGCTTCGACGTCGGCAATATCGTTAATTAAGTAGAAACTACTGGAGGCACAGCAAAAGAGCGCGAATGCCAGCCCAATGTCAGCAAGGGTTTGCCAATTCAGGCTAAAGGCAAACAATGGCGCGGCAAAAACCACCAGATTTTTCGTCCATTGTCGCGGTCGTAAGGCTTGGAAATACGGTAAAAGTGTCGCGGGAAAACTTTGGCGAAGTCCCCGTTGAGAAGAAAAACCCATAGATTTAAAGATCCAAACTCGTCGATCGGTCGTGAAGTTCAGGAAGCACTCGACTCGTCATTTTTTAAGTATTACGTACGTCATAAGTAATATTCTAGCCGCAGAATTCTGAAAAAATACGGATCTTGGGGATTGATTTGATGAAATTTAGATCGAGAAAATTTCGATTTCAATAAAGATTTAGTAAAGTAAACCGCAATACAAAAATGTTCGAGTGAGTAAGGGATGACTTTTGGAGGAGAGAGCTTCGCTGAAAATCTTGGCTGCGTCGGCGATCGCAAATCCCAAAACGTCCCCAAACCCCTCAAAAGATAAATAACCGAAATTCACCTCTCAAATCGATAAGTTTTCATGGGTTTAAATGCCGAAGAGAGATAGACCTAGCGAGGAATGAGAGATTTTTCAGCATCTCGGTATATACTGAACATCAGGTACAAATATCAAATTATTGGGGAGATGGAATATCGGAGGTACGGCGAACCCCCCTCCTCGACCCGCGCAATCTCGATCGTTGCCAACGATCGAGATTGCAGCCACCGACGATCGTCCTTGCGGTTGATGTTCCCGTGTCGAATTTCCGGTATAACAAGATCGGTCTATCCGCGCGATCGATCTCATCGAGACATCTAGGTATCATAAAGGTGAGCCATGAACTTTGAGCCAGAGGAGCGATCGTCCAATGCCCTGGAAGAAGGGGAAGAACAGCCCCCCATCTTGCCCCCACCCGATGCGGAATTAGAACCCGTTCCCGAGGCATCGCTAACCGAATCTCCCCGCCGATTCCCCAACCTCATGGTTTGGGGAGCAATCTTGGCAACCGTTGCCCTGGCAGGTGGCATCGGATTCTGGCAGGGACGGCAATCGCAAAACGTCACCGCCGAAGCCTCCGCCTCCGAAAAACCCCGCGCAGTTCCCGTCAAGTTCGTCACTGTAGAACCCTCGGAAATTGAAGAAGCCTCGGAGTTTGTAGGAACCTTAGAAGCTGCCAAAACCGCCACCCTGCGGTCTCAAGT
>DVED01000081.1 GCA_015295945.1 Oscillatoriales cyanobacterium M59_W2019_021 | reverse complement strand
TCTTTTTATTACAAAAAAATTGGCGATCGTCATCATTTTATCAGATAACGATCGCCATTTCTTTGGGCAATTGACCTTGAAAATGAAACAGCCCTGGGGTGTTGGGGGGGTTCTCTCTGGCAACGATCGCCTTACCCAAACGGGGGGTGAAAGGAATCGGTTTGGTCGCCTTGGCGGTGGGGATTTTGTTCGCGGCGGCGAGATCGATCGCGGCTGCCGATGTTGTGGGGACGATAACGCGGGTGGCGGGATGGCAGATGGCGCTTGATCGCCTCTGGACTGGGGTAGGATTGGGGGGCGTTTCGCTACTGTACCCGCAATACCGACCGTTTTGGGGAGGGCGGCTCGGGGAATGGACGGGACACATTCGCAGTACGCCGTTGCAAGTGCTGGCGGAGTGGGGCATCGGCGGGGCGATCTTGGCAGTGGCAGCGATCGCCCTGTTCGCGTATCAGGGCATTCTCTGGCAGGCGAGATTTCGACCGTGGGAGATGGTGTCTTGGGCGAGACATCGCTCGTCAGATACCGATCGGGCGGTATTCGTCGATAGTTTATTTCCGCTGTGTTTGTACGGGGGATGCCTCGCCTACGCCATCGTCGGTTGGTTGGACTATTCCCTTGATCGTCCGGCGATTGCCGGAACCCTGGTTCTCTATTTCGCCGTCCTCCTGTCCCGGTGGCGCGTCCCACCTCTGGCGCCGATGCCCCTGCTGATTCCCCTGGCGGGATTGGGGTTTTTGGGGGCGGCGATCGTTTGGCTAACCCCCGTCCGCTACGCCGGATTGCTGTCTGCACGGGGGGTAGCGGCATTGCGATCTCAACCGCCGGATGTGGCGAGTTGCGTCCGCGACTTGACGCGATCGTCCCAACTCGCGCCCTGGAAACCGGAGTCTGCGCTACAACTGGGTTGGGTGTCGGGGAGTCTTCGCTGGCAAGAAGAGAAAATCCCCAAAGAGACGATCGATTGGTGGCAACGGGGAATTGCGGCTGCCCCCGATTGGGTGTTTGGGTACGCGCGTTTGGGATGGCTGCTGCTGAAAAACGATCCCCCCTTGGCGGCGAAAGCTTTCGGACGGGCGATCGAATTGGTTCCCGCGCAACGGGGCGTCTTTTACGGGTTGGGACGGGCGTTACTCAGTGACGGGCAGACAGAGCGGGCGATCGAAGCCTTTGCCCTGGAAATCCTCCGCGATCCGGCATTCGTCACCCGTCCGTTGTGGGCGCAACCGGACTTAGAACCTTTATTTAAGCAGGTGGGGGAACGGTTGGAGGAAAAGTACGCCATCCTCCTGAAAGATGACTCTCTTTCTCCGGAATTAAAACAAGATCTGCACCAAAATCGCGGCGGATTGCGCTGGTGGTTGGAAAATTACAAACAAGCGCGGGAAGATTGGCAGGAGTACGGCAGCGAGACGAGTAAGTTGGTGCTGCAATTGGCGAGTTTGGAATCGTCGGAGTCGGTGGAAACAAAGTTGCGCCTGTTACCTCCCTCGGCGGCGAAATGGGCGATCGAAGCTTGGCTGCATCCCGAACATCGCCTCAAACGCTTGCAAGATGCCTGGGCGCTTGCCACTCCGAAAACGGTTTCCCCCGAAATCGTCGGGCAATCCCTCTCGACGATGAACGCCGCCCCCAACTTCGACGACTGGCTCAAACGCGGTTCTCCTACCCAGATGACGCCGCTATTTGATGCAGATGGGATGTCTGGGAATGGAGCGTTCGAGGGTGGGAAGCTCGAGGATTTTCCCCAACTCTCGGAAAATACGGTTCTCACCCACTTTTTTGCCGATCGACTCTGGCGCTCTCCAGATTATTTTCCCGAATTCGACAAGGCACTGCAACTATGGCGCACAGCTTTGCTCAAAGCCGCTTTGCAACGGGAATGATTTTGGGTTGGGTTATTGGTGATTTGGGGTTTGGGGTTTGGGGTTGGTAATTGCTAGTCGCGCTTTCGCGCTTTTGCTTTCTGCTCCCCCCGCTCCCCCCTGGCTATAGCTGTACCCCTGCCACTCCGATACAGTAAAGAGTAGAAATTCTCAACTGACGAGCCGAATTGCTTATGACCCTGATGATGTTTTTGCTGGGGTTAGCCGTAGGGATGGGGTTGGTGCTGTGGCAGCAAATCGGGTTGCGCCAGCGACTCCAACAGTCGATTTCCGAGTTGCACTCCAGCCTTCCAGACGACGTGCTATCGCTATGGTCGCAGTTGCGCCGAGGCATCGTTCTCGCCAAGCGTCGGGAGCAAGAGTTGGAAGCGGCACTGGCGGCATGGCAGCAACTGTTGGATATCGCGCCGTTCGGATATTTGCAAGTGGACGACGAAAATCAACTGCTGTGGTGCAACCGACAAGCGCAATCGCTGCTGCGGATCGATCGCCCCGATCCCGATCGGCCGCGTTTGTTATTAAAATGGGTGCGTTCCTACGAACTCGATCGCCTGATCGAATTGGCTCGCGATCGCCAGCAACCGACGGAACGCGAATGGGTATTCCATTCCATGCCCCCCGACGTGGAAAAACCGGAACCCGATCGAGCCGTCGCCTTGCGCGGGTATGCCGTTCCCCTTCCCGAGGGCGAAGTGGGGGTCTTTTTGGAAAATCGACAGGCAATGGTCGAACTCACCCAATCCCGCGATCGGTGGTTATCGGATCTCACTCACGAACTGCGCACGCCGCTGACTTCCATTCGCTTGGTTGCCGAAGCCCTGCAAACTCGCGTCGAACCGCAACTGGAGTCTTGGGTAGAACGCTTGTTGCGAGAAGTCAACCGGATTACGCAATTTGTGGACGATTGGTTGGAACTCAGCCAAATCGACACCTCCACCAGCCATCGCCTCAACTACCGATCGATCAAACTCGAACGCCTCGTGCAATCGGTCTGGCAAACCCTAGAACCCCTAGCCAATCCCAAATCCATCGGTTTGGTCTACCAAGCCAGCGAACCGTTTGAATTAGAAGCCGACGAGTCTCGCTTGTTCCGGCTGTTTCTCAATCTCCTCAACAACTCCATTCGCTACAGCCCCGAGAATTCTGCCATTTGGGTCAAAGTGTCTCCTGCTAAAGGCGGCATTTGCATCGATGTTATCGACTCCGGAACGGGTTTTGCCGAATCCGATTTGCCTCGAGTGTTCGATCGCTTTTACCGAGGCGATCCGTCCCGCCAACGGCAGTCAGCCGCCACCCCCGTACCGTCGGAATCGACGAGTAACGGTAGCGGATTGGGTTTGGCGATCGTCCGCCGCATCGCCCGTGCCCACGGCGGCTCCGTCACTGCCAACAACCATCCCGAAACGGGCGGTGCTTGGATGCAAATTTACCTTCCCCGCCGCAATCCTCATGTGGAGAAAGTTTGAGAAAGGTTCCTCAGTTACAGTCATTTCAAAATAGAAATGCTAGCCTAGTCCTTATATAAATTTTCTGTTAGCAAAATTACAATGCAATCTGTAGGGGTGACCATATCTTCTTATCATTCCAGTTCGGCTCGAACCCACTTCAAACGCGAATTACAGCGTTTAGAACGCGATGTTTTGAGAATGGGGGCTTTGGTGGAAACTTCCTTCCGTCTCAGCCATCTAGCATTGTGCGATCGCGACTTATCCGCCGCTAAAGCGATCCCTCCTCTCGACAAAAAGATCGATCGGCTTTACCGTCAAATTGAATCGGATTGTATCTTATTAATGACCCTACAAGCTCCGGTGGCTCGAGATTGCCGAGTGTTGGGCGCATATATGCAACTCGTCCGCGATTTGGAACGCATTGGCGACTATGCCAAAGATTTAGCAGAAATTGCCCTGAAAATCTTTCCCTATCCGCCTCATAGCTGTATGCCGATCGTCGAGAAGATGTCCCAGCAAGCTCAAGCGATGTTGGCGATGAGTTTAGCTGCCTTGATCGATCTCGATGCCGATGCCGGACAGCAAATGAAGGAGAAAGATTCGACGGTGGATGCTTCCTACGAAACCCTCTATCAGACTCTGGCTTTTCAACGCAATTATACGGGGGTTCTCGAACCGATCGTGCTGCTCACCCTGGCGATTCGCTACCTGGAACGGATGGCAGATCACGCTACCAATATCGGTCAAAGAGTTTCGTACATCGTTACGGGAAGTCGGGATTAAGGGAAAGGAGTAAGCGCTTATAGCGCTGGCTGCGCCTACAGGAGTTACAGGAGTTACAGGAGTTCAGAATACAGTAACCAGTAGGGGCGGGTTTAGTGGTAATTTAACGCGACCCTACCCGAAATTTATCATCAAAACCCGCCCCGGCAACCAACCCCAAATGACCAATGACCAATGACCAATGACCGAAACTTCCTTAACCCAAAAATTACCCAAATCTAAGGTAAGTTTAGCCGCGATGTCGTAGGATAAGATGTTGGTCTCATTCCTTTCTCGATTATGACCGTCAAGCGTCGTCATTTTTTGTGGTTGTTAAGCGGGACTGCCAGCGCGATCGCCCTTTCTTCATTACATTCCTGCGGCGATCGCCCCTCTATTTCGCCGCCAATTTCTGCCCCAAATTTGCCCTTTCGTCCAATTCGGGGGGCGATGCCCTTAGCAACTGACGGTCTGTCGCCAAATGCCCAAATTGAAGCCTATCAAACCTACGAAGTCATCGACGATCTCGTCTTGCCAGAAGAGTTTGAATATCGGACGATCGCCAGTTGGGGAGAGGCGATCGGCAATTCCCGCTTCGGATATAACAACGACTATCTCAGTTTTATCGAATCTGGCGAAAATGAGGGCTATTTAACGATTAATTTCGAGTACATCAGCGGCGGGGTTTGGATGCAAACCTATACCTCCGTTTTGGGGAAATCTTTACCGTTGGCGGAGGTGGCGGCACAACTGAAGAAACAACCGATCGATGCCTTTTCGCTTCCTCAAAATAACCCCCTCAAAGCCAAAATTCAGCAAATTTGCCAGGAGGCACTCATCGACCAAGGCTTGGGAGTCATTACCCTGAAACGGGATGAGAAAGGAAATTGGGTGCGGCAACCGGGAACGATCGATCGGCGAGTGACGGGGATTTCCGGGTTGACCGACGGACGGTATCTCAAAGCCACGGGTCCGGCGGCGGCGGTGTTTCGGAAAACCCAAGGTGAGGGGTATCTCGACAAATTGGGTGATCGGATTATCGGCACGTTTGCCAACTGTGCCGGGGGAACGACGCCGTGGGGAACGGTTCTCAGCGGCGAAGAAAACTTTCAGGCACAAGTCCCGGAAGCGGTATATCGCGACGGGACATCGAGTTCTCCTTCGCAATTACCGTTCTATATTGACAACGAAGAAGTGTCGGGACAGGGGAACGTCTTCGGGTTGGCAGGGAATAAATACGGTTGGATCGTGGAAATCGATCCGGCAAACCCCAACGACTACGGCACGAAACACACTGGGTTGGGACGCTACCGCCACGAAGCGGTGGGAGTCCGGGTTGAGACAGGAAAACCGATCGCATTTTACTCCGGGTGCGATCGCCGCAGCGGTCATCTCTACAAATTCGTCAGCCGCCAATCCGTTACTAACCCCACTGACAAAGCCAATTCCCAACTCCTCGCCGACGGCACGCTCTACGCCGCTAAATTCAACGCTGACGGAACGGGAAGTTGGTTACCCCTCGCACCTTCTACCCCCGTCAATCCCGATTCGCCTAGCAATACATTTGGCAATGTTTTACTCCTGCCGCCAGCGGAGAACAATCGCTATCTCAAAGCGGAGGCCGACAAACAGATTCAAGACTTCAAACAGAAATACAAAACCCTGGGGGATATTTATACGGGAACGCCAGAAGAACGACAAGGGGCAATCTTAATTGACGCTCATTATGCCGCAAATGCGATCGGTGCGACCTGTACCGCCCGTCCCGAAGATACGGAAATTGCCCCGGATGGTTCCCTCTACATCGCCTTCACCTCGGGATTGCCGGATAAAGAGGAAGGCGGACCCGACAAGCGCATTTTCAAGAGTCCGCAAGGGGACGCCGCTTACGAATACGGTTGGGTGATGCGGTTGGTAGAAACAGAAAACGACCCGGCAGCTACGACATTTTCCTGGGAAATGGTAGCGACGGGAGGGGAACCCAGTGCCGGAGGTGGGGGTTTTGCCAATCCGGATAACTTGTTACTCGATGCCAAGGGAAACGTTTGGATGGTGACGGATATGTCTACGGGGAAAATGAATGCAGCTGTTCCCAGTCGAGTTGACGACAAGGGAGAGGCGATCAATCGATCGAAGTTTTCCGGCGTTTTCGGCAATAATTCCATGTGGTTTTTGCCGCAAGATGGAGATGGGAAAGCCTATTTATTCGCCACCGGACCGATGGAATGCGAAATGACGGGTCCCTTTTTTAGTCAAGATGGGAAAACGCTATTTCTAGCTATTCAACATCCGGGAGAAGCCAACGGAACTTGTCAAAATGGGGCGAAAGAAACCCGCGAATTTGCAATGCTAACCCCAACCGGAGAAGCCTTTCAACAGCAGCGAACCTGTCCGGTCGGTTCTAATTGGCCGAGTGGGGAAGCGAACGCAGCACCGAAGCCTTCAGTGGTGGCAATTTACCGGAAAGATCGAGGGACAATTGTTTGAGGAGATTTGAAGGCAGAAGGAAAAAGAGCAGAGGGCGTGGGGGGAGCAGAAGGAGACAACAGTGACCCGTGACCCGTGATGTACAACTAACCACTAACCACTAACTACTAACAAATAAGTTGACGATCGCGATCGCACTCTTTAGAGTGAAAGGACAACTCCAGATTTTGAGATCGCGCCATGAAACAACGAGTTAAACTTTTATCGCTGACGGTTGCCATTACTGTTTCTCTGCTCATTCTCGGAGCGATTTTAGTCGTCCTCGGAATTTTCGACGAACTGTTGCAGTGGGATATCTTCAGCTACCAAGTTGAAGCGGTTTTAATGGGGGTTTTCTTTACCAGTTTGGCGTTGAGTGCGTTTGGCGTGGCAATGACGATCGTCCTGGGAATTCAAGAAATCGTGACTTCCATTAGTGCCTTCGGACGCGATCGCGGACTCATCGAACCGGATAAAATTCCCGAAGCTAAGAAACAAACTTACGCGCTTTATATTGTCGGTATTATTGGTGCTTTAGCTATTTTAATTGCGGGGTTATCGTTGGTCGATCGCCGCGTGCAAGTACATCGGAGCCAAGTTTTCAAGACGATCGCTTCGGAACAACTGCAAAAGCTACAATCGCGATTTATCCAACAACTCGTACAACTCCAAACTCCTCCCCAAAATAACGTTCCTCGAACGCTCCACGATTTAATTCAATCCGTTCAGAAGCTCTCGTTTGTCTCGCAAATGGCAGTCTATTTACCGGACAGTCAAGATAATACGGCAATCTGGAGCTATCAATCTTTTAATTATACCGAGCAGTACGATCCCAAAAAAGGATTCGAGCGCTTGGTCGTTGCCAAGGAGTACGAACAAGCTATTCAAGAAGCTTTTCAAGGTCAGCCAGAATTACTGAAAGTTATTAACGATCGTACGGGTTTTACGTGGTATTATGACATTAAGAATCCCCAAGGAAAAACGATCGCCGTCCTCAGAATTAATGGCGATCCCGACGAAGATTTCCGGGAGTATCAAATAGCAGATTAGGGCGATCGAGAATTCACCATAGCTCTCCAAACATTGGATCTCCCAATAGTCGGAAAGAAGTTAGAAAGAACCCTTTAGACCCCTCCACCTCCCCCTACCCATCTGACGAGAAGGGGGGCAAGTGGAAGGACATTTTATTGGCTGGAGATCTTGAGAGCGGAGTTTTTTCACGCTCTCAGAGGTCTAAGCGTTACTAAATCCGACTGAGTTGAGACGAGGCTTTCGGAGAAGCCATTCGCGGCAGAACTTTGGAAAAAGAGGGAGAACTAGAACGGGGCGCATCTTGGTTTGGGGAAGCCGCAGGCATCCCACCTTCGATCGTAACACCGGGCAGAACGCCGTCTACGCCCGGAAACCAACTGTTTTTTAAACCCATCCAACTCCAGTGGAATTTCCGAATCATCTGCACGGTGGGACTGGTTTCCATCCAATCGCGATGTTTGGCACTGACTTGCTCGGTCATTTGGTGTTGGCGTTCGAGATCTCCCCACAAGTGTGGCGATCCTGAAGGGCGGGAAGTCGGTAAGGCAGCCTCTGCGGCATCGCCGACTGGGAGATTGACGAATACGGCATCTCCGTATTGGGCAATGCGAGTCCAAGCTTCGGCAGTTTCGCGCGCGTGACTCGATCCCAAATGCCAACCGCCCGATCGCAAAAAGGCATCCCGACGAAAGGCTGCCGGAGATAATTGACAGCCCCCCAACCGATCTCCGAGCATGTGGTAGTGAATATCTTCTTGGGGAACGCACACCACGCGCGCAGCTTCTGCCTGCTCGGCTCCCTGCGTTTGACACGCGGCGATTGCCGCTTGGGGATAGCGATCGATCGCCTGACTCAATCGTTCCAGGTATCGGGGGTGGAGGGCATCGCCACTGTCGAGCAGGACAATCCAATTGCCCCGCGCCAATTCGACTCCGGCATTGGCACTTTGGGCGTATCCCAGAGGCACGGGATGGCGGTAATACACGACCCGTTTGCCCAAACTCCGGACGTAGGATTCGATCTCGCGCTGAGAACCGTCATCGACTGCCACCACTTCGCAGGGAAGGGTTTGACGCCAAACCGACTGAAGCGATCGCTGCAAACGCTCGAGATCGTTAAACGTCGGCAGGATAATACTAAATTGAATTGTCATGCTGATTAACCCCGAAACAGACAATAGCCAATCGCGAGTACTTAAGTATGAACCCTCTCACGGTGCCGCAACTGTTTTTTCCATCCAGTTGAGAGATCCGTAAATTTACGGATTCTTCTGGGATGATTGTAGCAGGGTTACCCCCCGATCGCGCTCCATGTAGAGAAACTTTATAAATCGGAGAGACTCGATCGAGTGTGGATAGAGACGGAACGCCGATCGGCAGACCAAAAACTGTAGTCTATAACACAAAAAAAGCGCTAATTTTTAGCGCTTCTTCTGCATGAGTTGGCACTCGAATGAGGTGGAGATTTCTACGTGTGGAGATTTCTACGTATCGAGAATGCGACCGGAAATTTGGTCGGGCGTGGCATTCAAGACAAACCCGAAGACAATTCCCGTCCCGACAACGGAGAGTGCCGTACCTTCAAATAAACCATCGCCGTTGGGATCGAGTTCCGATAGGGGAATCACCCCGGAAACCACCGCTTCAGAAAGGGCAGGCGGTAAGGAAATTGCTTGAGCGGAAACGAAATCCAACCGCAAATCGCTTTCTTTAACACCACCTAAAATGGTAATGCGATCGGCTGCTGCATTAAAATCGGTAATGATATCGGCATTTCCACCGCCGGCACCAATTTCGCCTAAATTGGAGAAGTCGCTAAACCGCAATTGGAACAGATCGTTACCTTCTCCGCCTTTGAGCAAATCTAAACCCCCTTCTCCCAGGAGGGTATCGTCTCCCAAATCTCCTTGAATGACATCCGTTCCCGACCCGCCCGAGATCGTATCGTTGTCTTGACCGCCGAAGATAATATCGTTACCATCTCCACCCCAGACGGTATCGTCACCTTTGTTGCCAAAGAGAATATCGTTTCCCAAACCTCCATCGATCGTGTCGTTTTCTTGACCGCCGGGAATGGTATCGTCTCCCTCTCCTCCCTGAATTGTATCGGCACCCTGATTGCCAAAAATCAATTCGGAATCCGTCGAGCCGATGATGTTATCGTCTCCAGCAAAGGCAACCAATCCAAACGGGTAGTCGGCGAGGAGTCCCGGCGTTAATTGTACGTCTTCGGGCGCGTCCGTGAGTGAAAATACCACACCGGGAATGGCAGAGGGAAGAGGACCCGTGAGGATATCTGTCATAGTAGGCAATTGTCCTTCAAAATTAGAAGCGTGCTTGTCGATCTTATTACACTTTGGACTCGGACAGTCCGGGAAAAGTTCCGCTCAATTGGCAAGGTAGATTTTCCGGTCAATTCAACTCGCACTTTTTCCAATTTTAGCTCCTGACAACCCTCATAACCTGCGATATTTTCGACCTTTTTTGCGACCGAAAACTGCAACTAAATTGAAATAAACTTCCCTTGAAGATCGATCGGCGTGACGTTGAGGGCAACTCCCAAAAATTGTCCAGTTCCGTTGATACCGATCAGCGTTCCATTCACCAATCCATCGCCATCGGGATCGATCGCTGTTAGTGGCAAAATTCCCGCATCGATGAGTCCTTGAACTTCCGGCGTAATTTGCAACGGTTGATTGTTGAGTTCGAGGGTTATCAAGCTCGCTTCTGTCAATCCTCCCGTCAAGGCAATGCGATCTTCTGCACCATTGAAATCGATTAATACATCGGCATTGCCACCCCCGATGGAAAACTCCGCCAGAGACGAGGTATTATCCGCTCTCAAAACGAAGACATCCGCTCCCACTCCGCCAATTAACGCATCGACGCCAAAATCCCCCGACATCGTATCGTTGCCTTCTCCACCGACCAGTGCGTCGTTATTTTGACCGCCGAATAAAGAATCATTTCCCGCACCCCCATCGACGATATCGTTTCCGATATTTCCGGCTAAGAGATCGTCTTCTTCGTGACCGTTAATGACATCGTTATCGCGACCGCCGAGGAGGGAATCGTTACCACCACTGCCTTCCAAACGATCCTCACCGATATTGCCAAAAATCAGTTCGCTATCGGCAGAACCCATAACCGTATCGTTTCCATCGAGCGCTCGCATTCCGAAGGGATAGGTGGCGAGCAATCCAGGAGTCAATTGTACGTCATCTGGGGTAGCGGGATCGTTGGAGAGATCGTAGACGACGCCAGGAATAGCGGTGGGAATCGGTCCGGTGAGAATTTGCATGATAGATGCTCGATGAGTGTTAAGTGAAGGCTAAACTTGCGTACCAGAATTTAGCGCGTGATGCGGGGTTTTCCGCGTTTGACATACCAGTCATACCAAGCGCTGGAACTGCGGATTGCCAGCCATAATAAGAGCAGGGCAATCAGACCGCCTTGTTGGGGTGCGTCGAAAGCAAAGACGACTAGGAGAACGCACAAGAAATCTTGAGTTAAGATTGCCCAAAGGGGCAAACCTCGAAGGCGAAAAAACCAGCCGGCTTGTACCAATTGTAGGACGAGAGCAAATAATCCACCGATTAAACCGAGTAAATTAATTTGCCACTTTTCTAATTCGGCAGCGCTGGCGATCGCCATTCCCATAATCGCCCCGACGATCGGGCTGACTGTCAATTCTACCACTTGCAAAATGCGCTGTCCCAACAACTGTTTGGAAGCCAATAACTCAAACAGCGACCAACTCACGAGGATGCCGACGACAAAACGCGGCGAGAGATGAGACAGCAACGGCACGCCAGACCACAAATTGCTTCGCAACAAGCCAATTAACAACAAAGGTAAACCGACTCTCAATCCGACTGCCGCCGATGCAGAGAGAACGGCTAGGATTTCTAGCATAAATGTTTGCGTTGCTATCGAACTCTGACGATAGGAGGTTGGAGCGCTCGATGGCAATCCGACTGACCCCAATGGAGATTCAGGTTGATGGCATCGTCGCATGGGATCGTTCTCAAACCTAATGTTAGTGTAGCGTTTTCCGGGAGAGGAGAGCTTATCTGGCGCCATCGTCCGATTCGACGCGATAAAGTCTGCCATCCAAGCCAATTTCGTCGCCGGGAACCAGTTGGCGTCCCCGACGGGTTTCGATCGCGCCATTGACGGTGACTTCCCCGCTTTGAATCCGGATTTTGGCTTCTCCTCCCGTTTGGACGACACCGAGCCATTTGAGGAATTGCGCGAGTTTGATTTTGCGATCGCCTGTCGTATTCATAGAGGAGTTCGGGAGCTTTCTTGAGCAGGGGGAGAGAAACAACTAACAACTAACTACTAACCACTAACAAACCCCAAATGACCCATGAGCAATCCCTATTCAAGATTGCGGAGCCGGAGATCCCATGCGAATTTCCGAACAGAACGACGCATAACTCGACCCGTTGGCGTGGGTGACGATGCTGGTGCGTTCTCGCAAATTGGGACTGACAAACCACAAGCGTTCTTCGGTTTGCAGGGTATCCGATTCGATTTTCAGCGTAATCGAATCGTCGGTATTGGTCAGATAGCGTCCTACGGTTGGCGTTTCGCCGGGAAAATTAAGGGTGCGCAGGAACTTGCCGATGTTAGAATCGTTTCCGTCAGCAATGGCGACCAGCAACGCCGATCCGCTTTCCTTATTGGGATTTGCGCCAACGGTTCCTTCCCACTTGGTTTGTATCCCGCAAAGGGCTAAACCCGGATCGACGCGGCACTGTTGGCACAATTTGGCGATCTCCGGATTGTCGGCGGCGAGGAAGTCGATCCACACGTCCGACTTGCCAACCTCTAATTCCTGGGGGGGTAAGGCATGACTAGTCCGTTGAGAAAACCATTTCCCAGCGCATTGCTGGAAGAATTCTTGAATGTCCATAGGGATTGCGCGTCGCGTGTGTCTTAATTATCTTATGCCCATGCCCGATCTGTGACTAGTGTTTTCAGGTAGAAGGCAGAAGGCAGGGGAAGCCGGGGAAGTAGGGGGAAGGGGGACACGGAGACGCGGAGACACGGAGACGCGGGGATAGTGAAAACCAAAGCGCTAGTAGCAATTAACAAACCCCAAACACCGAACACCCAACCCCCAACGACAAATGACAAATGACCCACCCCAAATCCCAAATCGATGAATGAGTTAAGATTGCTAATCGTGACGATTCCTAGCGCGTTTGGACTGCTGATGGCGCTAGATTTTGTCAGCTTCCTCTACCGAGAATCTCAACTCCATGGGGTTGACGTTCCGGATGGCGATCGATTAGCGTTGGAGGCGTCTCAATTATGCGATCGTCTGGTGGAAGTGGAAAGACTAGCATTTCAGCAGTATTTAAAAGCACCGGATACCCACACACTACAACAAGCCAAACGCCGCTTGGAACACATTCGCCAAATTTATCCCAAAGCCGAACAGCGCTACCAAAGACGCACGACGCGCAGCGAATTGCAGCAGGTTTTAGAATCGATGACTTCGAGTCGAAGTTAGTTACCACTTATCGGCTGCGATCGACTTTTTCTGTATTTGTACGAAGATCGATGCGGTTTGCTGCTGCGTTGGGGCGATCAAACCGATTTCCGGATCGATCTCCCCCTTTTATTCCCAGCCAAATAAGCCTAAAAGCTCTATCGAATCGGCATTTTTCAGCCATGATAGACCGAACTCAATCAAGGGTTATTCTGTCTTAAATTTTGCTGTCAATATCCGCAATATTACAGAGAATAAATCTGAGGTAAGTTGCGTAAAAACTCAACGCATTGATAATTTCTTTTTGTGAAGACACTTTAAAATTTGCATTTTTTTGAGTTGCGATCGCCTCGAAAAAATTCGCAACAAGGCATTCCTTATGGATTTTTGTGATTTCTCTCTGCTTTAAAAATTGAAATTCTATAACTTCAGCACTTTTACGGTTGTCATGCCGGGAAAAAGCTGTCAATATGAATTTGGTTCGTCGATTTTCAGCAGTTCCACTTGGTTTCTTAAAGATCCACTGTAATTCAGAATCGACGCTCTGATTCACGAACGAAGCTCGATCGTCCGTTCTTTCTCATGTAGCTATTAATCTATGAAGTAGCGATTTCAATTGACGATCGCCATTTCTCCGAGCGAGTCATTTTTTCGTCAGTTACATCCGGACTGGTGTGTTGGCAAATTGAGAGCTTGCCAGCGTTACTTTTCATGCTTTTCTAAGTCGAATTTCTTGTCCACCTCAAGTCTCGATCATTATCCTATGAGCCTCCTGAAACTCAATCTCGATGGTACTGAAAACAATTTCTCGCTAACCTCATACAGCAATCAAGATATCGCTCCTAGCTTGACGATTTCCCCCGACATGACTCAAGTCGAAATTAGCGGAAATAGTTGGAAAAAAGTCGATTTAGGGAATGGCTACACCATTACCGAAAATACCATCTTAGAATTTGACTTCCAAAGTACGGCAGAAGGAGAAATCCACGGTATCGGCTTCGATACGGATAATAGC
>DVED01000034.1 GCA_015295945.1 Oscillatoriales cyanobacterium M59_W2019_021 | reverse complement strand
TGAGACATAAAAAATTTCCTCATATTCTTAAAACTTAGGACTCAAAGGTTTCGTCTGGAGATTGAATCATATGCCAAGATTGGGAGGCTTGAGTCAATTCTTCAGACGTATATTTTCCTTTCCAGCCACACTGAGAACACTGAAAACAAAATTTTTTGTTTTCTTCGTATTCGCGATATCGAATGTCCGCCGATCGGCAATTCGGACAAAACCCTCCCAGGACGAGACACTCTAATTCTTGAGCTTTCTGATTATCTAACATTCATTTATCGTGTCGCGCTGTCTTCAAACTAGGGTTGAGATGCGAATGGCAAACCTCGATCGAGACTTGAAGGTGGATTCCGATGCGAACGTTGAATCCGGGAGAGCAGCACTCGGTGTTTGAAGCTAACGCAAACCTTGCCGTTTGTCTGTACGCTGGCGGACTTAACTAACCGCGTCGAGACCCCAATAAGCGGAGAAACTCACTTTGTACGAGACGATAGCACTCGCAAGAGATGGATTCTAAGTCTTCTCGATCGCGGATGGTAATTTGACCTCGGCGATACTCGATCGTCCCTGCCTGTTGCAGGATTCCCGCAGCAACCGTCACCCCAGAGCGACGAATCCCCAGCATATTGGCAATAAATTCCTGCGTGAGGGGCAACTCGTCGGACAGCACGCAATCTCGCACGGACAGCAGCCAGCGAGCGAGTCTCTCTTCAGTCGTGTGCTGTCGGTTGCAAGCCGCACTCTGGGAAACCTGAGTCAGGAGTGCTTGGGTATACAGCAAAAGTCGTTGCTGTAACTTGCCTCCCCGATGGAATTCCCGTTTGAGGATCTCGCCGTCGAGTTTCAAAGCACTCCCGCGAATTTGGACGATCGCCCGGTTGGGAAAGCTCTTTCCCCCCAAAAAAATGGGCAGACCGACCATTCCTTCGTTCCCGATCAAACCGATTTCCGTCGTCGATCCGTCTTCCAAAAGCGAAACGAGGGAAATTGCCGCTCGACCGGGAAAGTAGGCAACGTTCATCGGTTCTTTGGGTTCGCAGAGAACTTGTCCGGCTTCCAGAAAAATGGGTTCTAGATACGGCTCGAGTTGTTGAAATTCCGAAGAAGGCAAAGCGGCTAGCAGTTGGTTGATCGAAGGAGAAGAACTCTGGGACACAATATTCAATTAATAAATACGTAGAATTCACATTTTAGGACTTTTGATTCAAAATATAATCAAATTTTAACATTTTCAGTACGGTAGCGTACAGATCTAGCTCCAGTCTGCGAGAATGTGCGGGATGCTTCGCCACGAAAAAATCCCCACCCACGATCGAGTGGGGAGGATTCAGGAACCCAAGTCATGAAGGAGAAAGAAAGAATCGGTGCGATCGACCGTTTAGCCAAACTCGGGCAGCATATCCGTCGAGGTTTCTGGTTGAGGGGGATAGGCAACGCCGCGATACTTCAAATTTTTGGGTTCGCTAGTGGGGGGGTTGACCGGGTGGCTGATGTAGTACGAAATTCCTCGGAATTGCGCTTCAATATCGGTTTCGACGGTTTCGATCGACTCGGTGGAAGCCGTGTAAGAAATACCGCGATCTTGCATGGACTGAACTCCTAAACTCTAAATATCTGATACTTATCAGTATCGTCGGCTATTCGGAAATCGGCGGCGATCTCAATCTCGCCCAGCGGTGAATTTACTCGTGGTTTTGTGTGAAGCCGATCGAAATTCTCCGCGATTTCACGCACGACTTGAGTGCGATCGCGATCGCGTTGGCGTAGCCCTGTCTAGCCGATGTTATGCTTCCCGGAGAAAGCAGGGGAAGCCGGAGAAGAAGATTTGTGCCAGCGAAAAATGCGGTTTTGGGGAGCAATTTTTCAAGACAATGACAAATGACCAATCAATCCCCTGGAAAAAATTGAGGTCGGCAAAAATCCTGGGGAAAGACCGTCTCGTGCAGATAAGCATCTTTTAAATTCGCCCCGCATAAATTTGCGCCGCGAAAATTGGTCTGTGCCAGATTTGCCCCGCCTAAATTCGCCCACTTCAGATTCGCCCACCGCAAATCCGCCCGCACGAGTTTGGCTTCGGTTAAATGAACGCTAACGCCATACGCGCCGTTAAAATGCGCCCGAGAGAGGTTCGCCCGATCGAGCCGACTGCGGTACAGGTAGGTTTCGATCGCATCTGCCCCGTACAGGTTGGCATCACCAAGATCGGCTTCGGTGAAATTGGCGCCGCGTAACAAGGTTTGGGAGAGATTGGCGCGATTGAGTAGCGATCGATAAAAATCGACATTCGACAAGTTTGCTTCTCGAAAATTAACGCCGATCGCATTGGTTTCGGCAAGATTCGCTTCGGCGAGGTTCGCCATTTTCAGGTCGCTGCCGATGAGGTTCGCACCGCGCAGATCGAATCCGGCTAAATCGAAACCCACCAGATCGGCAACGCTGAGATCCGGTTGAATTTCCGGATTGCGCTCTCGCCAATTTTGCCAGCGATCGACTCCCCATTGTAAAAGGGCGAGATGTTCGGGATTTGCCATGAACCTTGAGAATTAAACTGCGTTGGGGGTTTGGCGGAGGGACTCGACCCGTTGAGTGACCCAGGAGATCGCCTGTTTTCCCAAGTTGGCGTTATCGAGGCGATCGATTTCGCGCACTCCCGTGGGACTGGTGACGTTCACTTCAGTCAGATAGCCGCCAATGACATCGATGCCGACAAAGTACAAACCATCGTGCTGGAGTTTGGGGGCGAGTTGGGCGCAAATCTCCCGTTCGCGATCGGTAACTTCTGCCCGTTCGACCCGACCGCCCACAGCCATGTTACCGCGAAACTCGTCCCCAGTCGGCACGCGATTGACCGCGCCGATGGGTTCTCCATCTAACAGAATAATGCGCTTATCGCCGTCTTTGGCTTCTGGGAGAAACTGCTGCACCATCACTGCCAGTTGTCCCTGTCGGGTGCTGATTTCCACCATGGAGTTGAGGTTGCGATCGCCCGCTTCCAAAAATAAAATCCCTTCTCCCGCCTTGCCGCCCAGGGGTTTGAGGATAGCGCGACCCCGCGTTTCCACAAATTCGCGCACCACTCGTTTATCCTGCGTTACCAGGGTTTCCGGCATGGCATCCCCAAATTGCAGGGCATACATTTTTTCATTCGCCGATCGCAATCCCCCCGGATTGTTTACCACTAACGTTTTTGCCGGATCGACATAATCCAAAATATACGTGGCGTAGAGATAGGGAACGTTGACGGGCGGATCGGTGCGCATAAACACCGCATCCATCGATTCTAGGGGCAAAATAGCGCGATCGCCCAGTTCGTACCAGCGATCGACACTCACCCAGCGCCCTTCCTGTAACTGTACCGGGGTCAGTTTAACCGGAGATAGTGCCGCCTGCGCCTTCTGTGCAACCACTCCCAAATCTCTCGCCTGGGTTATCCAGACTTCGTGACCCAAGGCTTGCGCCGCTTCCATCAATGCCACGCTGGTATCGTGACCGGGATCGAGGAGGTGAATCGGATCGATGATAAATGCAAATTTCACGGGTATGACCAGACAAGGTACAGGTTCTAGGGTACAGCGATCGAGGAGTTCGGGAGTAAGTGCTGCGCACTGGCTACGCCTACAGAAGGAAGAAAGCCGGGGAAGCCGGGGAGGCTGGGGAGGCTGGAGGAGCAGATGCTTGCCAATAACCAATGACAAATAACCCGTGACCAACAACCCATTTTCGTAAACAAATGTAAATATTATTAGAGTTAAGTTAAAATACACCCAAGACTTTAAAATTTGCGTTTTTCACCCACCGTCGATCGTTATACAGAATAGACTATGCAGCATCTGACTCTGAAGCGACTGTTTTCCTCCGTTGCCGCCCTTTGCCTAGCCATCACAGCATGGGCGATGGCTCCGGCTGCCTATGCCTTCGACAACCCCGAACTCCTGCCGGATACGCCGACCCCCATCATCGATCTCGCCCAAACCCTCACCTCTACCCAGGAAGAACTCCTCACCAGCAGTTTGGCGAAACTAGAAGCCGAGACGGGATTTAAGTTAAGAGTCCTCACCCAGTTCGATCGCACTCCCGGTCGAGCCGTGAAAGACTTCTGGGGTTTGGACGAAAAGAGCGTCCTGTTGATTGCCGACCAACGAGGGGGCAATCTGCTGGGATTCAACGTCGGAGATGACGTATATTCCTTGCTTCCCCGGACGTTCTGGATCGAACTGCAAACCCGCTACGGCAACCAGTTCTTCGTCCGCGACAACGGCGAAGACCAATCCATCCTCCAAGCCTTAGACTCCGTTGCGGGTTGTTTGCGTCAAGGCGGCTGTAAAGTGGTTCCCGGACTGCCCCGCGAGCAGTGGATTTTGACCCTCATCACCTCAGTTTTAGGGGGAATCGTCCTCGGGATTGCGGCGCAACCGCGCGGAGGGAAAATGGTTGCTTGGCAGTGGGCACTGATTTTCGCGCCGCTGTGGGGCATTCTCTTCATTGCCTTCGGCATCGGACCGGTGGTCAGCCGCACGGCGGATTGGTTGCCGCTCTTGCGCAACATTATCGGATTTGCCCTGGGAGCGCTCGCCGCGTATTTAACACCTTTTATCGGACAATCCTCGCCCTCGGAAACCTAAGAAGTCTCGATCGCGTCCAATACCTGGTAAGCTGGTAGCTGTCATCAAGCAGATACCCCTGCTGGAAGAGACTGAGCAGATTTAGGCGAATCATCTCCATTGACACCCAACTGTCGATGGACTTGCATTCGACGAAACGCATTCAGCCCCAAACTGAATGCCGATCGCCATGCAGCTTTGTGGATGACCGCTCGTCCTATCTCTGGTGGGGTTCAATCCTCGAGTTGACCCGTCCTCGTTTCACCCGTTACCAACGCCCAGCAAACATGGAATGGCACGTCACAGATGCTCAAGCTCTCGGGATTATCGATCGCGAATTTGGCTCGCACATTTTTTCCCCTGCCGAGTACGAAATCGTGCGCCGGGTCATCTATCACACGGCGGATTACGAATATAAATCGTTAATTCGCTTTTCAGAGTCGGCGTTGCAGGCGGGTGCGGCAGCTTTAGCAGCCCGAACGACGATCGTGGTGGACGTGCCGATGGTACAGGTTGGGATTGCGCCGTACATTCAAAATACGTTTGCCAATCCCGTGTATTGCAGCATGGAAACCCTGACGCGACCCCAGAAGGAAAAAACCATGGCGGCGTGGGGAATTGAAACCCTGGCGCGACGCTATCCCGAGGCAATTTTTGTCATCGGTCAAGCGACGACGGCACTCACCTCAATCGTCGAGTTGATCGAAGCCGAAGAAATTCGACCGGCATTGGTGATTGCATCTCCGGCTGGGTTTGACGGGGTCGATGTGGTCAAAGAACGATTAAACGATTCGATGGTTCCTCATATTCGCAGTGCGGGTCGCAAAGGGTCGGCAGTGGTAGCAGTGGCAATTGTCAACGGACTCGTGGATCTCGCTTGGCAAGCTTACGGACAGGACAGCGCCATGCAGACTTAGCGGGAGTTGGGGAACTCAGGATCTTACCCACGGGTCAATGGGAGATGACGGGTAAGAGCCGTTCTTTGCTGTAGCGGAAAGTTGAGATTTGGGCGAAGTCCAAATATACTGCTCGATTGTGAGGAGTCGGGGTTGCTGAAACAACAATTGAAGGTCATTTATGTGTCGCACCTACATCCACCGTCAGATGCGAGTTCGCAAAATATCGGCGGGATGCAAACCACGAGTATGCAACTGCTGAACGAACTCAAACGGCGGCGGGAACTGTCGGTGATACCGATTCTGTTAGAGTCACCTTGGAAGGGGATTGAAATTCGCACGTTCTGGTTTTTGGTGAAGCTGTATTTCACCTTACCGGAGATCGTTAAGCGAGA
The DNA here is from genome assembly GCA_015295945.1 of Oscillatoriales cyanobacterium M59_W2019_021. GTDB lineage: Bacteria > Cyanobacteriota > Cyanobacteriia > Cyanobacteriales > Geitlerinemataceae > DVED01. The sequence goes on along the minus strand of DVED01000034.1, from coordinate 20,693 downwards.
AAAAGCCGATATTATTTTGTGTTCTTCGATGGTAACTGGGTTGCTATCGCTGTTCGTAAGATCGCGAATTTCCGTGCCGATGGTGACCATCGTTCACGGACAAGATGTGACACTGCCATTTTGGTTGTATCAGAAGCTTTTGCCTCGGATTTTTAAGAATTTAAACGGGGCGATTTTGATTTCCGAAGCCACGCGCAAAGCCAGTATCGATCGGGGTTTATCTTCGGCGAAAGGCATCGTCATTCCCAATGGGATGGAAATTCAACCTCGACACTACGATAAGTCCTATTCCCGACAAGTTATCGAAAAGGAATTTAATCTCGATCTCAAAGATAAATATTTGCTGTTGAGTGTCGGTAGGCAGGTCAAGCGCAAAGGTCATGCGTGGTTTATCGAAGAGGTTTTGCCCCTCATTGAAAATGATGTGGTTTACCTGTTAATCGGACAGGGTAAAGAACACCAAAATTTGCAAGATCTCAAACAAAAATCTCCCTGTGGCGATCGCATTATTCTTGCGGGAGCGCAACCCCAAGAACTGCTCGGTCACGCTTACGATGCTGCCGATATTTTCATTATGCCTAACATTCCGGTGGCTGGGGATCTCGAAGGCTTTGGGGTGGTGATGCTAGAAGCCAACGAAGCGAGAACTCCGGTTGTGGCGTCCGATTTGGAAGGCATTCGCGATGTGATTCAAAATGGCATTAACGGCTATCGCGTGCCGCCTTACGATAACAAATTATTCGCTCGAATTGTAGACGATCTCCTGGATTGCAAACTGGACGATCTGTGCGAATCGTCGTATAACTTAGTCACGAGAAGTTATACTTGGAAAAATTTGTGCGATCGGTACGTGCGCTTTCTCAAACAGATGGTGAATTCCCAGGGAACTGTTTTGCAAACGCCGCGCGATCGCAAACCCAGTCGATCGTCGTATAGCTAAGCGCATGGCGCTTAGGACAAAGGCACAATTAGAAACCCAGACTCGTTAACCGTTTTTCCTTCTGCCCTCTGCCCGAGAGTCTAAAAACTCGGAAATTTCAGCAACCAGCCAGCGTTTTTCTACCGGAGTTAGGGGTAAGATGCGATGACTGTCCTAACCGGAGTGGCGACGGCTATAACTGTTAATTTGATTGTAAGCACTACACAAATACACACATTGGTATTGTCTAAGAAGATTTATAGCTGAGACGCACTCGGTTAACATAACGCCACGGGAAGTTCGATCGTCAATTCCGTCCCTTTCCCCTCGACGGAATGGCAACTCAGTTGTCCGCGATGTTGCTCGACGATAATTTGATAGCTACTGGATAACCCCAATCCTCGTCCTTGTCCGATGGGTTTGGTGGTAAAAAATGGATCGAAAATTTGGTTTTGAACCTCTTCCGACATCCCCATTCCATTATCTTTTATCCGAATAATAGCGGTTTCTGTTCCCCTTAATTCTGTCGAAATCCAAATTTTTCGCTCTCGATGATTTGATTCCTCGATCGCGTCAATGGCATTATCGAGAATATTAAAGAAAACTTGGTTGAGTTGTCGAGCGTAGCAGGTTATCTTGGGTAAATCGCCATAGTTTTTAATGACTTCGATTTCCGGCGTTCCATCTTCCGATTCCAGCCGATGTTGCAGGAGCATCAATGCGCTCTCTATCCCTTCGCGTATGTCGATCGTTTTGAGTTCGGATTCATCGAGATGAGAAAACGTTCGCAAACCCAACACGATCGTCCGCACCCGATCGGCTCCCGTTTTCATCGAATCGATCAACTTGTATAGATCGGCTATCAAAAATTCTAGATCGATTTCTCTAGCTTTTTCTAGAACCCGATCGGAGGCATGGGGATATTCTTCTTGATAAATCTCGAGCAAACTTAATAAATCTGAAATATATTCGCGAGCCGGAGAAATGTTACTGTAAATAAAACTAATCGGATTGTTAATTTCGTGGGCAATACCCGCTACCAGTTGACCGAGGGCGATCATCTTTTCTTGTTGGATGAGTTGAGCTTGAGTCGTTTGTAACTCTTCTAAAGTATGTTGAAGTTGAGTATTTTTCGCCTGAAGTTGTTGCTGTAAAGATTGCAAGGCAATTTGATTCTCAACTCGTGCTAAAACTTCTTCAAACTGAAAAGGCTTGCTGATGTAATCCGAGCCACCTACTTGAAATGCTTTGACTTTATCCGAAATGTCATCTAAAGCACTGAGAAAAATCACGGGGATAGAACGAGTGCGATCGTCTGCTTTAAGTTGTTGGCAGACTTCATATCCACTCATTTCCGGCATATTAATATCGAGTAAAATCAGGTCGGGAATGACGGTTTGCACGGCAGTCAGTGCCATTTTCCCGTTGATGGCTTTGCGAACGTTATAGCCTTGCTCTAGGAGCATCATCGAAAGAAACCGAATATTGTCAGGGGTATCGTCAACAATGAGAATATCTTTGGCGCGGACAGTCATAAGTTGAAATCCAGAAAGATTGTGAATGAATGTGGCTAAGCAAGTACCAACAAAATCCGAATAAAGGTAGTCCTGAGTTAAAAAAGTCGGACTCGATCGGGAGCGATCGAGCGCGAGTTAGACTAACGTAGTACCAGTATGGCTTAGGTTTTTGCTGTTTGGTAGCTGTTGCTACTGAAATTAAGATATTCCTTAAATTTCTATGGGATTTCGAGACCCTAGATCTCTGCATTCCCCAACTGGGAAGACAACCCAAACTCGCACACTCTCCTACTCCATCCTCCTACTGGAAACCGGATGTGTTCGATCTCCAGATCGTTCTCCAGTTTCAACGAGTCAAGCACATTTAGTACCCCAGAACAGTGCTTCAGCGAACATCTGCGGCAGGGTCATTTCTTCCATTGAACGTTATATTGAGGGTCGATCGAATCTGCCAAAGGAAATATTTACGATCAATCGTCGGGTTTGGCTAGCTCCATCACCCGATCAAACTGGAAATTTTCCACCAACTCTGTTAAATTTTTAACCACCGCTTCCCGCTCTTTCGGCACTTGTTTGAGTAGCTCGAAAATTAATAAATCGCTGCATTGAGAAGCCGCATAATACAGTTGTTCGAGCCACTCGGTCGGCATCATCTGCAACGAAGCCGCATCGAGCGTCCCAGACGCATCCTCGGTAGAATTTTTGGGGTTCTCTGCTTCCTCCGCATACAGATAGTGTACCCCCAGATATTGCTTCATTTTCTCCAAAAGTTCGGTTTCGCGAAACGGTTTGCGAACGAAATCATCGCACCCCGCCGCTAAAATTTCCTGTCGGTGTTCTTCAAAGGCACTGGCAGTCAGGGCAATAATCGTCGTCTGTTGTCCTCGATCTGTAGCTTTAATTCGCCCAGTCGCCTCGTAACCGTCCATGACAGGCATCTGCATGTCCATCCAAATCAGATGGGGATGCCACGTTTGCCAAACCTCGATCGCTTCTAGACCGTTCGTCGCTTCGCGAACGTCAAAACCGAGATCGTCCAACAGCGTGACTAAAAGCTGCCGATTTTTCCATCGATCTTCAACGACTAAAATGCGATAGAGCGGTTGATTGGGGGCTAAACCGATAACGTTCCGAGACGCAGACGGGAGGCGGGATTCGCCGCCTCGTCCTTCGACCCGTACCGCCGGAATCCCGAAGGAGAACTGAGACCCCTGTCCCACTTCGCTGGTTACGGCAATCTCGCCTCCCATCAGGCGCACGAACTTCTGGCTGATGGGCAAACCCAAACCCGTTCCCTCGCGGGATTGCAACCCCGTTGCCGTTTGGGTAAAGGGTTGAAACAGGGTTTCGATGTCTGCGGCAGCGATGCCGAATCCAGTATCTTCAACTTTAAAGTGGAGGATCGTCCGATCGCGATCGTCTGTTTTTGCAGGTGAAGGGTTTCCCAGCGATGACACTTTGACAGTCACGCGACCCGTATTGGTAAACTTAATAGCATTGCCGATGAGGTTGATCAGAACTTGGCGCAATTTGCCTTCGTCGGTGTGGATGAATTGAGGTACGTCGGCAGTGCGATCGAACTGAAGCTGCAAGCCTTTCGATGCGGCTTTCACCCGCAACATGACTTCGAGATCTTCGAGCAAGCGGTGTAAATCGAAGTCGTTTTCGTTGAGAACGACTCGTCCGGCTTCGATTTTTGACATATCGAGAATGTCGTTAATTAAAGAGAGTAAGTGTTCGCCACTGCGGTTAATCGTTTTTAAGTAGGACTGGTTTTTGGGGGAAAGAGAAGGATCGCGGTTCATGAGTTGACTGAAACCGAGGATCGCGTTCAGCGGCGTTCGCAGTTCGTGGCTCATGTTGGCTAGGAATTCGCTTTTGGCGCGGTTGGCGTTGTCGGCAGCTTCTTTGGCTACTTTCAGTTCGGTGGCTTGCTCTTGGGTTTGGGCGAACAGTTGCGCGTGTTGGACGGCAACACCCAATTGTGTCCCCACTTGGGTGACGATTTTCACTTCTGCGTCTCCCCAGTTACGCGGTCGATCGTTTTGGTAGCATGCTAGCAGACCCCAAAGTTGCTTGCCGCAGAAGATAGGAACGATTAGGTAGGCTCGAGCCTGCAATTGCTCTAAAAATTCCAGGTAGCAAGACTCGAATCCAGCTTGGTAAATGTCCCAGACGTATCGGTAACTGGTTTTTTGGCGGTATATGCCGCCTTGGTTTTCTTGCAGGTAGGTATCGGGCAGAACGTTTTCGCCAAGTTCGAGAGCAGTGACGGTACAATCCTCTCGATTGACGGTTTCTGGGGTCACATCGGTATTGCCAACAACGGGCTGCCATCCCCGTCCCACTGACTCGGCAATGGGCTGACCGCTCCAGTCTGGCTCGAAGCGGTACACTAAAACCCGATCGCAGTTTAGAGCTTGTCGCAGTTCTTGGGTGGTGGCGGCAAAAATCTCTTCTAAATCTAGGGTTTGGCGCATGCGTTGGATGACGCGGGCGATGGTTTTTTCCCGCTCGGCAATCTGACGGAGAACGGTTTCGGCTTGTTGGCGGGCGCTGACATCGACGCCGATACTCCAAGAAGACCACCCTGGGATGGGAAAACGATCGGCAATATTCGACCAGGCAATGGTTTTGCGACTGCCGTCTTTGCAGGTCAGCTGCCATTCCCAATTACGGTAGTTATTACCCCGTTCTTGCCATGCGGCTTCCATTTGCGATCGGTAATTCTCATCGGGATACAGTAAGGACATCGCATCGGCATTGCCGACGATTTCGTCGGCTCGATAGCCCGTCACTAACTCGCATTCGTGGTTCCAGAAGACAATGCGTCCTTGAGGATCGATCGCGTCGAGCATGACGGGCATATTTTGCAGGATGCCGTGCAGTTTGGCTTCGCTGTCTCGCAGGGCTTCTTCGGCTAGGGCGCGATCGCGCGATTCGATTGCCAAGGCAGTCATGTACGCGAGGTAGGTGACGAAATTTTGCTCTTCGATCGCCCAATGTCTCGGCGTTTGCGTTTGCTCCAGACAAATGACACCGACGATCCGTCCCTTGATGTAAATGGGGGCATCTAACATCGCCGTAATTTGATGGGTTAACAGATAAGAGTCGCGAAACTCGATCGTGCGCGGATTGTCGAGGGCGTTATCGACAACAATGACCTGTTCGTTCTCTAAGGCTTGGAAATAGTTGGGATAGCGGGCTACCGACAGTTTCATCCCTTGGCTGTGGCGATTGGGCGATCGCTCGTACAAATCCACGCAGTTTAATTTAGAAGCCTGTTGGTTGTACAGCCACACACTCGCCCGTTCGACTTTCAGCACTTGGCTTGCCAGTTCGGTAATTTCTAAAAGCGCTGCCTCAAATTTTCCGTCGTAGAGATTCTCACTTTTTGCCAGCTTCAGCAATCCAACTTGTTTTTGCTTCAAGCGGGTTTCGCTTTCTCGCAATGCCGCTTCCACTGCCGTTCTCACCTGGACTTCCCGTTCCAAATCGGCAGTTCGCTCTTGGACTCGGCGATCTAACTCGTCGTAGGCGCGGCGCAGTTTGGCTTCAGCTTGGTTGCGCCGTCCGATCTCTTGCTCCAGTTCTCGGTTAATTGCAGCCAGTTGTTCTGGGGTTTTCAGAGATAAAAATTGCGGTAGCAACGTTACCATCGATGCCGCCGTGTAGCACGAGACCAAGGCAGTGATCCCCTGTTCGATGCCCGACAGCCAGTACGCCGGATGCCACAGCGTCCAGATTTCCAGCAGGTGTCCCGTACCGCAAAGGACGATAAACGCGCCGAAGAGTAGGAAAACGTTGAGAAAGGGTACGTCTTGACGGTTGAAGACGAAGTAGAGGAGCATTGCCGGAATGGAAAAGTAGGCGATCGCGATCAGCAAGTCGCTGAGGGCGTGCAGTCCGACTAAGGGGGTTTGCCACAAATAGCAGTGACCGTGCGGGATATACTGGGTGGGGGAAATGAAGGTTTTGAGGATGTGCCACATAGACCTGAGCGAGTAGGCGAACACCGGAACGGGAAGGAAAATTGCGGGCGCTCGATTGTTTTCTATCTTAACCAAACTTAACTAGAGAGTCTCTGAAACCCCTTACCCATACCCACTCCTTTTGAAAAACTTTATTTTGTCTCGAGCGACGGATAATAAAAAACCTGGCGATCGCCAGGTCGATATGATCGAGCATTCAATAGTTCTTTAGGCTCAATGGGTTCCCGTTGTTAAAAACGCAAAAAAAAGCGACATCCACAGATGCCGCTCGAACATTGGTTACGTACGAAGGAAATCTAAAAAAAGAGCTATCCTCATGCAGGAATTGTACGTGTCGATAAGGAGCATTGAGGATAGTAGAACCCACCGCAATACATCAGATTGTCGGGAGGAGGGTGTAGGCAACGCCTCGAAATTTTGCCCATGTGGCTGTTTCGGTAGTTTCGAGCCTTGCATTGGGCATCGGGTAAGCAACGCCGCGATCGCTAAGCTGCATGGTGCTGAACTCCTAAACTCTGCATCTCTGATAGTCTTCAGTATCCGCGATCGCACGGAAAAGATCCGCGATCACCGTCAGATCGATTGGTGAACTTACTCATACTTGCGTGCGATCGGGATCGAGGCAAGGTGAGATCTCGCGCACTCGATGGAGCGCTCTCGATCGCTTGACCACCCTCGAGACAAGGGTGAGGGGAGAGTTACCCATGACCAACCCCAAACCCCCAAAACCCAAAAAAACACCCCAGTCAGTTTGGACTGGGGAGACGGAAAAGAGTTCGGTGTTTTTAACTATAGGGATGAGATGCCAAGCGCGACTTCACCCGATCGGGGGATTATCAGCAAAATGACTCGGCGGAGAAGTCGGTGGGTACTTCTGAGAAACTTTGGACGATCGTCTCGAGGGTAGGGCGATCGCGATCGACTTTTCCGGGTAAACTTGGAGAAGACTGCACTTTGTCACAAAACTTTATGGTTAAAAACCGAAGTGTCAGCCCGATCGCGTCAGCGACTCCTTGTGGGAGTATCGTCCGTTCTTGGGTTGACAATAGAGATCGACTTCGGAAAGCGATGGAATTTCTCAAAACTCGAGAGCCAATCCACTCAGCGATCAGTCAGGAACAAATCACCCTCAAACACCAGTCCCATCATTGCCCAGTGGGATGAGATTCCAGCCAACCCACGAAATTTCCATCTTTACTGTATTTTTAATATCTTTTTTATGAAATTTTTTGCACGAGGTTGAGGTCTAGAGATTAAAATTGAGGCTTTAAATCCTATAAAATCCCTATGACACGCGCGATCGTCGAATTTTATAGAACTCTCGTAGCTGGGGATCGAAGCCATCCAAGCAAACCCCCCGACCCACCAACGTCGATCGCTAAAAACAGTCGTTTCAGTCGTTTGTTGGTCAGTTACAGCCAGAAACAGTTCACGGGGGCGATCGAAATCGCCTCACCCAACGGACAAAAATGGAATATTCACTATCGGTTGGGTCGCACGATTTGGGCGAGTGGAGGCTATCATCCCCTGCGGCGCTGGCGTCGTTCCTTACACCAGTTCGACGCCGCCATTGATTTCCAAACTCTAGAGGGAACCGATCGCACTTGCCCTCGCACCCCCTTAGAATATCAACTCCTGGCAATCGCCATCGAACAAAAACGCCTCACCCGACAGCAGGCAAGAAATATTATCGATCGGGTCGTGCGGGATGCCATCTTCGATATTATCCAAGAAGAAGCGAAACATGCCCTCCAATATCGCCTTCACAGCAAGGATACCGTCGGTCATATCTCGATCCTCCTGAACTCCGAATTCGTGCTTTGGCAAGTGATCCAGGATTGGCAGGCTTGGTGTCGTGCCGATCTGGCAGCGTATTCGCCCAACTACGCGCCGAAACTGCGACAATCCGAACGGTTTGCGCGAGTGCTGAGTCCCGCGAGCTATCGCCAGATGGAAAATTTAATGTCGGGTCGTCATAGTGTGCGGGATTTAGCCGTTCGCTTAGAACGCGATCTCATCGCGTTTACCCAGTCGTTAGTACCTTATATCCGGCAAGGGGCGATCGAGTTGATCGAAATTCCCGACGAACCCATGGAATGGATCGTATCTCCTCATTCATAGTTCGGGGTTTGGAGTTTGGGGTTGGTAATTGCTAGTTGCTAGTTGCTGTTCTTCTCCCCCGGCTTCCCCGGCTCCTCTTCCTTCTCGCTCCCTATCCCAAGTTATAGCTCTGCAAGGGGAAGTCAATGCCGGAGCGATCGCCCTAAGCTCGACGGGTAAACTTTTATAAATGTTCCGATCGACCTCGCTTATGGTTCTTCTTAAAGAGGAGAAACCCCATCTCGATTTTCTCGAACGATTGCGAATTGAACGCAAACCGGGAAAAATGAAAGATGGATGATTTCCTCGAACCTTATGAGTGCAACGTCTACCTCTTCCCTCGGACTGGTTTCGCGTTTGGCGAACGGCATTCTGTCGATCGAACCTCTCTACAACTTTGCCAAACATCAAGCCCGCCAGATGATGATTCGACGGGCGGAGAAAATCGGCGTTCCGTGGCGAGAGGAAGCCTCCATGCTGCGATCGCAAAATCTCGAAGCCGAACTCACCCGAGTTCAAAACTCCAGCCTGATTTATCCCCACTACTACCTCCGTTCCTTCCACGCCTACGAAACCGGAAACCTCAACTGGGAGGCGGCGACGGAGTTGGGGGTTGCTGCCAAAGCCGTTCACGCCAAGATTTGGCCCGAAGCCGGAGCGCAAGGAGACGCCAAATTGCGCCAAAGCTATCACGACATCCTTGCCGCCCAACTTCCAGAACCGCCGCGAGATATCCTCGATCTGGGCTGTGGCGTGGGTTTGAGTACCTTTTCCTTACAAGACATTTATCCCAAGGCACGAGTGACGGGTTTAGATCTATCGCCCCATTTCCTCGCCGTTGCCAACTACCAATCCCAACAGCAATCCACCCCATCCGCGATTCGCTGGGTTCACGCGGCAGCCGAAGACACTGGGTTGCCGGATGCCTCGTTCGATTTGATTTCGCTGTTCCTGGTGTGTCACGAACTGCCGCAGTCGGCAACTCGCGCCATTCTGCGGGAGGCACGGCGGTTGTTGCGTCCGGGGGGTCATCTGGGGATTATGGATATGAATCCGAGTTCTCCCGCGTTTGCGAAGATGCCACCCTACGTGTTTACGCTACTGAAAAGTACGGAACCTTATTTAGATGAGTATTTCTCCTTCGATTTCGATCGAGAACTCGTTGACGCTGGGTTCGCGTCGCCGCGCATCGCGTTTAACAGTCCTCGACATCGGACAATTGTAAGTAATAAGTAATCAGTAATAAGTTTGCAGGTGAGGACGGGTTTAATAGGGTTTGTAGGGGCGTAGCATTTGCTCGGAGACTCTTGTCCAACAACCGACAATGTTTATGCAAATGCTACGCCCGATTACCGTGTCCTAACCCAAGTTGCGGTTGCTATAAATTGTCGTCAAACCGTCATTCAAACCCACCCCTACTGTGCAATTGATCGTTCAAAACCCGTCCTCCAAGATGTACCTCATCTCGTGAAAATCGCGATCGACCCTAATTTTTCCCCAGCAATTTATCGCGCAGTTGCTTAATTCGATCGCGCAGTTTTGCCGCTTCTTCAAATTCGAGTTTTGCGGCAGCATCTTTCATCTGAGCTTCTAGTTGAACGATCTCATTGGGAATCTCGTCGAGAGGAACTTCTTCTAAGAAATTGAAGTCAGAATATTTTGGAGAATCGTGCAGTCTTCTCGAAATTTCTAGATCGGAAAGAATGGCATTGGGCGATCGCTTGACGATCGGTTGGGGGGTGATACCATGTTGTCGATTGTACTCCATTTGGATCGCGCGACGGCGTTCGGTTTCGGCGATCGCTTTTGCCATGCTATCGGTGAGGTTATCGGCATAAAAAATGGCTTGTCCGCGAATGTGTCTGGCGGCACGTCCGATGGTTTGAATCAGCGATCGTTCCGCCCGCAAAAAGCCTTCTTTATCGGCATCTAAAATCGCCACCAAAGACACTTCCGGTAAATCCAATCCTTCCCGCAATAAGTTGACCCCGATTAAAACATCGAACTCACCTTGACGCAACGCTTGCAGAATTTCAATCCGTTCGATCGACTGAATTCCCGAATGGAGATAGCGCACTCGAACGCCGCGATCTTGAAAATATTCGGTTAAATCCTCCGCCATTCGCTTAGTTAACGTGGTCACTAAAACTCGTTCGCTGCGATCGCTCCGTTCCACAATTTCTGCAAGCAAATCGTCCACTTGTCCCTCCGTCGGACGGACGAAGATTTCCGGATCGATGACCCCTGTAGGACGAATGATTTGTTCGACAATTTTTCCTTGGGATTGCTCGATTTCCCAGTCTCCTGGCGTTGCCGAAACGAAAATACATTGCTTTACCTTTTGCCAAAATTCTTCGGCTTTTAACGGGCGGTTGTCGGCAGCACTGGGCAAGCGAAATCCGTGGTCGATCAGCACTTGTTTGCGCGATCGATCGCCGTTATACATCCCTCGAATTTGCGGCACGGTCACATGGGATTCGTCTACCACCAACAGCCAATCTTCGGGAAAGTAATCGATCAAGCATTCGGGAGGTTCTCCCGGTTGGCGTCCGGCTAAATGGCGAGAATAGTTTTCCACACCGTTGCAATATCCCACCTCTTGCAGCATTTCCAAATCGTAGCGAGTTCGCTGGGATAATCGCTGGGCTTCCACTAGTTTTCCGGCTTTTTCTAATTCAGAAACTCGTCGTTCTAGTTCCTCTTTAATTGCTTGACAGGCGGCTTCGAGGCGATCGTCCGGAGTAACGAAATGTCGGGCGGGATAAATCCTCAGAGATTCGACACTTTTAAGGATTTCTCCCGTCACCGGATCGAGATAGCGAATAGCTTCGATTTCATCGCCAAAAAATTCAATTCTAATAATCCGATCTTCATAAGCCGGACCGATTTCGACGATATCCCCACGCACGCGAAATTTACTGCGTCCTAATTCGAGATCGTTGCGCGAATATTGAACATTGACTAAATCGCGCAAAAGCTGGCGCGGATCGATTTCCATTCCCACGTTTAAGGGAATTGCGGCTTTGAGATATTCTGTCGGCATTCCCAATCCGTAAATGCAGCTAATCGAAGCGACCACGATCGCATCTCGACGCTCGAAGAGAGAGCGGGTTGCTGAGTGGCGCAACATATCGATTTCGTCGTTAATCGATGCCGATTTCTCGATATAGGTATCGGAAACGGGAATGTAGGCTTCGGGTTGATAGTAGTCGTAATAACTGATAAAATACTCGACAGCATTGTTAGGGAAAAACTGCCGCATTTCATTGCAAAGTTGGGCGGCAAGGGTTTTATTGTGGGCGAGAACCAGGGTGGGTTTGCCAATTTTTTCGATAACGCTGGCGATCGCAAAGGTTTTCCCCGTTCCCGTCGCTCCCAGTAAGGTTTGGAAGCGATTTCTAGCGTGCAGGCTGGCGACGAGTTTGGCGATCGCGGTGGGTTGATCGCCTGTAGGTTGAAAGGGCGCTTGGAGTTGAAACGGGATCATGTTCGACGGCAGAGTGTAGCGTGGGAATAGCGGTCAGTTGTGAGTGTTTGACGCTCTAGCGCGTGCGGGGATTGGTTGGGTCGAGGAGATCGAACGGGTTCCTCAGTATAGATCGATTCGCCCCCAATCGGGGAAGCTGACGAGAAAATCAATGTCACTGCCTCCAGGCTTGTCGGATTTTCTCTCTAATTTGCCGAAAATAATTGAGAATGGAGTCAATTATTTCACGTATTTACAGCGTTTTAGCAATGTGGTAGTCTTAACTAAGGGCGTAGCTATGGAAACTTATTGTACAAAAAACAAGGCGATCGCTTTGTAGCAAAGCCAAGAAAATCACCCGTAGTTGCTTCAATGTCTAACTCTTCTGCAACGAAATTTTTGTAAACCATTGGGAAACACTATCTCTAAGATTAGAAAGTTGAAAGACAAAAAATCGATTAACGTTAAGTTTTTCTGCAAATACCTTTACAATAGAGAAGTAGCCAAAATTTTTAAGACTCGAGTCGGCAGACGGTATATTACATTTTTTGGGGGATGAGGTACGCTAGACCTACCCAATTATCGGATCGAATGATATTGACCCTTCCAGATAGACCTCACAATGCGCGAGAACTGTAATATTTCTGCCAGCTAGCTCTTCATATCAGGGATGTAACTATTTTTGATCGTCAGTCATTCGACAGAATCCATAGCTTCTAGTCAGAACGGTAGGGTAAGACCTCGATTGAGAGAGCGGTCAAAATTTATTTTTTTACGGTCGTTTGCACGATTTTATGTTAATAAAGTTATGAACAAGTTAACCGAAGCGCAACTCAACTTACCTCCTTCAGAATCGCTCGATCTCGATCGGTTTAAATCACACGAAGAGCAGTTTCATCTCTTAGTTGAAAGTGTCAAAGACTACGCCATCTATTTATTAGACAGCTACGGAAATATTATTACCTGGAATACCGGAGCCGAACGGATTAATGGTTGGAAAGAAAGCGAAATCATCGGTAAATCCGTAACGTGCTTATTTCCACCTAGGGCGATCGAACGAAGACTTCCCCAGAGCTTGATGCGACAGGCTCGAGTGCAAGGTAGTGTAGAATTTGAAGATTGGCGGATGCGTCGTGACGGATCGCAATTTTGGGCGAACGTGACGATGACGGCATTAAAAGATGAGAACGAAAAACTCTTAGGATTTGCTACAGTCACGCGAGATATCACCGAGCGCAAACAAGCAGAAGAAGCTCTGCAACAGGCTTATGACGAGTTGGAACGACGAGTGGAAGAACGGACAGCAGAACTAGTGCGCATGAATGAAAAACTGAGGGCTGAAGTAACGGTTCGCCAACAAACCGAAGCTGCACTCCGAAACTCGCAAGCTCATTTGCAGGAAAAAACACAGCAACTCGAACAAACTTTGTGTAGTCTGAAAGACGCACAAATTAAACTTGTTTATACCGAAAAAATGTCAAGCTTGGGAAGTTTAGCGGCAGGGATGGCACATGAGATTAATAATCCGCTTAGTTTTATTTATGGCAATCTGGATCATTTAAGAAATTACGCCCAAGACTTGTTAAAATTAATTCAACTTTACCAACACCACGAGGTTCGTCCCGTACCAGAAATTCAAGCGGCGATCGAAGAAATCGACCTCGACTTCCTGCAGTCCGATCTCAATAAAATTTTAACTTCGATGCGCGTAGGTGTTACCCGAATTCAGCAAATCGTTCGCTCCTTACAAACTTTTTCTCGCCCGGATGAGTGTCGCGATGCTGCCCAACTGAAGAAAATCGATTTGCACGCAGAACTCGATCGCGCCATAGCCACGATCTCGCATCAACAAAAAGGAAGCGATTGCTTACCGTCAATTCAATTTATTCGGGAGTATGGAAATCTACCGAAAGTTGAATGTTCGGATCTCCAAGTTCATCGGGCATTCGTGCAGATTTTGAAGAATGCCATCGATGCGATCTCGCTGGCAAATTACGATCGCTCTAGAAGAGAAAAAGAGTGTCCTACTATTTGGATTCGGACGCAAGCTGTGGGAAAAACCGTTCGGATCGCGTTTCAAGATAATGGTATTGGCATGAGCGAAGCAACTCGGAAGCGAATTTTCGATCCGTTTTTCACCACAAAAGCCGTCGGTCAAGGAGCGGGTCTAGGACTGTGGATCTGCTACCAAACGATCGTCAAACAGCATCAAGGACGATTGCACTGTCTCTCTACACCCGATCGCGGAACGCAGTTAATTGTCGAACTACCGATCGAGCAGTATCAACCGCTCAGTCCGAAAGTCAAGGGACACAAACCCCGTGCGAGCAGCCGGACAACGGCTACCCTGTCGTCAGCCATCCATCTGAAAGCCCCGTGTGAATGTTTCTCGGTCACTTCGCCAGCGTAATTCGCGATCGGGTTATAGGGTTTTTCCCATACATTCCGAGCGGTGAGGTACGGTCTTAGAGGGGAGCTAGTCTGGTCTTGTGGGAAATGCGGTCTTGGGGTTTCCCAAGACAAGTGGAGTAATTTCCCAAGACCAATGGAGAAACTGGCGTGCGGGTTTAGCCGAAAATCTTGCTACCTGGGAGATCGATGAATCAAAACCCGCTCCAAAATGTACCGCATCTCAACGAAAAATGCTATATCAATGCCTTTGTGTATTTTTATATAATACGCTTGAAAATGATTTACAATAACCTTAAATAATCCTAAAATTATTAAGGCAATACTGTCAGCAATGGCGTAGCGAGCTAAATTGACCAAAAACAATGGGATACAAGCCCCGTCGTTCTACGACGACTTGGTTGATAAAATAAACGTCGCCATAGGGCATTGGGAGACGTTAAACGGACGTGGAGAGACGGTAAGACTGCCTACACAGCACATCTCAGTGAAGCGTCAAGGAATCCTCGCTTTTTTAAGGCGTGGAGGTATGTCAAAGTCTCCGAACCCAGACCGATTAAACCACCGCTCCAGAGGAGTTGAAGTTTAATCGACGCGCTGCCAGTTGAGGTTCCGCCGCACGAGAACGGGGATCGACACTGGTTTCCGAGCGAGTCACTCTCGCTCGCGAAGAGCGATAACGGCACGCAGGGCAGGACGCGATCGCGAATCAACTCCGATGGAGTATCGCTCTCGCTCGCCATCGAACCCATCCAGTTGAAGACAGGGATTAGAATTTATGAGTTCAACCAACGACGACTCCAAAACAACCAAGAGTCGCACGACGGCTAAAAGTCGGGAAAGTGCTAAAGCGGACGACAAGACCGATGCGCAAACCCCAGAAGCCAGTCAAAACGAAACCAAAGACGAAATGGCGCTAGCAGTGCAAAACGGACCGGATAAATCTTTGAGCCTGAAGATGCACGAGAGCGACTTGCCGGGGCATCGCCCGATTACGGTCAGCCAGCACGAAGTTGCGGCAACCTTTGGAGCGTCGGGAGAGCAGCGGCCGATTTTTGCCAGTACCCTGGCTGTGAGCGGTATGATTCATTCCTCTGGAGATCGTCCCATTTCTGCCAGCACCCTGGTGGTGAGCGAGTCCTATTCTCTCATGGGGGGCAAGCGTCCGATCGCCTCTAACGCCATCGACGACGATCCCGATACGTTAATGGGTTATCTCGACTAAATCGCGATTGGCAGCGTCCAACTCTCCTATTTTTCAGCTCGGTTTCCCAGGAAAACCGAGCTGTTTGGTATTCTACCCCAATCCGCGACACTTCAAGTTGACCGCACGGGCATCGAATTGCCACAATGTTGGGGTCTGTAATTCTCCTGTGAAACCATCCCCAATGACACCGAGAATTGCATCTGCACTCACCCCTCGAGGAGCAAACGATCGAAGATGTTCCGTCAAGTCCTGGCTCCAGTTCTATGTTTGAGTTTGGCGATCGGTGCGGGAGGCTGTCAAGAACCCGCATCCGATCCTCCCCCCCCGGAATCGACCGCTTCACCCGAGACCCAAGCCATCGTTTTCGGCGATATTTCCAGCGAACCGATCGAAACGATCTCGGAAGCGCAACCCTTTGCCGACTACCTTGCCGCGCACTTGGGAGAATTTGGCATCGGCAGGGGAGAAGTCAAAGTCGCGCCGGATATGGAAACCATGGCGCAGTGGTTGAAAACCGGAGAAGTCGATCTCTACTCGGACAGTCCGTATCCGGCACTGATCGTCAGCGAGGAATCGGGCGCCAAACCCATGCTCCGGCGGTGGAAAGATGGCATTGCCCAATACCATACCGTGATTTTCGCGCGGGGCGATCGCGGGTTGCAGTCCTTAGACGACTTAAACGGGAAAACCATCGCCTTTGAAGAGAATTTCTCCACCTCAGCCTATTTGCTACCCCTGGGGTATCTGCGCCGAGCGGGATATCAAGCCGTAGAAATCGAGAGTGCGGATGCCACGATCCCACCCGATCGGATCGGTTATATTTTTACTGGGGACGATGAAAACAGCATTCAGTGGGTCATTAGCGGCAAAGTGGCGGCGGGTGCGATCGACTCTGCCACGTTCGAGCGCATTCCGGAAGCGACTCGCGCCCAACTCACAATTCTAGCCGAGACGGAAACCGTACCCCGTCACATGATCTTAATGACGCCGCAAATGGACTCGCAACGTCAAGAGGCGATCGCCGAGATTCTCGTGAAGATGGACGAAAACCCTGAAGGAAAGTCTATCTTAGAAGGATTCGACCAAACCTCTCAGTTCGATCGACTCCCCGGTCAAGATCCCCTGAGTCCCATTCGCGAACTGTACCAACAGATCCAAAAACCCTAGATTCCGAAACAATGAAGCGCGTCGCTCGATTGAGTTGGAGGCGATTGCCGATCGCTGCCAAGCTAACGTTAACCATTACCCTATCGGTGGTGGTGTCGGTCGCTGGCGTGACTTGGCTGTCGTTGCGCCGCGAGCAGCAAACGTTTCGGCAATCGCTCGAAGCCCAAGCGCAATCGATTTTAGACTTACTGGCGGCGTTGGCAGCCGATCCGCTGTACAAACTGCAACCGGATGTCCTGTCGGGGTTGATAGTCCGCATCGGGGAACAACCGATCGTCGTCTCCGGGAGTATTTACGATCCCCTGGGACAACCGATCGTCGAACTCGGTCGCTCGCAACCCGCTTATGCCGTCACTGCCGATCCCTGGGGTCAGCAAATTTTAGAGAGCGATCGCACGCTTTGGAAGTGGCAGCGCGATCGACTGGTTGCCGGACAAACGGTAGACGTGGGACACCAAACCCTGGGCGCGGTGAGCGTGGGACTGTCCACTGATTCCCTGGATCGGAAAATGGCGCAAGTCCGACAGCGCGGGCTGATCGTCGCCCTGTGTGCGGGGACGGGAGGCGCTCTGCTGGCGTGGCTGATTAGCCGATCGATTACCGATCCCCTGGAGCGCTTGGTAGATGCCACCGAGCGAATTGCCGAGGGGGACGTGGAAACCGCGATCGCCGTAGAAGGAGAAGACGAATTAGCCATGTTGGCGCGGGGATTCAACCACATGAGCGATCGCATCCGGGCGACGATCCTCCACCTGGAAGAACGCGCCGCCGAACTCCAGCGCAGCGAAGCCAAAAATCAAGCCCTCTTGGAAGCCATTCCCGATTTGATGTTGCGCTTGCGCCAGGATGGCACCTACTTAGACGTGCGGGTCGCCAAAGATCCCACCCAGGAACACCCATTTTCCCCCAGTGGATTGCTGGGCAAGAACTTGCGAGAGGTTCTCCCCGACGAGATTGCCGAGCGCACCCTGGAAGCCGCCGCCCGCGCCCGCCAGACCGGACGCGCGCAACTTCTCGAGTACCAGCTTCCCCTGACCCGAACGGGGGAGGAACGCTCCCAAATGCGGGATTTCGAGGCGCGGTTCGTTGCCTCGGGCAAAGATGAAGTGCTGGCGATCGTCCGCGATATTACCGAACGCAAGCGCCACGAAGCCCAAATCGAAGCCGAACGCCGCCAACTGGAACAAATTATCGCCGACGCCCCCGTGGCGATCGCCGTTTTAGACCGACAACTGTGCTATTTAGCCCACAGCCAACAGTGGACGATCGATCAGGGTTTGGGCGCTCGATCGCTAGTGGGAGAGCGCCACGACGAGATCTTTCAAGACCTGCCCGAACACTGGAAAGCCGCCTATCAACGCGCCTTAGCGGGCGAAAAAGTGGCATATCCCGAAGAGTGCTGGATGCGCGACAACGGGACGCAATTGTGTCTGCGGTGGGCGGCATACCCGTGGTATCGCGCCGATGGCGATGTGGGGGGAATCGCCATTGCCACCCACACGATTAACGAACTCGTACAAGCGCGGGAAGCGGCTTTGGAAAACGCCCGCCTCAAATCCGAATTCCTGGCGAATATGAGCCACGAACTGCGAACGCCGATGAATGGCGTGTTGGGGATGACGGATTTGCTGTTAACCACGCCCCTCACTCCCCAACAACTCGAATATACAGAAATTCTCAAAACCAGCGGGGAACACTTATTAACGCTCATCCAAGACTTACTCGGCTTTACCAAACTCGAAGCGGGAAAAATTCAGATCGAAGAACGCGAGTTCGACGTGCGGCAATGCGTGGAGAAAGTGTTAGATTTATTTTCCTTTCAAGCGTATAGTAAGGGCTTAGAACTCGGGGCGATCGTCGAGGAAACGATTCCCCCGTCGATCGTCGGCGATGCCTCTCGCTTGCGACAAGTGCTGACAATTTTAGTCGGCAATGCCATCAAGTTTACCCCCTCGGGATCGGTGTCGATTTTCGTGTCTCGAGGGGAAACCCCTGTAGCAAAAGCGGGAATGCCAGAACCGATCGCCCTGAAATTCAGCGTCCGCGATACGGGAATCGGCATCGCGCCGGACAAACAAAAATATCTCTTCCAAGCCTTCAGCCAAATCGATTCTTCCAGTACCCGCGAATATGGCGGGACGGGTTTGGGATTGGCGATCTCCCAGCGATTGGTGCGGCTGATGGGCGGAGAAATTGGGGTGGATAGCGCGATCGACGCCGGATCGACCTTTGAGTTTACCCTCCCCTTGACCGTTTCCCCACCTCCCTGGCAACCCCCCTCACCCAGTCCTCAAGAACTCCAAGGCATTCGCATTTTACTGTTGTCCGACAATCCCCTCGGTTGCCAAATTTTGCGTCATTATGCGACCATTTGGGGCATGGAGGTTCGGGAAGCCACCCATGTTGCCGAGGCAGAAAACCAGTTGAGATCCTCCGTGGCAGCCGATCGAAACTTCGATTTGGTAGCGATCGACCTGGCAAATCCCGCTCTCGATCGGCAAGTGTGGGATCGGCTCTCCCGCGCCAACGCCAACCGCGAAAGGACGCGATTTATCGCCTTGGTTGCGCCCGATCGCAGTTATCGCAGCCGACAATTCCTAGAAGCGGGATTTTTCGATACTGTCACCAAGCCGATTAAAGGGTCGCGCTTGCGGGAAACTTTTCTCAAAGCGGTCGAAACCCTCGATCGAGGGGAACTGAGGGGGAACCCGGATACCCCAATCCCCCCATCGTCCCCGCTCCGGCAACCCGATCAATCGGCGCACGAAGATACGACGGTTTTAGTCGTTGAAGATACCCCGATCAACCAGAAAGTGGTACTCAATCAACTGAAATTACTCGGGTATCGAGCGGAGTGCGCCAACAACGGTCGAGAAGCCTTGGAAAAACTCGATCGCATCCCTGCCGATTTGGTATTGATGGATTGTCAAATGCCCGTTTTGGACGGCTACCAAGCCACTCAAGCGTTAAGAGAGCGCGAAAAAAACAACGGTCGTCATACCATCGTTATTGCCTTAACCGCTCACGCACTGGCGAGCGATCGCCAAAAATGCTTGGCATCGGGGATGGACGACTATTTAAGCAAACCGGTTTCAATTGACAAGTTGGGGGCTATTTTGGAACATTGGCTCAGTCGCGATCGTCAAGATACATCTGACTCGGAAGCGGAATCGGTTGTAGCGATGTCGGGTGATTCCCCTGACAGCAACCGTTTGGAAACAACGCCAGCCTCCGCAAGCACTCCGTCCCCTCAAGACGAGATCGACTGGAATCGATTGCATCAAGTTTCCGGTGCCGATGCGGAATTTGAAATCGAACTGCTCGAAGCCTTTGTCGAATCGGTGGATGAATACGTCGAGGCGATCGCTCGAGCGATCGAAGAGAAGGACGCGCCAACGTTAGGTCGATTTGCCCATCAGTTGAAAGGAGCCAGCGGTAACGTCGGCGTTCCGGCAATGATGGCGATCGCTACCACGATGAACGATCGCGCCAAAGTGCATCAAATTGAGGGTTTAGCGGACTATCTCCCCGAACTCGATCGGCTTCGACAGCAAGTCCGGGCAGTGATTGACGAACTGAAGGGTTAATGTTCGGTCTTGCACTCACCGACAAATATCCTGCAAAGGCTACGCCCAGGTGGCTTGGCAACACCCCCGACCCATTCGCCAACAGTATGATGCCATTTGCCCCTACAATTTGGGTTCATCGAACGGACTTCATTCAATTGAGAAACGCTATTTTGAATCGATCTCGATCGGGCAGACCAATTTTTGTCCGTCCGATCCCACACCGCACCCAAGTATTAATCTCACCTCAGTACGGGATAAGACAGCTTCCGGTGAAGGTGAGCCGGGGAAGCCGGGGAAGCCGGGGAGGCAGGGGGAGAAGACGGTGACCCGAGATCGGTTATGGGTCA
>DVED01000033.1 GCA_015295945.1 Oscillatoriales cyanobacterium M59_W2019_021 | reverse complement strand
CCCCAAACCCAGAAGGGGAGTCCAAATCGCTCAAAGCTCCTCTCCCGCCCCCCTTGTTCCCCCCTACAGGGGGAATACAGCAGATGCTTCGCAGTTTTTTGCTAGGAGAGGGATTTAGGGTGAGGGCAAGAATCTTGCCTAACCCGCCGCCACTTGGGATTTTTCCTCAGATTTTGCCGATGCCGAGCCCTGGGTTCCCATTTGAATCAGTTCGATTTTATAACCCGTCGGATCTTCGACGAAGGCAATTACCGTCGAACCGTGTTTCATCGGTCCCGGTTCGCGGGTCACTTTTCCCCCCCGTGCCTTAATGTTCTCGCAGGTTTTGTAAATATCCTCCACACCGAGGGCGATATGTCCGTATCCCGTGCCGATATCGTAGCTTTCTACACCCCAGTTATAGGTGAGTTCAATGACGGTATGGTCGGACTCGTCGCCGTATCCCACAAACGCCAGGGTAAACTCGCCGCCGGGGTAGTCTTTCTGGCGCAGTAGTTTCATCCCCAAGACTTCGCAGTAAAACTTGATCGATTCTTCGAGATTGCCGACGCGCAGCATCGTGTGTAGCATTCGCATGAAGGGGTTCTCCTGAAGGTTGTCGCCGTTTTCTATTGTGCGACAGATTCCGCATTCGGGGGAGAGGCGATCGCGATCGCCTCTCGAGCGAGCGAGCTAATTTTCACCTGTTGTGAGGGAGGCTACACCGGATCGATCACGCGAATCGGTCTCTGAATCTTCGTTCCCAATCCGCCGTTTCCCAGTTTGAAACCTGGGAGAGCGGTACCGAAATCGGGACTAGAAACATTTTTTATCCGTAATCTTTCTATCCGTAAAATCCCGAAGGGCTGCCAAAACTCGGGTTGAAATCCGTAAATATACTGACATTAAATGAGATTGTAAACTAACTCGTATTAAGGCCACAAAAACGATCGTCAGTTATATTAAATATTAAGTCTCGAATCAGGAGCAGATTGGCAGTTTTTCGACTTCGGTCTGACGAAGCTGTTGGCGTGCGGCTTCGCTTGTATTGATGTGAGTTGTGTTGGGGGAAAGCAATCGACACTCAGGTACAAACTCGTATCTGACTGACGTAATAAGTCCCCCCTTCTGCGGCAATAATCGCCCCCGATCCGGCTTGCTGTCCGCCCGCATCGATGCGAACGGTGACTTGTCGGGCAATGGCACCCACTCGTTCGGCATTTTGCGCTAGCAGGGGTTGGACGTGCATCACCACGATCGCAGCCGTACCGACGATCGCGGCGGGAAGTTGGTAAGAGAACTGCATCCTGTGTTCTAAAATCTCTTTAAGGGTTCGTGTATCGCTGAGAACCCGAACGATCGCTCCTGAAATCTACGGAGACGATCCAGGGAGTGGGTTGACGCTCGGGCTAAAATTTAACTGAAACTTTAAATTAAAATACGCTGTCGTTGTCGGAGGTAGGGGTAACTTCTTCGGCAACGGCATTGAGAAAACCGTCGAGATTGCCCGTATCCCCATCTTCCTGAAGCACGGGTTGGCGATCAAGAGAACTTTCGTACAGCCGCACCCCCGACGCTCGGTTGCGAACCGCCATCAAGTCTTCGAGAACGCGATTGGGATCGCTGCTCGGTTTGAGGGTGAACAGCAACCCATTCTCGGCGCATCCGCCACCCACAGCACTGGCAACGCAAACCACGGGCATATTATTCATCTTGCCCGTTGTTAGGTAATTTAACGTGCCATTTTGCCGGAAGGTTTCAAATCGTTGGGACACCATTTGGCAGCGCGTTTCTGGCGTATATCCGGAATCGCTAAAGTAATCGGAGTTCCAATAAATGACGGGAACGATCAAACCCCGTTGCGTGCGGGCGATGGTTGCCAGTTTTCCCTCGCTGGTTCCGCAAGAAAAACTGGTGGCTTGCGCTCGCGGCGATCGTGGCTAGGGTAAAAACTCGTGTGAGGAATTTGAGGTGTAACATAGCAATCTGTATCCAGATAAGCTAAATAATCTTGCGTGAGCAGTTTGTCTGTACTTATCCTAAACTCATTCCTACAGAGATTTCATCGGTAAATCAGATTTTGCAAGCGTCCGCAATTTTACCGATCTTATTTGAACGATTACACGCACGTCTGGAAAAATACCGATCTCGCAGTCCCGCCAGACCAACGAGCGATCTGTCACAAAATGTTGTGAAATATAACGAGAATATCGTTATATTTACATTATGTTTATAAAAACATTTTCTGTTAAAAAGACAACGCATTGACATCAAGAAGTCATAGAGGCGTCATAGATGGGGAGTAGCTTAAAGATTATCCAATTTTGGAGTTATCAAAAATGCAACTGACGTTCTACTCCTTTCAATCACTGGGTACGACAGCAAAGTTCGCGAACTCTACTTTTGTGACTCCCCCAGAATCTAAAACTTGGGGAACCTCTGGTGATTTGCTTTCTCGAGTTAGGTCTTTCTTAGCATCATTAAAAACTCAAACGGATATCGACATGAACGCTTCAGATTCAGTTTATATTGAAGCTCTTCGAGAGCATTTACACTAAACCGATCTCGATCGAAAAAAAAAGAAGAAGCTGAGGAACTTCTTCTTTTTTTATTTTCAGTTTTTCAATCCAAGTTATCAAAAATTGGTATTTGAAACTTTCGCGGGTTGCCCCGACTGCGGGGGTGGACACGCTCTCATCAGTTATAGCACTACGCATTAAGGTTAGGACATGGCGGCTGGGAGAAGCATTTTCATAAACTTTGTTGTCTTGTGGACAAACTTGTCAGGCAAATGCTTCTCCCCTACAACAATTTGTTCTAATGTTAGCACGTAGCGCTATATTTCATCCCTCAAATCGAATGAAAATTCAAGAGTTTTACTCTCCCCGCTCATCTCGACGAGCAATCTAAAAAACATTCCCTTTACACGGGAGCGTCATCCCTACAGGGATCGATCTTTTTTTGATATTTAATTTCTATTTTTGCTTTAAACTCTTTGATGCTGGAAATAGATGACACAGAAGAATCAAGCCAATAGAAAATGGAACTAGCGATAGCATAATAACGAGAATTGCAGACAAGCTGGTAAACATGAAGAATAGATCCTCCTTGGAAATTTTTAGACAAACGATTGAAACCCTAAAACGAGCAAAAAAAAGAGATCCGATGAGGGTGGATTTTCTTTGAATAGAATCCTCAAAGTATCTCGATCCATTCCCGAAAGCTCTACTGGCTGAATGAAAATCTAATTTTTTTCAACCGTAAACGTTGCTTTCTTGGCAAATTCTAAACGATCTGGACGACCGTACAGAATTACATATTTTCCAGGAGATAAATCGACTATCTCTCGATCTTTTTCTCCTTTTTTAAAGTCGCGAATATTCCAGCGATCGATAATTTTAATTGACGGGTCATCTTCGTTGAGTCTACCCTCTTTTATCGGCAACTCGTTCGGATCGATCTCGGTTTTAACGATCCAGAACTCATGTTGCTCTCGATCGGGAAGATTCAGCACGAATTGCGTGCGACCTGCGGAAATTTTAGGATAAGACAATTGCAGAGCGTTGTCTCGTTCGCTGACGTGAATTTTATGACGGCTCTCCAACGATGGAGAGGGAGTTGACTGAGAAATAGATGGACTTTGGGTCGAACTCGAAGTTGGCTCTTTAAGAGTTTGGATCTTTTGATTCGCCGAAGGTTCGGCACTGCAAGCTGCAAGTAGCGAGAACAAACTGAGCGCAACAATAACTCGATTTAAACTTTTCATAAGACTACCGTAACTCAGTCTCATCGATCGGATAAATTAAGAGTAAAGACTTCGTGTGTCATTCGCGTATTAAGCGCGTGAATTCTGTATGAAATTCCGAAAATTCTTGATCGTTATGCCCAAAATGATGCCCAAAGACCGCAACGTCAAACGGGAATTTTTCCATTCTGGCGGCTTGAAGACCAACACGCCATCAGAAATGGCTTCCACTCCAGTCAGCGCCGTACAACCTGCTGCAAATGCTCGCAAAATGAGAAACAAACTTAAGGAAGTCGTGGCGATACTAACAGGGGTGGCAACCGGAGAAATTTGTCCGGTTACGGTATGCAGCAATCCCAAGCCAATGAGTAAGAAAATACTAACAATAAAACAGTACGTGGAATGAGTCTTCAACACGGGGAAAATGCCGATCGAGTTGGAGAGCGTCGAAAAATTTCAGCCAAATGAGGTGGATTTTGCCGGAAACTTTGGGAATCGATCCAGCCATTCGCTCGAACCCGCACAACTGTTGCGTATCGGGAAGACCCTTGAGAACGAACTATTTCTCCGACAAATTCTGTTAACATTTTTTGTGTCTACCTCCCCACCCGCTCGCCTTTGACTTCATGAAACCTCGCACTCAAATCCCGTCGTGGATTGTTTGGGCGCTGGCTTTTCCCCTCGCCGCGCTCAATGCCTGGCTGTTAATCGTTGCCTTTCGGTACTTTCGAGATCCGATCGCCATTTTTATCTCAGCGACCTTAATTGCCTTTATTTTGAACTATCCCGTGCAATTTCTCGTTTCCCATCGCGTGCCGCGAACCCGTGCGGTGTTTTGGGTGGTGGGGATCGCCTTCTTGTTGTTGGGGGTCGCGGGAGTCACCCTCGCACCGATCGTCATTTCCCAGTTTAACGACCTCGCTAACCGACTCCCAACCTGGCTGGAATCCGGCAGCCAACAACTGCGCACCCTCAACGATTGGGCGATCGAACGCAACCTCCCCATCGACCTTACTGGAATTGCTGCCCAACTGAGCGATCGCCTTTCCGGTCAGTTACAATCCCTAACGGGTCAACTCCTGGATCTGATTTTCAGCACGGTAGGCAGCGTCTTAAACATCGTCCTCACACTGATTTTGACTTTTTATATCCTCCTCCACGGCGAGGAACTGTGGGAAGGGATTTGTGCTTGGCTGCCCGAACCCATCGGTTCGAGAGTTCGTCCGCTCCTCAGTCGCAATTTCCACAATTACTACGTCGGTCAAGCTTCCTTGGCTGCCATGATGGGGGGGGCGCTGACGTTAGCGTTTGTCTTGCTCAAAGTTCCTTTCGGATTGTTATTTGGTTTGGGCGTCGGCTTTATGGCATTTTTCCCTTTTGGCGGTGCGTTGGGGATTTGTTTGGTCGGGTTGCTGATGGCGTTGCAAAGCTTTTGGTTGGGGGTGAGAGTGTTAATTGTTTCGGTGATTATCGAGCAGGCGATCGAGAATGGTATTGCTCCGAAATTATTAGGCGGATTTACCGGACTCAACCCGGTTTGGGTTCTGGTTTCTTTGTTGATTGGCGCTCGGGTGGGGGGCATTTTAGGGTTATTAATTGCCGTGCCAATGGCGGGGTTTATTAAAAGTACGGCAACGGTTTTGCGATCGGATCGATGGGATCGCGTCGATTCCTCAACCTCACCTCCACTGACTCAGGAAGTCAAATCGTGATTCAGAAAATCGGAAGAATCATCATGAATTTTCAACGATTGTGTTAGACAAAAGAACAAAAATCGGCATCTGGATCGCAACGGGTTTGACAACAATCGTAGGCGCGATTAACTTGATTTCTGCCGTGACGCCGAGCTTGCAAGATCGAGTTCATTGGTTATCTGAAATTTTTCCGTTTGAAGTGCGATCGGGCGGTCATTTATTCGCTGCCTTGAGTGGATTTTTCTTATTAACTTTAGCCACCAATTTATCTCGACGCAAGCGAGTAGCTTGGTCTCTAACCATTGTCTTATTAATCGGATCGATCGCCGCCCATTTAATTAAAGGATGGGATGTCGAAGAAAGCGCGATCGCTTTGGTTTTATTGGTGCAATTAATCGTCTTGCGCGGTGCGTTTACCGCTCGATCGGATCGCCCGTCTGTCGCCCAAGGCGTGCGAGTTTTACTGGGAGCTTTAGCCTTTACCCTGGTTTACGGAACGGTAGGTTTTTTCTGGCTCGATCGACACTATCAAATTAACTTTAATTTCCTAGAAGCCGTGCGGCAAACGTTGGCGATGTTTTTCACTGCCGATAATGCCGGACTGCAACCCATAACCCGCTTCGGTCGCTTTTTTGCCGATTCGATTTACATAGTCGGTACGGTGACGTTATTGTACGCGCTCTTTTTGTTATTGCGTCCCGTTTTATTGCGCGGAGAACCCGCCACGGAAGGAGAACGACAAAAAGCTAGAGATATTGTAGAACGATACGGGCGATCGTCCTTGGCGCGATTTGCCCTGTTGCCGGATAAAGCCTACTATTTCAGTCCCACCGGACGCAGTGTGGTAGCTTACGTTCCCAAGGGTCGGGGTGCGGTGGCTTTAGGCGATCCCATCGGACCGATCGAAGATTGCCGGGAAACGATTGTGGGTTTTCAACAGTTTTGCCAGCAAAATGATTGGTATCCTGCTTTTTATCAGACTTTACCCGATAATTTAGAATTGTATCGCAGTTTGGGATGGAAAACGCTCAAAATTGGCGAAGAAGCGATCGTCGATTTAAAGACTTTTACCTTACAAGGGAAAGCCGGACGAAATCTGCGAAATTCTATCAACCGATTTACCAAACTCGGCTACCAGGCAAAGTTTTATTCACCTGAGATCGATCGCGAATTACTCCAACAGCTTAAATCCATCAGCGATGAATGGTTGCAAATGATGCGCGGTTCGGAAAAGCAATTTTCACTGGGATGGTTCGACGAAGCCTATTTGCGGGATTGCGAAATTGCCGTCATTCAAAATGCGGCAGGCGAAATCGGTGCGTTTGCCAATGTCGTTCCCGAGTACCAACTCAACGAAATCACGATCGACCTCATGCGCCACCGTCACGAGATCGAAAACGGCACGATGGAATTTTTATTCCTATCGCTGTTTCAGTATTTTCAAGAACGACGGTATGATGGTTTTAATTTAGGACTTTCGGCACTGTCGGGCGTGGGAGAAACCCCATCTTCTCCCCGAATTGAGAAAGCCTTGCATTATTTATACGAACATTTAAATCATTTTTATAATTTTAAAGGATTGCATGGATTCAAAGACAAATTTCATCCGCGATGGGAATCGCGCTATTTAGTTTATCCTAGAAATGCGGCGTTGCCCGATATTATCGTGGCTTTGGTTAGAGCAGATTCTGGCGATCGCCTTCTCGATTATTTCAAACCCGGTTCTTAATTAATATGTCTTCGATCGCCAATAAAAAAGTTCTCTCGCATTTAGGCGCATTTCTTTTTAGTATATTTCTCTTGGGGGCTGCATTGTGGGCGCTTTACCACGAGTTAAAAGCCTACAAACTTCAAGATATTCTCGAGAGCTTGAACGCCTTACCCAAAGTTTCGTTATTGTGGGGAATCGGACTCACCGCACTGGGTTACTGGATCGTTACGGCTTACGATTGGTTGGCGTTGCAATACATTCGCCATCCCCTTCCCTACCCCCAAACGGCATTTGCTGCATTTATCAGTTTTGCCCTTGCCAATACATTAGGTTTTGTCTTACTCACCAGCAGTGCCATTCGCTACCGCCTCTACTTAGCTTGGGGTTTGTCGGGTTTTGAAATTGCCCAAGTGATTGCCTTTGGTAACTTAAGTTTTTGGTTGGGAATGCTATCCATCGGGGGAATTTTATTCGCGATCGAACCCCTGGAAATTCCCGATTTTTTGAAACTACCGATCAACTCTCTCCAGCCATTGGGTGGTATTTTTATCGCTATCACTTTAGGCTATTTAATTCTCAGTTTTTGGAGTCACGATAAAGAATTTAAACTCAAACGCTGGTCTTTCCGCCTACCCTCCGGAAAACTGTCTATCCTGCAAATCCTAGTTTCTATCCTAGATTGGGGCGTTGCTAGCGGCATTCTTTATCTTCTTCTCCCACAAACAGAAGGGCTATCATTTCCCTTTTTCTTTGCCATTTACCTCCTCGCTCAACTGGCCGGAATTCTCAGCCACGTTCCTGGGGGATTGGGAGTCTTTGAAACGGCGATCGTCCTATTATTATCCCCCACCATTCATGCCGATCGCACCTTAGCCGCCCTGTTAGCCTATCGCGCGATTTACTACTTCCTCCCCTTTGGAGTAGCTGCCCTCATGTTGAGTTTCCAACAATGGAAAAATCGGCGATCGAAACTAAGTAATAAGTAATAAGTAATAAGTTTATCTGTAGGAGTGAATGCCATTCGCCCTTGGATTGGAATAAAAATGTAGGGTGTGTTGAGGAGCGAAACGCACTATCACCAATTACCAATTACCAATTACCAATTACCCCCTTGCTAAATCCTCGTAAACGATGCGGAGAAATTGTTCGGGGGAGAGAAACCCGTTGCCCCAAGTCACGTCTAAATCGGCGGTGGGGTTGGAAGCGATAAAGTCATCGGCAGACATTCCGGCGTCAATTGCCGCTTGAGTTCGATCGCGAACGGCGACCAACATATCGCGATATGCCATCAATTCGGCACGGTTGGAAAGCGCCCCGTGACCGGGGATAATTTGGGTATCTTCGTCTGCCATTTCTAACACCAAATCGGCGGCAGAAATCATCCCGGAAATCGAACCCCCATGTTCGATATCGATAAACGGATAGAAGCCATTAAAGTACACATCTCCGGTGTGGATGACATCGGCTTCGCGGAAATGGACGATCGAATCGCCGTCGGTATGAGCGGGAGGAACGTGAAGGGTTTCGATCGTATTGCCATTAAGATGAAACGTTACCGTATCGTTGAAAGTGATAATCGGTAATGCTTCCGGCGGAGATGCGGGAACCGTGCGATCGAACGCGGACAAAAATTGCTCGACACTCATCCGTTCGCGAACGTTATCGTGGGCGACAATCGTCACACCCGCACGACCGAAATTCTCGTTCCCCCCTGTATGGTCGAAATGCCAGTGAGTATTGAGGATAAACCGAATCGGGCGCTGGCTCAACGCACTGACTGCCGCCTGAATTTTCTCCGTTAGCGGTGCGAATTGGTCGTCGATGAGAAATGCGCCGTCTGCACCAACGGATACGCCGATATTTCCCCCTTCTCCCACCAGCATATAAATCCCTTCCGCCACGGGAACCGTCTCGATTTCCACATTTTCTAAATCTTGGGCGCGAAGGGATTGCATGGGCGCCAGAGAAATTGCCAAACCCAGGGCAAAAGCAGAGCATCGGTGCGAGAAAGTCATATCCGCAGGCAAACAACGCGATTAAACCGCAGACTATACCTCGCACCTAAGGATGCCGTCAACTCGATTGGGGTTGGTAATGGGTAATGGGTAATTGTCTTGGGAAACATCTTCTCCCCCTGCTCCCCCTGCTTCCCCGCCTTCTGCCCTCTATCTTTTTGGAATAGCGTATATGATAAGAAAAGCAATATTTCTTAATTTTTGTTTATCTGATGCTGATTCAGCCTACCGGAATCGCCAAGTTCAAAGAGTCCTTCACCCAAAAGGTGCTGTTTGGCAACGAACCGACTCCAGAATTGATGGCAATCCTGCTCGTTTATTTCGTGCAGGGAATTTTGGGGTTGGCGCGTCTTGCCGTCAGCTTCTTCCTCAAGGACGACTTGGGAATGACCCCCGCCGAAGTTTCGGCAATGTTGGGTATTGTTGCCCTGCCGTGGACAATTAAGCCCCTATTCGGCTTCATGTCCGACGGATTGCCGATTTTGGGCTATCGCCGCCGTCCCTACCTGATTTTATCGGGGATTTTGGGTGCGGCTTCGTGGATTGCCCTGGGAACGGTGGTGGCAACCCCTTGGCAGGCAACGTTAACGATCTGCCTCAGTTCTCTCTCTGTTGCCGTCAGCGACGTGATTGTCGATTCTCTGGTCGTCGAACGCGCCCGAAAAGAGTCTGCCAGTCGCGTCGGGTCTCTGCAATCGCTGTGCTGGGGAGTATCGGCAGTGGGTGGGTTAATTACGGCTTACTTGAGCGGTTTCTTGTTGGAGCATTTCAGCACGCAAACGATCTTCTTAATTACGGCTTCGTTTCCGTTGTTGATAACAGTGGGTGCAATCTGGATTGCCGAGGAAGCAACGAGCGATCGTATTCAATTTGCCAACATCAAACAGCAAGTCGGACAGCTAAAAAATGCCATTAGTCAAAAATCAATCTGGCTGCCCACTCTGTTTTTATTTATCTGGCAAGCGACCCCAACTGCCGATTCTGCGTTTTTCTTCTTCACCACCAACGAACTGGGATTTCAACCGGAATTTTTGGGACGAGTTCGTTTAGTCACGAGTATTGCCGCGATCGTCGGCGTATGGGTATTCCAGCGGTTTTTAAAAGCCATTCCTTTCCGCACGATTTTTGCTTGGTCTACTGTGATGTCGGCGGTATTAGGAATGACGATGTTGATTTTAGTCACCCATGCCAACCGTGCCATTGGTATCGACGATCGCTGGTTTAGTTTAGGGGATAGTCTCGTCCTCACCGTCATGGGACAAATTACTTTCATGCCTGTTTTAGTGTTAGCCGCGCGGCTGTGTCCTCCGGGCGTTGAAGCTACGCTATTTGCCTTATTGATGTCGGTGACGAATTTGGCGGGGTTGATTTCTTACGAATTTGGAGCGGTCTTGATGCACGCGCTGGGGATTACCGAAACCAACTTCGATCGCCTCTGGTTGCTCGTCATGATTACCAATCTCAGTACCCTATTACCCTTACCGTTTATCAACTGGTTGCCGGATAATCGAGACGAAGAAAAAAACGTTGTCAAAAGTGCGATCGCTCCCACCGTCGAACCCGAACCGGTCAGCGTGAATTAAAGGATTTCAGAAAATAGTTATCCCCGATTCGCCACTAGCCACTAGCCAATTCCCAATCATGCAAGTTCAAACCCCATCTAATATATCCGAAACCTCCTACACCCGCACCGACTGGCAGCAAGGTTATCTCTCCCAACCCAACGAATACGACTATTGGATCGAGGAAATTGACGGCGAAATTCCCCCCAATTTAGAAGGAACCTTATTCCGCAACGGACCGGGTTTATTAGATGTGGGCGGTCAACCCATTCACCATCCTTTTGATGGCGATGGCATGGTTTGTTTGATCGCCTTTTCTGGGGGTCGCGCCTATTTTCGCAACCGCTTCGTGCAAACCGAAGGATATCTCGCCGAAAAAGCTGCCGGAAAACTCCTCTATCGCGGCGTCTTCGGCACCCAAAAACCCGGCGGTTGGTTGGCAAATTTATTCGATCTCAAACTCAAAAATATTGCCAATACTAACGTTATTTATTGGGGCAAAAAACTCCTAGCATTGTGGGAAGCCGATAAACCCCACAGCCTCGATCCCCATACCCTAGAAACTCTAGGAATCGATAATTTAAACGGGGTTTTACAGGAGAGCGATTCCTTTTCCGCCCACCCGCGCATCGACCCCAGTTGTCAGTGGGATGGGGGTCAACCTTGCTTGGTGAATTTCGCCCTCAAATCTGGGGTTTCTAGCAAGATTGCCATTTACGAATTCGCGCCGGATGGGAAGTTGCTGCGCCAACACACCCATGCAATTCCCGGTTTTGCCTTCATTCACGATATGGCAATTACGCCGAATTACTGCATTTTCTTCCAAAATCCGGTGAAGTTCAATCCGCTGCCTTTCGTGTTGGGATGGCGGGGGGCTGCCGAGTGCGTGCAGTTTGACGGTACTCAACCGACTAGAATTATTTTAATTCCTCGATCGCCCCAAGGGGGAGAAGTACAAATCCTGGAAACCGAACCCTGTTTCGTTTTCCACCACGCCAACGCCTGGGAAGACGGCAACCGCCTCTATCTCGATTCCATTTGCTACAACTCCTTCCCCACCGTCGAACCCCAGTCCGATTTCCGCCAACTGGATTTCGATACCGTTCCTCACGGACAACTTTGGCACTTCCAGATGGATTTATCCCAGAAAACGGTACGACACGAAGTTATCGAACCCCGCTGCTGCGAATTTCCGGTGCTGAACCCGCAACAGGTGGGACGCACCCATCGTTACTTGTATTTGGGGGCTGCCCACGCCGAAACCGGAAACGCCCCGCTACAGGCGGTTTTGAAGATCGATCGCCAAACCGGAGAGCGCCAGATTTGGAGTGCTGCCCCTCGTGGTTTTGCCGGAGAACCCATCTTCGTCCCCCGTCCTGGCGGTACTCAAGAAGATGACGGTTGGGTGCTGTTGCTATCCTACAATGCGGCGAACCATCGATCGCAACTCGTCATCCTCGACGCCCGAGATCTCAAACCCGTAGCAAAATTGCATCTGAAGCATCACATCCCCTACGGTTTACACGGGAGTTTTACCCCCGTTGCCTTTCTGCCGACGGTGTGAGGGGGCGGGCAGGGGTTTGACCCGGTAACGCGCTAAAATCACGATCGCCCCCTCTCCCATCGCGCTATCCCTGCCCGTAATAAGTAACCTCAGTACGGGATAAGACAGCTTCCGGTGAAGGTGAGCCGAGGAAGCTGGGGAAGCTGGGGAGGCTGGGGGAGCTTTCTTGAGCAGGGGGAGAATGGGGAGCCAGGGAGGCAGGGGGAGAGAAACAACTAACAACTAACAACTAACAACTAACAACTAACCAACCCCAAACCCCAAACCCCAACAAGGGATACAGGGTTTTGCTTAACCCGTACTGAGGT
>DVED01000126.1 GCA_015295945.1 Oscillatoriales cyanobacterium M59_W2019_021 | reverse complement strand
GTTAGTGGTTAGTGGTTAGTGGTTAGTGGTTAGTCGCTTTGCTCCCCCTGCTTCCCCTGCTCCCCCTGCTCTCCCTGCTCTCCCAAGAAACCATGAGTATCGATCGATCGCCCGTTTGCGTCATCGGCGGCGGATTGGCTGGAACCGAAGCGGCATGGCAAATTGCCCGTGCAGGCGTTCCCGTCACCCTCTACGAAATGCGCCCGCAACACCTTTCCCCAGCACACCATACCGGAGATCTCGCCGAGTTGGTGTGTTCTAACTCCTTTGGTGCGGCAGCGAGCGATCGTGCGGCGGGGTTACTGCACGAGGAATTGCGCCAACTGGGATCGATCGTCATCGGTAAGGCAGACGAACATCAAGTACCCGCTGGAGGGGCTTTAGCAGTCGATCGTGCCGTCTTCAGCCGCGATCTCACCGAAACCCTCTCCCAACATCCCCTGATTACTCTCAGTCGCCAGGAGGTCCAGGAAATCCCCACTGAGGGCATCGTCGTCCTCACCACCGGACCGCTGACCACCCACGACTTAGCCCAAGATTTGCTGCGGTTTACGGGGATGGAATACCTCAGCTTTTTCGATGCGGCAAGTCCCATTGTGGTGGGAGAGTCGATCAATATGGACGTGGCATTTCGCGCTTCCCGCTACGACAAAGGCGATGCCGACTACATCAACTGTCCGATGAATAAGGAGCAATACCTGCACTTTTGGGAAGCCTTGTGCGGCGCAGAACAAGCGGAATTGAAAGATTTTGAACGGGAAACGGCAAAATTTTTTGAAGGCTGTTTGCCCATCGAAGAAATGGCAAAACGGGGGGAAGAAACCATGCGCTACGGACCCCTCAAACCCGTGGGACTCACAGACGATCGCACGGGAGAACGGTTCTACGCGGTCGTACAATTGCGCCAAGAAGATAAAGCGGGGCAGTTGTGGAACATGGTAGGATTCCAAACCAACTTGCGTTGGGGCGAACAAAAGCGGGTATTTCGCCTGATTCCCGGATTGGAAAATGCCGAGTTCGTCCGCATGGGGGTGATGCACCGCAACACGTTTATCAACTCACCTAAACTGCTGCACCCAACCCTGCAATTCCAGCATCGTCCCACGGTTTTGGCAGCCGGACAACTGACGGGAACCGAGGGTTACACTGCGGCGGCGGCTGGGGGTTGGCTGGCGGGAACTAACGCGGCACGATTGGCGTTGGGGTTGTCCCCCATTCAACTCCCCGTGACGACGATGTTGGGGGCGCTGATCGACTTTATCGCCACGGCATCCGCCAAGCACTTCCAACCCATGCCGCCCAATTTCGGCATCATTCCCCCTTTTCCCAGCAAAATTCGCAACAAGCGGGAACGCTACGGGGCATATCGCGATCGATCCTTGACCGATTTAGCTCAATGGCAGAAGGATTTGGGGTTAAGGGTTAGGGGTTAGTTATTAGTTATTTGATAGTGGCTGTCTTCTTCCCCGGCTTCCCTCTCGTTCTAACCTGAAATATCGGGGACTGCCTTGAAGGCCTCAATCCCAACAAAAACCTGAAAATCGGAGTGACTCTTCAGATCGATCGCCTTCTTAACAGATCGAGTTCTTTTGGAAGAGAAAATTAACAGTGCTGATGGATGAGATCGGCATTGTTTGGAGAACCCGAGATCGAAAAATAGTTTTGCGGATTGAAGTAATCTCCTTTTAAAAAATTGCGATGAATGTAGAAAACATGACATTCTGGTAAATCTATTCCTCCGTTCCTTACTCTAAATCGATTGTGTTGATTGGTGGTTTGGAAAAAACGGGTGTGGTTAAAGGGCTTTCGGGAATTCTCTCTGTTGTCTTAGGACAAAATATCGCGCTGGGATCGATCGTTTTATTATTCCTGGTGGGTCTCCTGTCCAGCGTCATCCCCAACATTCCCCTAGTGGTGGCTATGATTCCGCTGCTGAAACAATACCTCGTGAATGTGGGCTTTGTGGGGGCTGAAGTGCTGTCTCCAGGGTTTGACGGGCAATTGCCGCCGGAAGTGCTACCCTTATTTTATGCGATGATGTATGGAGCAACATTAGGCGGAAATGGAACGTTAGTGGGTGCATCGTCTAACATTGTTGCGGCGGGAATTTCCGAACAGCACAGACTCATTATTTCTTTTAAGGCGTTTCTGCACTACGGGATACCCGTCACGATCGTGCAGTTGGTTGTAGCTGCACTTTACGTCACGCTTCGATTTCTGCTCTAGTCTAAAGCAAATTTGAGATAGCTCCAATTTGGGCGATCTATTGCATCTACTCCAGAGATTTTTGGCTGATGTTGAATGACCCATGACCAACTTTCTGGACATCATCAGGCGTTGGCTGAAAGATCCCAATGCCATCAAGTTGATTGAAGTGGGAATTAGTATCCTAATTATCACCTCGATCTTTCGATTCCTGAACAAAGCGTTACCCCGCTTAGTTCAGGATGGCGATATGCGCTATCGCCTCCGAAAAGCGATCTCTTTCTGCGGCTATATTTTAATTCTTCTTTATGTCGTATTAGTGTTTAGCGATCGCCTCGGTCGTATCACTGTAATTGTGGGGGCGATCGGTGCTGGGGTAGCGTTTGCCCTGCAAGAAGTCATTGCTAGTTTTGCGGGTTGGGTTGCTATTTCTTTGGGGCAATTCTACAAACCAGGAGATCGAGTCGAGCTAGGTGGCATTATGGGCGACGTCATTGATATTAGCCTTTTAAGGACAACTTTGATGGAATGTGGGGATTGGGTAAAAGCCGATCTCTATAACGGACGAATCGTTCGCATTGCTAATAGCTTTGTTTTTAAAGAACCCGTATTTAATTATTCGGGCGATTTTCCCTTTGTTTGGGATGAAGTTTCAATTCCGATCGAATATGGCAGCGATCGCCAGTTAGCTCGCGATATTTGTCAAAAAGTTGTCAATGAAGTGGTGAAGGATTATATACCGCTTGCTAAATTACAATGGCAGCACATGGTGCAAAAGTACCTAATTGAAGATGCAACAATCGAACCTGTTGTTACTTTAGTGGCAACCGATAACTGGCTAGAATTTACGATCCGATATATTGTTGATTACAAATGCAGGCGAGGAACCAAGGATCGACTTTTTACCGGTTTGTTAGATGAATTTGATCGAACTTCGGGTCGGGTAACGATTGCTTCTCAAACCGTTCATCTCGTTAAAACACCGATTCTTGATGTAAGATTAAACAATAGATAAACCTCTTTTAGATTTAAAATATGCACCTTAAGTTTTCTCAAGATATTGAAACTTTATTACAACGCTTAGCCGATCGCCCGCTCACAATTTCTGCCATTCTTGCCGAAACTTCGGAACGGGGATTTAGTTTGGCGATCGGACTGTTAACCCTGCCATTTTTACTGCCCATGCCACCCGGTACGGGAACGATTTTAGGTGCGGTTTGTTTCTTGCTAGCTTTGCAAATGGCAATGGGAAAACACAAACCTTGGTTGCCTCGTGCGATCGCCAATTTTAAGTTTCCTAAAGAAATCGCGATCGGACTGCTCAAAAATCTGAAACGATTAACCAAACGACTGGAAAAGATTACTCGACCTCGCCTGCTAAAACTCGCCCAAAATCGCTATGTTTGGCGGTTGAATGGCTTGTGGATCGCTTGGCTGGCTTTTTTACTCGCGTTGCCGATTCCCATGACCAATCCGCTGCCAACCGTGGCGATTTTATTACTGGCGATCGCGACTCTAGAAGCCGATGGCTTATTAATGTGCGTTGCTTATGTTTGGGGAATTGCCGTCACGATCTTCTTTGGATTTTTAGGATATTCCATCCTCCAAGCACCCGGACTAATTCTCGAAAATCTTTCTCTAAGCCACTTCTTGAATTAGTCAAACGGAAATGCGATGTCTGCAAAAAAGAGCAAACTTTTAAATAAATTTAGAAAATTCGATCGCCGAAACGATGAAGAAGACGTACTGTTAGAATATGCCAGCGATCTGCCGGGTAGCATTCCCGGAACCCTAAGAATTGAAAGCGATGCCAAACCGTCGAGGATCGTTCTCATCGACTACAGTGCCGATCGAGCCGAACGATTCGAGAATTTAACCCCAGAAGCCTGTGCCCAATATTTAGATACCCAGTCGGTCTCTTGGTTTGATGTTTCCGGTTTTGGCAGCGAAGAAATTTTAAATCAATTAGCGGAGGTGTTCGATTTACATCCGCTATTACTGGAAGATGTGGTGAACGTTCCCCAACGCCCAAAAATTGAGGACTATCGCGACCAATTGGTCGTTCTCTTACAAATGGCGTTGTTAAAGCCACACGGACAGGGATTTTGGCTGGAACAAGTCAGTTTTGTGGTGGGTAAATATTACGTCTTAACGGTGCAGGAAGAGCCGGATTTAGATTGTTTCGATCCCGTGCGCGATCGCATTTATCAAAATAAAGGAATTATTCGCAGCCGAGGTACGGATTATTTAGTTTATACGCTATGGGATGCTGTAATTGATGGATATTTTCCCGTTTTAGAAGCGTATGGCGATCGCTTAGAAATCTTAGAAACGGAAGTGGTTCTCTCTCCAAGCGATCGCACCTTAGCGGAAATTTATAAAATCAAGCGGGAATTGCTAGCAATCCGTCGCGTGGTTTGGCCGCAACGAGAAGCTATCAACACCCTGTTGCGGGATGGCAGTCCGCTGATTGGGGAAGACGTTCGCGTTTATTTACGCGATTGTTACGACCACACCGTGCATCTGATTGATATGGTGGAAACATACCGGGAATTGGCTTCCAGTTTGATGGATGTCTACCTCTCCGTATTGAGCAATAAAATGAACGAAATCATGAAATTGCTCGCCATTATTTCCACCATTTTTATTCCCCTCACGTTTATTGCCGGAATTTACGGCATGAACTTCAACACCGACGCATCGCCGTGGAATATGCCGGAGTTGAATGCGTATTGGGGATATCCCATTTGTTTGGGGATTATGTTCGTCCTTGCTACCAGTTTGGTCTATTTTTTCTGGCGTCGCGGTTGGTTTCACAGCGGTTCGACGATCGATCGAAATTGATGCTTTTTGAGTTGAATTGACACGGGTATGTTGAACTCTCGATCGAGTTAGCTTAAAGCTTTAATCAGCTCGGCTTTTTTCATTTTGCTATATCCACTCATACCTCGTTGTTTGGCAAGTTCTTTGAGTTGAGCCACAGACTTGGATTTGAGATTACCAGTATTGACGATCGAACTGGCTACAGGTTTAGACTCCACAGAAGGCTCGGCAATGGGTTCTGGCATGGGTTGAGGATCGACATAAAAAATTTGCTCGAGAACCTCGAGTTTTTTGCCTTTGGTAATATCGAGCGAGAAACTTAGATTTATCGTTTTTTGGTAATGGTACAAGTAGGTATTGG
Source organism: Oscillatoriales cyanobacterium M59_W2019_021 (assembly GCA_015295945.1). Lineage (GTDB taxonomy): Bacteria > Cyanobacteriota > Cyanobacteriia > Cyanobacteriales > Geitlerinemataceae > DVED01. The sequence goes on along the minus strand of DVED01000126.1, from coordinate 8,156 downwards.
GTGAGCTTGGCTTCTGAGATCGTCGCATCTCGCGCTAAAAAAATCATAACTGCTCAAACTAACCCTCTTTATTCGCAAACGGCATTTCTTGATTAATCTGGTCGATTTGCTTCTGTTCTAACTGATTGATTTCTGCGAGATACGGAACCAAAATTTGAGTTAGACGAGGGTGATAAAAGCGGTGGAGGCTGTAGTTGGGAGAAGCGGGGAAACCGCGACGTTTTTTGTGGCGTCCTCCGGCTCCCGGATCGAAGAGGTTGATGCCGTTTTGGATGCCCCATTCGATCGGCGAATAGTAGCAAACATCGAAATGCAAACAGTCGATTTCTTGGAAGCTTCCCCAATACCGTCCGTACAGTCGATCGCCCTTGGTCAAACAAAACGACATTCCCGTTGGATGGCGATCGTCTCGTTCGTCGTAAGCGGCTACAAACACCACCCGATGTCGATAGTTATGATGCAACTTCTCGAAAAAACTTTTAGTTAGATATTTGCTGCCCCACCAACCAAATTTATCGCAGGTATTTTCATAAAATTTATACATCAACGGGAAAAAAGAATGGGGAATTTCCTCACCTGTAAAGGTTTGCAGCCGCAATCCCGCTTTGGAAACTGCCTTTCGTTCTCGCTTAATATTGCGGCGCTGGTTGGCGTTGAATGCACTTAAATAATCGTCGAACGTACTAAACCCTTGGTTTTCCCAAATGTAGCTGTGATGCAACCAAGGAGTGAAACCGCGACGTTCGATGCGGGGTTGCCACTCGGGATCGACGTAGAGAAAATGACAGCCGGAAATCTGATGGCGATCGCAATATCGATCGATTTCCCACACCATCAACTCCGTCAGCTTCTCCTCATCTTCCCCCGGCGCAATCAAAAAGCGATAGCCTTCTGCCGGAGTAAACGGACTCATCCCCAGCAATTTGGGATAGTATTGGATACCCAAACGATGGGCTAAGTCAGCAAATTGGTGGTCGAAGACAAATTCCCCGTAACTGTGACCTTTGACGTACAGTGGCGCAGCAGCCACCAAAGCGCGATCGCGCCATACCGTCAAATGATTGGGCAACCAACCCGTTTTCGCTGTCGTACTTCCCGACGTTTCGATATCGTGCAGCCAATCCCATTCAAAAAATGGGGTTTTCAGCGGCTTTGCCAAGGCATCCCAAGCCGTTTGCGGGATTTCGTCGATGCGCGTCCAAGCAATCGAGTAACCAGATTTGAGTTGTTCGGTCATGGGCGATCGTCAGGGATAATACTGGAGTCTGGATGTAGGTTCTCTTTATAGAGTGTGAACCACAAATCGATTTTTGTCCGCGACCCTCTGAGGAGTTCGGGAATTGCAGGAGGAAAAAGCGAGGGGAGCGGGGGGAGAAGAAGTTTGCTAATGACGAATGACCAATGACAATTGACAAATAACCAACCCCAAACCCCAAACCCCAAACCCCAAACCCCAAATAACCACCAACCACTAACCACTAACCACTAGCTTTTTATCGATAAGAGCGGTACTATGGCAACGATTGTAGAGTTCGCGCTACAACCAAAAGGTCTAACACGAGTGTTTTGGTGTGGGGGAAGATGAGAGAAACCAAAATTCCCGACTGGTGGGCAGACGAGCCGTCCGAAGAGTCTGGTGACACAGGGAAGCTTTCCGATTTTCCGGAAGCGACTCGGAAACGCCGGGATCGTCGCCCCTCCTCCAAATCCGCGATGGCATCTGGAGAAAATGGATTGGGACGAGATGCGGCTGCGGTTGGTGCGTTAACGGTCGATCGAGTGTCCGATTTCGATCGATCGCTACCCGAGTTCCCCCCCGAAGACGTTCCCGAGGCGATGCGTCCTCCCCGAATTCCCCTGTGGAAGCGCCTGAGATGGCCCAGCCTGCAAACCTGGTTAATCCTCTGCATTCTCGGGTTTGGCGGTTCGGGTTTCGTGGCGACTGCCATGCTGTTGAAGATGCCGTCGCTGCCCAACTGTCCCTCCATCTTTTGGCCCCTGGCATCGGCATCGATGCGTCTCTACTGCGCCCAAGTGGCGGCCCAGAAAGAAACAGTAGACGACCTGCTCGAAGCCATCGCCCTGGTGAATACGCTGCCTGCCGATCACCCCTTGCGGCTGTCGATTAACGACCAAATCGAAGAGTGGACGAAAAAGATTTTAGATTTGGCGGAAGATACGTTCCAGGAAGGAAAGCTGACCGAAGCGATCGGCATTGCCCGAAAAGTGCCGCTGAGTAAAGGCGATGGCGTGGCAAATGCCCAGTCGATCGAGGAGCGGATCGAACGCTGGGAGACCATTTGGGGAACGGCAGAGGAAGTTTACAAGAATGCCGAAGCTTTCATGCGCAAACAGCGCTGGGGACAGGCATTCCGGGAAGCCACCAAGCTGCTGTCGGTGGGCAATCATTACTGGGAAACCACCAAGTACAAGGAAATTACCACGCTGCTGCAAACGGCTCGGGAAGACGGGATGAAACTCGGTCGCGCCGAAGAGCTAGCCGAGGCAGGCGGTGCGGATAATTTGGTGGAAGCTATCAAACTGGCGGAGAAAATCGGCTCGAAGAGTTACGTTTACGACGAAGCCCGCAAAGCGATTAAGGAATACGGGCGGGAAATGATGAAACTCGCCGAGGCGGCACTGGAGGCGAAGGATCTCAACGGGGCGATCGCGATCGCGCGGCGCGTTCCCGACAGTACCGGACTCAAGCAAGAAGCGCGGGATTTCGTCACCCTGGCGCGGGCGGAATCGCAAGCGTGGTCGCTGACGGTGGGCAGTTTGGAAAATGCCATCCAGGCAGCGCAGCGCATCCAGCCCAACAGCCCGCTCTATGGTAAAGCTCAGAAATTAATCGATCGCTGGCAAGCGGGGATCGACCAAGTGGCAGTGCTGGAACGGGCGCGGGATTTTGCCCGGACGGGAAGTATCAACGATTTGACCACGGCGATCGCCCAAGCCCAACAAATTCCCCAAACCAATCCCTTGTGGGAAGAGGCGCAAAGCGAAATTGCCGACTGGCGGGCGCAAATCGAAACCCAACAAGACCAACCGTATTTGACCCAAGCTCGGCAATTAGCGAGCCAGGGGAACTTGTCCGGGGCGATCGCCGAAGCCCGTCGCGTGGGTTCCGGTCGGGCGCTGTCGGGAGAAGCTCAAGATCTCATCGCCCAGTGGCAAGGGGAAATTTCTCGCCGTCGCGACCAGCCTTACTTATCCCAAGCGCGAGAACAAGCCAATTCCGGCAATATCCAGCAGGCGATCGCCACTGCCGGACAAATTCCCAGCAGCAGTGCTCTCTACGGGGAGGCGCAAAGCGAGATCGCCAATTGGCAAACGGAAAACAACGCTCGCGACAGTTTGGACGAGGCTTATAAAACGGCGGGGAACAAGTCGCCGGAGTCCCTATTTTCCGCAATTGCTCAAGCCAATCAGGTTCCAGGGTCGAGTTCTTGGCGATCGGAAGCCGATCGGGCGATCGACCAGTGGAGCCAGGAATTGTTGAATATCGCTCAAGAACGATCGTGGTACGATTTGTCCGGGGCGATCGCCATTGCCGACAAAGTTCCAGCGTATAGCGACCTGTACGGTCAAGCGCAATCGCTGATTCGAGATTGGCAAAATTTGCAAAATTCCCCCGCCCCCGCCCCCTCCGAGCCTTACTACGAAGAGCCGTATTACGAAGAGCCGTACTCCGAACCCGCACCGGAACCTTATTATCCTCCCGAACCTGCGGAATCGGCTCAATCCCCCGAAGTTCCATTCAAGCAACCCATCAAGGAACCCTTGGATTCCGGGACTTTGCCGTAATTGGCTCGCGATAAAAAACCCCAGGAATATCATTCCTGGGGAGTTAGGTTGAGGTGTCGTTGGGTAAACTTATTTGGTACTGGGTTGCGGGTTGGGTTCGCCTGAAACGCGATCAATGGCGCTCCCTGCCAAGTCGGATGCCAAGATACCGCCGAGTAATGCCCCGAAGGTAGTCGCCGCAACGCTAACGGTATCGAGCGACTGCGCGGGGAACGCACTGTTGTAGAGAAACCCCCCGGCAACACCCCCAGCTATCCCGATCGCTCCGTAAGCTATCCGCCAAAAGGGGTTTGGTGGTGGCGGGAACCGCCATTGCAGTCGCGGAGGAACCGTGCCGCACCATCCTGCAATTGCCCAAGTGATTAATAACGCTAGATTCATCAGTGTTTCGGTTAATGCGTCATGTCTAATTGTGGGGTAGATTTTGGCGATCGCCCAGTCGCTTTTTCGTGCGTCGCTCATTTGTGCGACAGCGATCTAACGGCGAACCCCTACATTTCGCCAAATTTGGGCGACCACCATCGCTCGCGTAGCGAGCGAAAATAGGCAACATCCTTACATTGTTCCCGTCTATTTTTAACATCAGAACAGCGCAACATGGATTTTTCTATGCCTTCTTTGGTATAGTGATACTCCTCCAGATGTGATTGACAAACCGGACATTTGTAATCCGTGAGTTGAGGTGTGGTTTTCGGTTGACTGCCGTAAGGTAATTCGTACTGCTGGTACTTGTCCGACCAAAACATTACGGTATCGCACCCTCCTAGAGATCGATCGCATTTGAGAAAATGATCCGCAGCGAGTTTGGGAGATTTCGATAAAATTTTACTCATGAACCGATCGCACTTCGGACAGCGAATATCGCTCATTTCTGGAGTTTTGATATGGCGTTTTGATCGCCCTTTTTTCTTGTTCCTTCCTTTGAGCCAAGGGGGAAGAGCGCTTTCTGTTTTGATCGGCTGTTCCCACCAGTTTTGACTGGTTTGGGAATTTGTTGTTGCAGTCTTTTCTGTATGTTTGCGTTCTGAGTAAGGAAGTTCGTACTGTTTTTGCCGATCGGACCAAAACATCACCGCTCCACATCCTCCGAGTTTTTCGTCGCATTTGAGGAAATGGTCGGTAGCTAACTTTGGGGATTTTGAAGGAACTTTACTCATCGGACGATCGCATTTTGGGCAGGCGATCGAACTGGGAGATGCTGCCGTTTTAGACTCTGATTTAGTTTTTCTCGATCGGGTTTGTTTGGAGGCTTTCTGTGTTGATTTTTCCGGAGAAGATGCCGCAGAGTGGGTCAAAGTTGAGGGCGATCGATAGTTGCTAACCTGCTGCTTCGCTTGCGTTAAAGCCGGACTCAAATAATCGCGATACCAGTGATTGAGATAGCATTCCCAATCTTGCTTTCCGGCGGCGATTTCATCGAGAGTTGCTTCCATTTTTGCAGTAAATTCCGGTTGCAGCAAATCCGGAAGAACCTGCCTCAAAAAGAGATCGACCTCTAATCCCAATTGCGTGGGGTGCAGCTTCTTATCTTTCCCTAAATCAACGTAATTTCGATCTTTTAAAGTTCTAATCGTCGGGGCGTAGGTACTCGGTCTGCCGATACCTTTTCTCTCCATCAATTGTACTAATTTTGGCTCGGTATATCGCGGTGGGGGTTGTGTTTTCTTCTTCTCCGAATCGGCTTTTTTGAGCGTTAAATCTTGCCCTTCTTGTAATGGAGGCAAATGCGTATCAGCGCTGAGATTGTTCCAATAGCGCGTATACCCAGCAAACGTGACAATTTGTCCCCTTGCTTCCCAGAAAATATCCCCAGATTGAGTGACAACCCGCGTTTTTTGTAATTCGGCAGGACGGCATTGAGAGGCGATCGCCCGATTCCAAATTAAATCGTATAATTTAGCTGAATCTACACTTAAGTCTGGCAATCTTTCCGGTGTATTTTCGACGTGAGTGGGACGAATCGCTTCGTGAGCTTCCTGCGCCCCAGCTTTAGCTCGAAACTTGCGAGTTTGGGAAGGAATATTATCGGCATCGTGTTGTTCCAACCACCGTCTCGCCGCCGCGCAAAAGTCCGGACTCAGTGTCACCGAATCGGTTCGCATATACGTAATATGTCCCCCTTCATAGAGGGTTTGGGCAACTTTCATCGTTTTGTCCGAACCCCACTTGTAGCGAGATCCGGCAGCTTGTTGTAAAGTGGAAGTTGTGAAAGGAGGCGGTGGATTGCGTCGGGTATTTTGGCGTTCGATTTTAACGACACAATGGGAATGAGATCGGGCAATTTCTACCAATCGATCGGCTTCTGCTTGGGTGGAAACGCGATCGGACTCCGGCCGCTCGGGCAATTTTTCTGCCGCGTCATCAGCTTCCTTTTCTGCTACCGTCTTTTTCAGATTCAAACTCGATCGATAAAATGCCTTAAATCCTTCTTGATATTCAACCCAAACACTCCAATAATCTTCCGGAACAAAAGCGACAATTTCCCCTTCTCGCAAGCAAATTAAATGCAGCGTCGCACTCTGCACCCGTCCCATAGATTTCGCCCCGTTGTTCAACTTCCACAACAGGGGCGATCCCTTATAACCGACTAACTTATCCAAGCAATCTCGAGCGCGTCCCGCCGCCACCAAGTTAGCATCCAGGGGTCGGGGACGATCGATCGCCTGTCGGACGGCAGCCGGGGTAATTTCGCTGTAGGTGACGCGCAAAGGTCTGTGGATGCGGAGAGCCTGTTGCAAATGCCAAGCGATGGTTTCTCCTTCGCGATCGGGATCGGTTCCCAGATAAACCTGAGATGCCCCTTCCACCGCTCGTTTCAAGTCAGCCAGAGTTTGTTTCCCCCGACTACCGCGAGGTTGATACCGACACCAAACCCGATCGCCTTCAAGATCGAACCCCAAAGAAGATTCACCGTCGTTTGCCAGTTCCCGAACGTGTCCCATACTGGCTTTGACAATCCAACCAGACCCGAGAATTTGGCTCAATTTTTTCAGCTTTCCCGGCGATTCGATTAATAGCAACTTGGTCATGGGTCATTTGCCGCGAGTCCTGTGTCATTGGTTCTTTGTCTATCCGATATGGCGGGTAGATAGCGGGACAGATCTCGATCTCAGTCAATCCCCAACTCTCGTTTGAGCAAATCGATCGAGGACGCACCAATATAATTGCCAAAACAGGTGACTTGAGGCGGACGAATCAGATCTTCCCTCGCAGCATTAATAGACATCTTCACGGTGGCAAAACTCGCCTGATCGCAGATAATCGTGCGGGAACTTCGGACTAACGCATTGAGTTTATAAGCATCTCCGGTTTGCGACGTCATCACCAACAGATCCTCCCCTCGCAAACTGTGAACGATCACTTGCCCCGCTCTCAGCAATCCCGAACTAATACTGACCAAACCCACGCAACTGTCTTTAGGCAGTCCTTTAATTAACTCGATTTCCTTCACATAGTCGTAAATATCGATGGGAATCACCCGAACAGCTTTAGGTGCAGCGATCTCCTCAGCCTCTCCGATAAAATAACGACTCGTCACCACCGTCCCCGAATTCGTCCGATTCAGCGTCGCAGCCAGTTCTTCCATCGGCACTAACTGCACCGGAATCCTTAATGCTTGCTCCAATTCCTGAGCCATCAATTCTCCCACGCCCAAATCCTGTGCGGGTGCCGTCACTAAAACTCTGGCACTGCAACGCAAACGCCAATCAATTTCCGCCAAAAACAATTCTCGGGCTTGATTGAGAGAGCAACCCTGCTTGAGCAAATCGTCCAAACTTTGCTGCACGATCTTATAAGCTTGAGGGTATTTATCTAAAATCGGCGATTTAAGCTGAGTTCCCCCCTCGTGTCCCTGAGCGCGAACGTAAATCCCCGAACCCGCTTGAGCTTCCACCAAACCCGTTTCCTCAAGCTGTCGATACACCTTACTGATCGTATTGCGATGCAATCCCGTCTGCATTGCCAATTGGCGGGTACTGGGCAAGCGATGTCCGGGAGGAAACTGCCGCGAGGCGATTGCAAATCGGATTTGATTAAAAAGCTGGTTAGAAGCCGGAATATCGCTATCCGGCTGAATGTGAAACTGCATACGCTCAAACTCCTCTGGGGCGTTCTCAACTCGATCGACCGGTCGATCTATACCCTAAGATACCGCAATCAATCGGCTCTGTACGGGGGTCAAACCCTCAACATTCTGTTATAATTCTCTCCCAAAAAGAAAAACCCCTTCTTTTACTAGAAGGAGTTTCTCCAAAAAAGAACCTGGCACTGAGCTATTGTCCCAGGAGGCAACCCTCCAAGTATCTTGGCCGCAGAAGCGTTTCACCTCCGAGTTCGGGATGGGATCG
>DVED01000041.1 GCA_015295945.1 Oscillatoriales cyanobacterium M59_W2019_021 | reverse complement strand
TTTTTTAATTTATCTTCCTAATATTTTTATATATTTTCTATTATAATGGTAGGTATACCGAAGAAGAGGGAAGTCTTTCATGCAAGTTGGTCTATTCAATTCAGGAAATATCGCTGTTAGATCTGTCATTTCTTCCTCAACGAAGACCAAAAACTCCCAAACAATTTCCGCAACAGATCCGGACTGGGGGCGAGAACAACTGCGCCAGTGGTGGGACCCTAGCCGACAACTCTTAAGATCGATACGCAAATATCAAAAGTGGCAAAAATCGAGAAGTCTTTTTAAGAAAATAGGCTGTATTGCCAATGTCATTCAATATCGATTTTGGAGTGCGATCACCGGTTCTGATATTCCTCTGAATAGCCAACTGGGTGGAGGACTCAAACTCACGCATCCCAATGGCATTGTCATTCATCCTTCTGCGACGATCGGACCGAACTGCCTCATTTTTCAACAAGTTACCATTACTAAAAACGTTAAAATTGGCGGTCACGTCGATATTGGTTCGGGGGCAAAAATCATCCGTCCCGTGAAAATTGGGGATGGTGCAAAAATCGGCGCTAATGCAGTCGTCATGTGCGATGTTCCTCCCGGAGCAACCGCCGTGGGTATCCCAGCTAAAATTATTATGCCCCGATAGCTTCCATACCGTCTGCAATTGCAGCAACTTCAAAACCATCGCAACGGGAGGCACATTTAGATGTGCCTCTATTTTTTTGGATTGAAAAGTTTTATTGCTACGGGTTTGCACCAACCCGCGATTGCGTTATACTACAAAATATTACAAATTAGTTCCTATCCAGATCGTCAGTCTCACCTTAACGATCCAAATTTACTTACCTGAAGACATCTCATGCCTTACAAACCCTTAGAGATCGCAACACCCAATCCCGTTTTATCCTGGGCGGGTCACGATCTCGGCAGCGAAGAATTAAAGATGGCAAAAAATGTTGCCTCCCTGCCGTTCGTCTACAAACACGTTGCCCTCATGCCCGACGTTCACCTCGGAAAAGGTGCATTAGTCGGTTCCGTCGTCGCCACTAAAGATGCGATCGTTCCAGCAGCCGTCGGAGTCGATATCGGTTGCGGCATGATGGCAGTTAAAACTCCATTTAACGCTTCTCAACTCGATGGCAAGCTCAAGAAAATTCGCCAAGAGATCGAAGCCGCAATTCCCGTTGGATTTAACGAAAACAAAGACATCGATAAACTCGCCAATAACTGGTCGGGATGGCAGCATTTCAACGAATTGCATCGCGGCGTGCAAGACTTGAAAAGCAAAGCCATGAAACAAATGGGATCGCTCGGTGGCGGCAACCACTTTATCGAAGTTTGCATCGACACCGAAGATAGCATATGGCTGATGCTCCATTCCGGTTCTCGGCACATCGGCAATATACTGGCACAATGCCATATCAGCACTGCCAAAGACCTGGCAAAAATGACCAATACCTACCTTCCCGATCCCGATTTAGCTTATTTCGTAACCGCATCCCCTCATTTTCATGCCTATTGGCGGGATTTACAGTGGGCGCAAAACTACGCTCGCTACAATCGAGATGTGATGATGGCTCGCTTTAAAAAAGCGATCGAAAAACACCTGTCTGGGGGCAAACCCACGAAGCCATTGCTTGAGGTTAACTGCCACCATAATTACGCGGAAAAAGAAGTGCATTTCGGCGAAGACGTGTACGTCACCCGTAAAGGTGCGGTGCGGGCGCAAGAAAACGATTATGGCATCATTCCCGGTTCTATGGGGGCGAAATCCTTCATTGTCAAAGGGAAAGGCAATGCCAGCAGCTACTGCTCTTGCAGCCACGGTGCCGGACGATTGATGTCTCGAAATAAAGCGAAAAAGCACTTCACCCTCGACGATTTGGTTGCCCAAACGCAAGGTGTGGAGTGCCGGAAAGATTCTGGAATTTTAGATGAAATTCCAGGGGCTTATAAATCCATTGATGAGGTGATGGCTCAGCAAGAAGACTTGGTGGAAGTGGTTGCGACTCTCAAGCAAGTCGTTTGCGTCAAAGGCTGAAGATTGAGGAGTTCAAGAGGAAAGGCAGAAGGGTTTTACGAATAACCAATAACCAACCCCAAACCCCAACTCCCCAACTCCAAACCTCAAGCAAGCTGACGGCTTTCTTCTTCCAACAGAGACACCAACTGCGCGTCGCCTTGGGCTTTGGCAACCTCTAGACGGCGTTGCAGGCGTTGGATCAGATGAGCGTGGTGGACTTTAGCCACTTCCGAGAGGGTGGGTTGTTTGACGTTTCCCAGTGCGGGAGTTTGCGTATTAACCGCTTGGATATCACCCGTTGCCGTGGTGCGGTAGGGAACACCGCGATATTGAAATTGGGCGATCGGTTGGGGTACGCTCATGTGTCTGGGGTAGCGAAGGCTCCAATCCCGACCCCGATAGCGACCTAAGATCTTACCTTCGGTCATGTCTTGGGGGCAAGGATTGTATTCGTAAGTGACGCCGCGATAAGTCAGTTTCATAGTTTGCCGTTCCTGTTCGAGCTAGATGTCAGACAGATGGGAGCAAATGCGATTTTTTCAATCTCCCGTTGAAGATCTCGGAGGTGAGGCGATCGCTTTCGTCCTAATTTTCAAGCTTGCCGTCTGAAGTTTCAAAGATTTGTTTTATTTTCTGTATCTAATTTTACAGTTTTTCCTCGATCGTGTCAACGTCTGTAGAGATCGATCGACCTCGCAGAGGTATACAAGATCTCGGGTTGGCAAGGCGATCGCCCAATGGCAATCCCCAACGGGCAAATTGTAAAGTTTTAAGTCTTCGAGGGAGGATACTCCCCCCGAAGTCGGTCTGGGCGCTTGCGGGTAGGGATAACCGCCGCGAGATCGACGGGTGGCGTTCGGTTTTCCCCCCGATCGGAACCCTGGGAAGGCGGCGACCGTCAAGACTTCAAAAGATTTTAGCGACGATCGCTTGCCAAAATCGACGGTGCTGGGTTAAATGTAGGTAATGTGAATTTTCAGCGCCCAAATCAACGCAGAGGTAGTCAGGCGCGACTGAAAAGTCTACTAGATACAAAATCCAAAAACTAGAGTATTTGCACAACTTGGCAAGAGGTTATATGAACCAGCAGGTTATACACCCGATGGTGAAGTTGCAGCGTCACGTCCGCTCGTTAGTGGACTCGAAAATCGTTAAGCCGAACGATAGCATCTGGAAAATTGCCTTCCTGTATGGAGATGAATGGCAGTTTTGGAAAAAAGAGCTGCAAGAGTTTGAATTCTCAATGCAAGATCCGATTAGCGAACTGCTAGCGGTCGAAGCTTGGGATGAAGAGTGAGCGGAAGGAATACTAGCCGATTGCTGTTGATTTTCGGGAGTTTCCACCAATTCGGCAAACGACAAAGGGCAGCCAATGTTAAAATTGGTAAATTAATCTGAAAATTTTAGGAAAACTGCTGCGGTTATGGGTCGTGTTGGTGTTTTACTTTTAAATTTAGGAGGTCCCGATCGGCTAGAGGATGTCCGTCCTTTCCTGTTCAACTTGTTTTCCGACCCAGAGATCATTCGCCTTCCCTTTCCCTGGATGCAAAAGCCTCTGGCATGGTTGATTTCCACGCTCCGATCGCAGCGTTCTCAGGACAACTACCGACAAATTGGCGGAGGTTCTCCCCTGCGTCGGATTACCGAGGAGCAAGCTAGAGCGATTGAAAACAACTTGCACGGTAAGGGGAAAGATGCCAAAGTCTATATCGGGATGCGCTATTGGCATCCGTTTACCGAAGAAGCGATCGCCAACATTCGCCGCGACGGCATCGAGCAGTTGGTCATCCTACCTCTGTACCCCCAGTTTTCGATCAGCACCAGCGGATCGAGCTTCCGACTCTTGGAGCAACTGTGGGCGGAAGATCCGACGCTCGATCGCATCGACTATACCGTCATTCCGTCGTGGTACAATCGACCGGGCTACATCAAAGCCATGGCGCAAGCGATCGCCCGAGAACTCGATCGACTGCCGAATTCCGACGAGATTCACATCTTTTTCAGCGCCCACGGCGTGCCGCTGAGCTATGTTGAAGAAGCTGGCGATCCCTACCAGCAAGAAATTGAAGACTGTACCCGCCTGATTATGAAGGCGCTCGATCGCCCCAACCCCCACACTCTGGCGTATCAAAGTCGCGTCGGTCCGGTAGAATGGCTGCAACCCTATACCGAAGACGCGATCATCGATCTCGCCCAACAAGGGGTAAAAGCATTACTGGTCGTGCCGATTAGCTTCGTCTCCGAGCATATCGAGACTTTACAAGAAATCGACATCGAATATCGAGAGTTAGCTGAAGAAGCTGGAATCGAGCGGTTTTACCGAGTTCCCGCCCTCGACACCGACCCCACCTTCATCGACGATCTCGCCAATTTGGCGATCGAAGCCTTAGAAGCACCGCCGATGAAATTCGACAGCGTTACCCGCCCGCAGAAGAAGGTGAAAATGTACCCTCAAGAGCGGTGGGAATGGGGTATGACGCCTGCGGCCGAAGTCTGGAACGGTCGCGTCGCCATGATCGGATTCTTGTTGTTGCTGGCAGAAATGATTAGCGGGAACGGACCGCTCCACTATATCGGTTTGCTGTAACGATCGCGAGCTGGTAAATCTAGTAGGGTGCGTTGAGGAACGAAACGCACCGTTTTAGCTATTGGTTATTGGTTGTTAGTTATTCGTGAAAACCTTCTGCCTTAAAATCCGTAACCGACGCTGAAGTAAAATCCGTCATCTTGAGCGTTAACACCGCGATCGTCCAAATCGATCAGGGGAATGGCATAATCTAAGCGGATGCGGACGCGGGGTTCTGGCTCCCACAGCAAGCCAACCCCCGTTCCCACCAGAAAGCGCTGGTCGAGGGGCGTATTCGGGTTGCTATTCACGTTCCAAACCCCTCCGGCATCGATGAAAGGAATCAATTGGAACGTTGGTAGTCCGGCGGCATTGCGACCGAGGGCGATGCGATCCTCCAGGGAAAACCGGAAACCATTATCGCCCGATCGGGCGTTTTGTCGAAATCCGCGCACGGACAATCCCCCACCGATGACGAATTGATGGGCGGGTAACAGCGAATCTGGCGTCAGTTGGACGTCCAGTTGGGCGATGAGCAGGTTGTTATCGCTCAGTCGCTGCACCCGCTGAATTTGACCCAGCCAGCTAAAAAATTGCCCGTCGGGAATGGTATCGATATCGGTAATGGTTTGCGCTTGGGCGGGACTGAGGGCGGCAAAACCATCGGTACTATCGGTGGCATCGAACCAATCGGTGCCGAAATTAAAGGACGATCGAAATGCCCAAGCACCCTGAGTATCCCGGCGTACGTAGTCTTGACCGAACTGGATGACGCTGGTGCGGCTTTCTCCATCTTCGTCGGGTCCGATACCGAAGGGAAAAGGTCCTTCAAACAGGAAAGTTTGACCGTTTTGATAGCTCAGTCCCAAGCTGAGGGCAAATTCTTCTCGGGGCGATCGCACTAAAGGTTGGCGAAAACTCACTTCGTAGAGTTCCCGTTCGCCGCTAATTTGCAAGCGAGCGGATTGAGATCCCTGCACCACGGGTCGCGGAGATGCCTCCCTGAGTACCTCGTTGCGGCTGGGTGCGGCTCTCAGTTGCAGCGTGCCGTCCATGGCATTGAGGGGAACGCGATAGCTGAAATCGAAGACATCGGTTCCCCCTGCCGTCGTCCGGTTGTATCCGGCGGAGAGTTCGTCTCCCCATCCAGTGAGGTTGCGATAGCGAGCGTTCAGCACCAACCGTTCCGAACCGACGCTGGGGGGAGAGTAGTTATCGACGCTGACAGACGCGCCAAATCGGGATGCTTCCGTGACTCGTACCAGGAGGATGCTTTCCCCGAGTCCTTCACCCGCGCGCAAACTGGCTTCGATATTGTCGAACAGGGGATTGGCTCGCAGGAGGCGGAGTTGGTCTTCCAGTTTGGAGGTACTGAGGGGAACTTTCGCGCCTAACTCGATGCGATCGCGAATGTAACTTTGGCTGACGTGAGTATTTCCTTCAATTTGAATATCCGCCAGTCGTCCTTCCACCACCCGAATTTCCACGACTCCATCGACGATTTCCTGATCGGCGAGAACGGCGCGAGAGGTGAGAAAATCGCGCTCGAGATAGAGTTGAGTAATTCGATCGGTAACTAGTCTGAGATCTTCGATGGTAACTTGAGTGCCTTCTAAGGGTGCGGTGATGGCGCGAATGTCTTCTGGTTCTAAAATCGTACTCCCCGTGACGCGGATTTCTCGGGCTAAGAAGCGATCGCCCGTTGTTGGAGTGGGTTCGGCGGCGGGTTCTTCCGGCGTTTCGGGAGTGGGAGTCGGGGTATCCGGGGGATCTGCGGGCGCTTCCAGGGGTTCTGAAGGGATTTCGGGGGTGGGTAAGGGGTCTTCTGTGGTCGTATCGTTCGATTGCGCGAAGGTCTGCCATTGGGGGCGATATTCTTTTTCTACTTTGGGAGCATCGATGAATTTCGACGGCAGAGGAGCTTTTTGGGTGGCACGAGCGAAGGTTTGCGCAGGCGGGAGCGCTTCCGAGGATGGGGGCATTGCCGCTGCGGGTTGGGGAACCAGGTTCGAGAGCGACAGCACCGCCTCGATCGCCATACCAGACCATACCCATGCAGGGCTCAAACGTTTCTCCATGGAAAAGCTCCCTTTTTATACGCTCTCTCTAATTCACCACTTATGTAACGTAGCTCAAAGTTATGCAGTATCGGTAGTCGATCGAGTTTTTTGGGCGCTCGACTACCGATCCTATACAACAACTCTTCGGTCAAATCCGCAGAGAAATTCGGACGGTGGGACATTCGGCGCGAAACTCGGAATTCCCCACCCCGTTAATTTGACTACTTTTTCCGGGCGATCGAACCGTTATTCTAGTCGGTTGGATGCCATGCGCGATCGGGCTGATTCGTTGCCATCCCGCATCCACACGGGGAAAACCGCCCTCCACCCTTAGCTGCGGTCAACGGTCGATCTCCAATCTAGGGTTATTGCCCCAGTCATGCCACTGGAGTCTTGCCCGATCCCAACCTGAAAATGACCCCAATTTCCATTCATAGCGTAGTATAAATGAACCGTTCGTCTGCCCTGCTAGAAGGATTTAGCTCGTGAAACACAGTTTAGGGTCGCACACCATTCGCCCGCACGGCGTGTATGCCTTGCACGGTCTCGCCTCTTTTGGAAAGGACTTGATCGCCATCGACACTATTCGCGGCTATCTGGTGCGGATCGACTGCATCGGAGACGATACCGAGATCCTCAATGCCCATCAAACTCGGGAGGCGATCGGGGCGACAGGACTCGCGCTGTGGGACGATACCCTATGGTATACCAAGAGCGATCGCGTCTATTCCTGCCAAATCGGCGATTGGACGCCCCAACCCTTCGCCACGCTTCCCTATCCCGCCAATGGGGTTGCCGCTTGCCAAGGCGTCGTCTACGTCAGTTGCCAGCGTTTGGGGTGTATCTTTGCCTTCCACCGAGAAACGGGACGGGAGATTACCAAATTTTACGCGCCGGGGGTGGGAATCGAAAGTTTGACCGTCCGGGGGGAAGAACTGTGGGTTTCGGACACGGTGGAGCAGACGGTGTACTGCTTGGATCGGGCGACGGGAGACATTCTTTTCAGTGCGTTGACCCCCTTCGAGTCGCCGACGGGTTTGACCTTTCATCCCCATCCGGAAACGGGAGAAGAGATTCTGTACGTTGCTTATGCCAAGGAAGAACCCTACATTCGGGACAATCCCAACTCCTCGAATCCCTATCAACTAACCTTTCGCGATCGCACCTTCATCCATCCCCTGCACTTTTCCTATAGCGCCGAAAAGCGCTACACCCTCTCCAACGGCTATCTCGTGGAAATGTCTTACGTCGAGGAACTGTCTCCCCTCGATGCCGTAGAGTTGGATAATTTGCAATGGCGCATCGGATTGCCCACCAACACCCCTCGCCAGACGGTAAAATCCATCGAACCGGTGGGGTTGCCGTTTACCGTAGAGGAACGGGACGGACAGCAGTGGGCGGTGTTTGAGTTTGATCGCCTTCAACCCCACGAAGCCCGCATTTTTGGCTGGAAAGCCGTGCTGGAAGTTCGCAGCATTAAATATAACCTGACCCCGCCGGATGTGGAAAAGCTGGGAGAGATTCCCCCAGAATACCAGGAGCGATATTTATCGGATAATGACAATTTGGCGATGGATAAGGATATCGTTCAACGATCGGCGCGATACGCCATCGGTAGCGAAACCAACTGGCTGCGCCAAGTGCTGAGCATTCGCGATTACGTGTACGAACGCCTCGATTACGGCATCAAACCGCATATCGATACCCCCGACATCGTTCTTGATCGCGGCAAGGGTTCCTGCGGCGAATACGTGGGGGTTTTGCTGGCGCTGTTGCGCCTCAACGGCATCCCCTGCCGCACCGTGGGGCGCTACAAATGTCCCGCCAAACCGGAACTGCGCAACGTTCCCCTCGAACCGGATTACAATCACGTTTGGCTGGAGTTTTACCTCCCCGGATGGGGGTGGATTCCGATGGAATCCAATCCGGACGATATCACCGATCGCGGTCCCTATCCGTTACGCTTTTTTATGGGACTGGCTTGGTATCACATCGAAATGACGAAAGGGGACAAGTTTGAAACGTTGATGCGCAACGGCGAAAAGGTTCCCAAGGAAGTGGTTTCCCTGGGGGATTTGGCGATCAATCACGTCCGCTTTCGGATTTTGGATGAGTTGGAACCCGTTCAGTAATGGGTAATAGGTAATGGTGCGTTTCGCGAAGCGCGAAACGCACCCTACAGTTTCGATCGCATCGCGACTCCAAACTGGAGTTTAGACTAACGACAAAGTAACCCAACCAGAAGTTGAGTCGAATTCTCGGAAAATTTTCGGGGTTCAAGCTGAACTTCTCCTCGATTTTT